>JBKHXZ010000001.1:0-3624 GCA_046565785.1 Acidimicrobiia bacterium
CCGCCGAAAGACAGCACTACGAATGCGACCCGAACCACCCACGAAGGAATGTCGAGTCGTCGGGCGATACCTCCGGCGACACCTGCGATCACCCGGTCGGATGCCGAACGCCGCAGTGGACGGTCGGTTTCTCGGGTTGTGTCTGTTTCCATCATGGCTCCAACCTGCCTGACGAGATCAGCGGCGTGTATCGGGAACCTCCCCCGCCTGTCCCCGACCCCCCGGGGCCCGCTCAGGGGTTTCCCTCATTGCCCGCCGGGCGGCAGGGTGGAACGATACGAGTGTGACACCACCAGTCGCCACGCCGTCACGTGCCCCCTTCGGGCTGCGCCGTTCCGAGGACCGGATCCTCGCCGGGATCTGTGGTGGCATCAGCGCCACCACCGGGATCGCCGCGGTGTACGTGCGTGCCGCGTTCATCGTGCTGAGCTTGGTGTGGGGGCTGGGTGTGATCCTGTACGTCGCCGCCTGGGCGGCCACGCTCGACCTGCCGACGGTCGAAGAGGCCGGGATCGAACCCGCCCCATCGGCAGGCCGTCAGGCGCATGTCGGGGCGGGCGCCATGCTGCTTTCGGTGTTGATCGTCGTGCGTTCGGTCGGCATCTGGCCGGGAGACGGGCTGTTTTGGCCGGCGGCGGCGATCGTGGTCGGTTCCGCCTTCCTGCTCGACCAGCGTGGCATCGACTCGCGGGACTTCCTGGCGTCGTTGGTCGACCCGGGCGACAGTTCCACCCGCCGGCGTTCGATCATCGGAGTCGTGCTGCTGGTGGCCGGCCTGGCGATGTTCGGCTCGTCCGCCGTTCCCCAACTGGGCGCCACGATGTTGGCGGTGGCAGTCACCGGAATCGGTCTGACAGTGTTGTTCGGCCCCTGGATGTGGCGCCTGGCGAAGGACCTGGGAGACGAGCGGTCGGAACGGGCCCGACAGGAAGAAAGGGCCGAAATGGCGGCCCACCTGCACGACTCGGTGCTGCAGACGCTGGCCTTGATCCAGCGCACCGAAGATCCAAAGCGGATGCTGACCCTCGCCCGGCACCAGGAGCGGGAACTGCGGCGATGGCTGTACGAACGGGCGCCCGACGCCGGGACGGGCTCGCTCTCGGTGTTGTTGCAGGCGACCGTCGACCGCCTGGAGGCCGACTTCGACATTCCCATCGACCTGGTCATCGCCGGGGGAGAGGTGGAGGACGATTTCGTGGTGCCGCTGGCGGCCGCCACCGGGGAGGCGATCGCCAACGCGGCCAAACATTCAGGGGCGTCCAAGGTGTCGGTGTATGCGGAGGTGTCGCCGGAAGCTGTGGACGTGTGGGTGGCCGACCAGGGCAAAGGGTTCGATCCGGCTGCGGTGACCGAGGACCGCCGGGGGATTTCCGATTCGATCGTCGCCCGCATGCGGCGGCACGGCGGAACTGCCACCATCGTCTCCGAGCCGGGCGAAGGGACCGAAGTGCATCTCCATATGGAAAGGTCGACCGCCGAATGACACGGGTATTCCTGGTGGACGATCATCGGCTGTTCCTCGCCGGGGTCCGGTCCGAAATCGAGGATGCGGTCGAGATCGTCGGGTCGGCCACCGACGTGGACGACGCCATCGAAGGCATCCGGGACACCGCACCGGAGGTGGTCCTGGTCGACGTGCACATGCCCGGGGGCGGAGGACTCACCGTCATCGAACAGGTAGCCCAGACCCACGCCGACGTACGGTTCCTGGCGTTGTCGGTGTCCGATGCAGCAGAAGATGTCATCGCCATGATCCGTGCCGGTGCCCGTGGATACGTCACCAAGTCGATCTCACCCGAGGAGCTGATCGAAGCGATCGGCCGGGTGCAGGCGGGCGACGCCGTGTTCTCCCCGAGGTTGGCCGGCTTCGTCCTCGACGCCTTCGCCGACACCATGTCGGTGCCGGTGGATCCCGAACTCGACCAGCTCACACCCCGGGAGAAGGAAGTGCTCCGTCAGATTGCCCGCGGCTATTCCTACAAGCAGGTGGCCCGGCGCCTGTCGATCTCGGTGAAGACGGTCGAAACGCACGTGTCGGCGGTGCTGCGCAAACTCCAGCTCTCCAACCGCCACGAGCTTGCCCGTTGGGCGAGCCACCGCCGGATCGTCTAAGTCTCAGCCGGCGGCGGCGGCGATCACCGGGCGGGACGCCACCCGCAGGCCGCCCACGCAGGTGCGGGCGTGGATCACCAGATGCGGGGCATCCGCCGCCAATTCGTCGTGCTCGCGTACCTGGACCTCGCGACCTCCGGCCACCGTCGGCCCCTCGACGGTGACCTTCCAGGTGTCTGGGACGGTGATGTCGGTCCCGCCAATCACGGTGGTGACATCCAACAGCACCCGACTGGCGGTGGTGCTCGCTCGTCGTAGGTCGAGTTGGGTACCGCCGAACATGGTGAAGCATCGAGACGAGCCCAGCATGGAAGTGGTGGGACGGAACTCGGTGCCGTCGAAGACGGTGACGAGGTTGAACGATGGTGCGGTTGGGTCGGTCAGGGGCTTGGCCGTGAAGCGAACCACCGCCCCGACGGCCACGGCTGCCGCCCACAGCCCGATCCACATTGCGATGAGTCGGCGAACGATCCGCATCATGTCGACACTACCGCCGGGTCAGACCAGCGGATGCGGCTGGTAGGTGGCCGCATTCGGATGGACCGCGGTCAGCTCCGCCGCACGGCGGACGAAGTTCTCGACCTGTTCGGCAGCCCGGCCGGTGAAACGGGACGGGTCGGCGGCGATGGCATCTACTCGACCGGGATCGAGCCCGAGCACCGGGTCGGCGGCGACCCGCTCGAACAGGTCGCTGCTGTCGGACTCCCCGCTGCGGAGCGCCAACGCCGAAGCCACCGCATGGTCCTTGATCCGCTCGTGCGCCGTCTCCCGCCCCACGCCGTTGCGAACGGCTTCCACCAGCAGGGCGGTCGTTGCCAGGAACGGCAGGTAGCGCTGCAGTTCGCGTTCGATCATCGGCGGGAACGCCCGGAACTCGTCGAGGACCGTCAGCGTCGTCTCCAGCAGGCCGTCCGTCGCATAGAACGAGTCGGGAAGCACCACCCGGCGGACGACCGAGTCGCTCACGTCGCCTTCGTTCCACTGATTGCCCACCAGCCCGGCGGCCATCGTCACATGTCCGGCGAGGATGGTCACGAACCCGCCGATCCGCTCCGAACTGCGGCTGTTCATCTTGTGCGGCATGGCAGAAGAACCGACCTGGCCCGATGCGAAACCCTCGGTGACGAGGTCGTGGCCGGCCATCAACCGGATCGTGGTGGCCAGACTTCCCGGTGCTCCGGCCACTTGCAGCAACGCCGAAACGACGGCGAAGTCGAGCGACCGGGGATACACCTGGCCGACCGAGTTCATGAGACGCTCGAATCCGAGTGTCCGGGCCACTCGGCGCTCCAGCTCGTCGACTTTGGCGGCGTCCCCGTCGAACAGGTCCACCAGATCCTGCTGAGTGCCGACCGGTCCTTTGAGTCCGCGCAACGGCAGCCGAGCAAGCAGATCGTCCAGCGCCTCGATGGCGACCAGCATCTCTTCGCCGGCGGTGGCGAAGCGTTTTCCGAGGGTGACCGCCTGGGCCGCGACATTGTGGGTTCTGCCGGCCATCGCCAGATCGGCGTA
>JBKHXZ010000002.1:0-7938 GCA_046565785.1 Acidimicrobiia bacterium
ACTGAACTCTCGGGCTGTGGGGTTCGGAGCTTCCGCCGCTACCGCTTCTACTGCCTGTAGGAGGGAATAGCCAGCACGCAGTGAAGTAGAAAGGAGCGTAAGCGTGTCCGGGAGTTGCTGTTCGAACTTCCGTTTCTCGCGGCCGCCGACGAAGTTGATGATTGCGAACACAAGCAGAATCGACACCCCGGCCACCACGACTCCATTCAGCACGCTGAACGTGAACAGCGCCGTCAGGACCCCCAGAACCAGCGCGACGCCAATGCCGGCGAAGATCGCCTCACCTGCCGAGAGCGGGATGTTGGCCTGCTCGAGTGCGGAATTGACGGCACCGCCCAGTCCGCGTTTCTTGACTTCCTCGTCAGCCCGGCGGGTGAAACGGCCGATCAGCGGAATGCGCTGGAACCACGGCCTCTTCTCCTCCTGCCGCTCCTTGCGCCCGTAAGCCTGGAGCCGTTGCAGGTATGTCTGTTCGGCTTTGTCACGGTTGCCGCCAAGCAGGATGAAAAGGAACAGGGCGGTGGTCAGGCCGATCAGGGCGGCGGCGCCGATACGCATCAGCTCGGGGTCGAGTGGCAGCGACGACTCGATCAATACCGGCGAGGCGAGCGGGATCGTCGTGGTCGTGGTAGGGCCGGCGGGGACCGTGGTCGTCACCAGGAAGCCGGAAGACTGGAAGGCGCTCGAAGCCTGCAAGCCCGCATACTGCACGCCGATCTCGATCTCGCCCGGGTTGGACAGCTCCGAGTTGTAGCGCACCACCAGGGTGTTCCCCAGCTCCTGTTGGATCTGCCCATACAACCCGGTCAACTGTTCGGGGTCGGGGGTGGTCAAAAACAGGCCGTCGGCGGCAGCCACGATCTGCTGCAACGGTGCCGGGTCGAAGGCGCTCGACTGCAACGCCACCCCGAAGGTGCGGGCCTCCACCGCGTCCACCGCGGCGATCGCCTCCTCCAACGTCGCCACCGAATTCTCGTCCGCCCCGTCGGTGAGCACCACGATGTTCTTGCGGATCTGATCGGTGGAAGAAGCGAACAGCTCGGTGGCCCGGATGATCCCGTCATACATCGCCGTGCCACCCTCAGCCACCAGGTTCTCGATCTGGGTGTTGAGCGTGCCGCGGCTGGTGGTGAAGTTCGACACCACTTCGACGGTGTCCGAGAACGTCACCAAGGCGATGAAATCCTCCGCCCGTTTCTGAGCGACGAACGCCTGGGCGGCAGCCTTGGCCGCCTCGATCGCCTCGACCTCCATCGAACCCGACGTGTCGATCACCAGCACGATGCCCTGGGGGACACTCACATTCGAGATCAGGTCGATCTCGGCGTTCTCGATGGGCTGGCCGTTCTCAGTGAGCACCAATTGGGCCGGATCCAACGGCTCGGACAGGTTGCGGAACTCCACCACCAGGGTGACCCGGCCGTTGTCGCTGAACCGGGAATCGTTGATGTCGACGATCTCCACTGCCGGTCCGGCCGTCTGGGCGGACGCGGCGACAGGCACCATCGCCACCAGGGCGGTCAAAGCCGCCAGAGCAAGCCGGAAGGTTCTCACCGGACCATCGAATAGTTGTCCTGGCCCGACCGGCGGGCGAACGGCTCCGGCTCGAACAGGTCGCCAGGCAAGCGGATGCCCTGATCCTGCAGCTTGTCGGAGAACGACGGACGGATCCCGGTCGCCTTCAACTTGCCCAGATACTTGCCGTTCTCGTCGAGGCCCATGCCGTAGTCGAACAAGAAGATGTCCTGTTGGGTGATCACGTCACCCTCCATGCCTTCGATCTCGGTGATGTGGGTGATCCGCCGAGACCCGTCCTTGAGACGGGAAATCTGCACCACCAGGTCGACCGCCGAAGCGATCTGCTCACGGATGGCCCGCACCGGCAGGTCGTAGCCGGCCATCATCACCAGCGTCTCCAGACGAGACATGGCATCCCGGGGGCTGTTGGCGTGCAAGGTGGTCAGCGACCCGTCGTGGCAGGTGTTCATCGCCTGCAACATGTCGAGGGCCTCACCACCACGACACTCCCCCACCACGATCCGGTCGGGACGCATACGCAGAGTGTTCTTCACCAGGTCACGGATGGTGATCGCCCCCTTGCCTTCGATGTTGGCAGGGCGGGTCTCCAAGCTGAGCACGTGATCCTGATGCAACTGGAGTTCGGCGGCGTCCTCCACCGTCACGATCCGCTCGTCCCCCGGCAGGTATGAGGAAAGCACGTTGAGGGTGGTGGTCTTACCCGAACCGGTACCACCGGAGATGATCACGTTCAGCCGGCCGATGACACAGGCCCGCAAGAAGTCGGCGGTGCGCTGGTCGAACGTGCCGAACTTGATCAGGTCCTGTTCGGTGAACGGGTCGACGGCGAACTTCCGAATGGTGAGGAACGGACCACCCAACGCCAGCGGATGGATCACCGCGTTCACCCGGGAACCGTCCGGAAGGCGGGCATCCACCATCGGGGTGGCTTCGTCCACCCGACGGCCGATCTGGCCGACGATCTTGTCGATGATGCGTCGCAGGTGGGTCTCGTCGACGAAACGGACATCGGTCTTGGTCAGCTTGCCGGACTTCTCCACGAAGATGTCGTATGGGCCGTTGACCATCACCTCGGTGACGTCCGGGTCGTTCAGCAGCGGGTCGATCGGCCCGTAGCCGAGAACGTCGGAGGCGATCTCGTTCAACAATGCCTTACGGTCGGCGGTGGACAGAGGCAGGGAATGCTCCTGTTCGACCGCCCACTCCAACATCTCCATGACCCGCAGCCGCAACTCGGCGTCGGACATCTGCCGGTCGTACAGCGTCGGACCCAGCTCCTCGACCACCTTGAAATGCAGACGGCCCCGAAGTTCCTGAACGGCTTCCGACCGCTGGCCGGAGTAATTCGATGTTTCGGTGGTCTTCGCCGCTGCGACCCGTTCTGACAGCGATGCCATGTGAATCGACCCCTCGTTACGTTGACGGCTCCCTCACCGGGAGGGAACCTTGTGCGAACCTCTCGTCAGTTTCGACGGAATAGGCCGCCGCCTGAAGCGACTTGTGCCTTATCCCCCGTCACAAGTTCCAAGACTTCAGCAAACCCCTTTGCCACTTTCGACTTCGGTTGTGATTCAACCATGGGACGGCCCTCATTGACAGAAGCCGCCACATCCCCATCCGACGGGATCCTCGCCTGGATCTGGGACTTGAGCGCCCCCTCGATCTCCCGGTCGTCCAACCGGGCCTTCGCATTCGACCGATTCAACACCAAACGCACCTTGTTGGTGGGGAACTTCAACAGCCGCAAGGTCTCCAACGCCAGCTTGGCGTTCTTCACCGACGGCAGATCCATGTCCACCACCATCAGCACCTGGTCGGACTTCTCCAACAGCGACAACAACAGCTCGTCGAGAAGACTGGCAGTGTCCACCACCACGTAGTCGAACATCGACTTCAACAGCTCGAGGATCTGCAACAGCCCGGCAGTGGTGATGTCGTCGGCGAACGCCGGCTCCAGCGGGGCGGCCAGCACCTTCAAACCCGAATGATGCGGCGTGAGGATCGAATTCAGCAGCTCCTCGTCCAGGCGGTGCAGTTCCGCCGCCGCGTTCACCACCGTGAACTTCGGCTCCAACTGCAAGACCAGGCACACGTCGCCGAACTGCAAGTCGGCGTCCACCAGGCACACCTTCGACCCAGGCTGCTGGGCCAGCAGCACCGCCAGGTTGGTGGCGGTCACCGTCTTGCCCGACCCGCCCTTGGCCGACATCACCGTGACGATCTCACCCAGCGGTGGGCCGTCGGGAGTGGCCGGCGTCGGACCCGGACGGGACGCCTGCATCTTCAGCACGTCGGAAGAGAACTGGCTGATAGCCGAAGCGATCTTCTCCTCGGTGAGCGGCGCCTCGATCACATCCGACACGCCCCGCTGCATGGCCGCCCGCAGGAGGCCCGCGGTCACCGACTCAGCCACCACCAGGGAAATCAGCGTCGGGTCGGCCGCCCGCAGGTTACGGACCAGATCGAGGGCGGACTCCTCGGCATAGGACGGACCGAGGATCACCATCCGCAGGTTTCCGCCCTCGATGGCGTTCATGGCGTCGTTGATCGAGCGCGCCGTCGGCAGCCCCCCATCGAAGAGTTGCTTGGCCTCGTCGATGAAGTCGTCGTCCTCGTCGATGACGAGGAGATTGTTCTCGGTCAGCGACACGGAAATCCTCTCAGCCCCCGAAGATGTCCTGTACGAGGTCACCTTCGAACAGATTCTCGATGGTCACACCGAGGGTATCCACCTCCACGAAATCCGGAGGGACGAGGGTGTAGTACAGGGCGCCGGCCTGCTGGGCGAACACCAGCCGCTCGGCCACATCCGGGGTCACCTCCAAAGTGAACACGGTGGAAGCCTGGGCGGCGGCGGCCTCGCCCTCCTGCTGCACCTGAGCCTCGGTGGCCTGGCCTTCGGCGTCGACCACCGGCGGAGCGTTCGGATCGGGGCGCACGTCGGTGCCCACCGCGATCACCCGCAGACCCTGCAGGACATAGCGGGTGTAAGTGACGGTGACGACATCCTCCTCGGTGCCAGCCTCCTCTTCCTCCTCCACCGGGATCCCGAAATCGGGGGCCTGTTCGGCCAGGGCGGTCAGCGCGAAATCGATGTCGAGGGTGATGATGGCGTTGATCCGGTCGCCCGGCTGGACGAACCCGTTCACACCCTGGATCGCCCCCGGGCTGATCGTGATCGCCTGGGTGCCTTCGGCCAGCAGCTCGGCCAGCGGAGTGATCTCGACGGTCAACTCCACCCACTGAGACTGGGTCAGCACGCTGTTCTGGGAGATCGGACCGGCAGCCACCCGACCCTCCAGCACCTGCTGCAAGGTCGACCGGTCGCCGGCGACCGGAACAGTGATGGCGTCGGCGGGAATGTCCTCACGCTGTTCGGTGGACTCCCGGAACAAGACGCCCTCGTTCTGGAGAACGAAGCTCCCCTCCGTGCCCTCCGCAAGCTGCTGGACAGCCCGGAAGACGATGATCTCCTCCCGACCTGCCTTCAACTCTTCTTCGATGTTCGTCAGGTACTGGAAGATCGAAAAGGCGGCCACACCGGCGAGAACCAGCGCCACCACCAAGACCAACGCTCTCCTACCCATCAATGCTCCTCATTTGCTCAACTCCGGTAACGATCCGGACCCCTCGTCCGTATCGCGCCAACGGAGCAACGGCCCCCGTCGAGCTCGCCCGCGTGTATGTCTTTCGGTTGTCGGAACGGAACAAAGCCCGATCCGGCCCTCAGACGATACAGGCTGGACGACCGTCGACACGTCATCGTCGGCCTCATGAGTCGACTTGAGGGCGAATGTGAGGCAAGCGTCGCAGGAACGACGCCTGCGATCAAGGATCGAAACAGGGTCGGACGCCTCAGCGGCGCCCGATCCCCCGCTCCTTCAACTCCTGCAAGATCGCCTCGAGCGAGGCGTCCACCGCCACCGGCGGACGCTCCTCGGCCTCCGGACCGAACTCCCGCTCGAACTCGCGGCGGGGCGGACGCTTACGCGGACCGCCGGACGGTGCCGCACCAGACGACGACGGGGCCGACACCTGCTGTTCGCGCTCCTTCCAATCCGGAAGGGCCTGTTTGATCGACAGGCTCACCCGGCGACGCTCGTCGTCCAACTCGGTGATCTTCGCAGTCACCTTCTGACCGATCGACAGCTCCAGCTCGGGCGACTCCACCCGGTGAACTGCGATCTCCGACACATGGACCAGACCCTCGACCCCGTCGGTCACCGAAACGAACGCACCGAACGGCACCGTCTTGATGACCGTGCCCTCCACGATCTGGCCGACCTCGTGGTCACGTTCGAACACCACCCACGGATCCTCCAGGGTCTGGCGGATCGACAGGCTGATGCGCTCACGGTCCAAATCGACTTCCAGCACCTTGACGGTGACCTTGTCGCCCACCTTCACCACTTCCGAAGGGTGATTGACGTGCTGCCAGGACAGCTCCGAAACGTGGACCAGGCCGTCCATGCCGCCCAGATCGACGAAAGCGCCGAAGTTGACCACCGACGACACCGTGCCGTCACGGACCTCGCCTTCCGCCAAACCGTCGAGGAAAGCGGTGCGCTGTTCAGCCTGCTCCTCCTCCAGGTAGGCCCGGCGGGACAGGACCACGTTGTTGCGGTTCCGGTCCAGTTCGATGACCTTGGCTTCGATCTCGGTGCCGATGAACGGATCCAGGTCGCGTACCCGACGCAGATCGACCAGCGAGGCGGGTAGGAAGCCGCGCAGGCCGATATCGACGATCAGACCACCCTTCACCACTTCGATCACGGTGCCCTTCACCGTCTCACCCGAATCGGTGATCTGCTGGATGCGACCCCACGCACGCTCATACTGGGCACGCTTCTTCGACAGGATCAGACGACCCTCGTCGTCCTCCTTGTTCAACACCAGAGCTTCGATCCGGTCGCCGACAGAGACGACATCCTTCGGATCGACGTTCTTGCGGATCGACAGTTCCTCGGTGGGGATCAAACCTTCGGACTTGTACCCGATATCGAGCATGGCGCCGTCCTGATCGACGTTCACCACTGTCCCCTCGACGATGTCGCCCTCCTTGAACTCCAACACGGTGGCGGCGATCGCCGCCTCGAAATCGTCCATGATCTCGTCGGGAAGGTCGGACAGGTCAGGGGCGACGATCGCGGTCGGCCCGGGCGGAGTGGAAGACCCCTCCGAGGCTTCGGCCTCGCCGGCATCCTCGCTGGCTGCGGGGGCCTCGACCTCTGCGGTCTCGGCCTCGGCGGGCGCGGGTGTCTCCTCGGATGCCGGGACTTCCTCGGCTACCGGGGAATCGACAGGTGCATCGTCGCTGGCAGGTGCGTCGGCCTCAGGGGCCTCCACCTCGACGGCCTCATCGGCCGCAGGTGTCTCGGGCGTCTCGTCGACGACTTCGTCGTCGCGCGGCGCGGACTCGTTCTCAGACATAAATGGGTTCGTTACCTCCGAAGGATTACTCCCGGCGCGCGCCGAGCGGCGCCGAGGCACAAAGAAGGCTACCAGTAACCCACCCACCCACCAACTGCGCCTGCCACGGCGGGCCTGCGTGACCGAGAGCTCCACAGGCTTGGTGCCCTGGGAATGTCACCGCCGTCGTAGCACCGGCCGCCTCGCGCGGACGGCCCCCCTCTGCCTCGCCTGGCGGCTCGGCTGTCTCCCCCCAACGCTGCGCTGGGGGGAGAGAACCAAAGAGGACCCTTCGCAAACATTCGTGTTTCGCGCGGACTGCCCCCCTCACGAGAGGCTTGCCTGGCTGGGGGAGAAATGAATCAGCCGGGCCAGGGAGGGCATTCACGGGTTTGGTTCTGCATCAGGAGGGCGTCGGCGATGGTCGCTCGGATCTGGTCGCACACCCACTCGAGGGCGTCCCGCACGTCCTCGTTGTCGAAACGAATCACCACGAAACCCCGGCGCTGCAGAAAGCGAGTACGACCGCTTTCGTCCACGTAGTCGTGACTGCGGCCATCCACCTCGATCGCGATCTTCGGATTCAAACAGGCGAAATCCACCACGAACGGACCGACCGGCACCTGACGTCGAAACCGGACACCCAGCTGCTTCATCTTGATCGCCTGCCACAGTCGCCTCTCCGACCACGACATGGAGAGCCTCAACTCCTGGGCGAACTCATGTGCTTCGCGAAAATGCCTTGGTCTAGCCATCCGGCGAACATGGCACGGAGGTGTGACAGGAAAGATCCGAGGCCTCGCGCGGACCGCCCCCCTCTGCCTCGCTGCGCTCGGCGGTCTCCCCCCAACGCTGCGCTGGGGGGAGAGAATGCTGAGGATGATCCCCGCCGCCTCTGTCCCCCCAGGAGCGTCAGCGACGTTGGGGGGACAGGCCCGGCGCCAGCCGGGCCAGGGGGGCCTTCGCCCGTCTAGGTCCGGTCGGTGAGGG
>JBKHXZ010000003.1:0-12687 GCA_046565785.1 Acidimicrobiia bacterium
GCCGTCAGCAGGTGACCTTCATCCCCCATCACGCCTGCCAACACCTGCCCGCCGTCGACGATCTCGCGAGCGAGATCGACTCCCTGAGCCGTCGAGCGGACACCGGCGCGATTCATGCCGATCTCTACTTCGATGACCAGTGGGATGGTGACACCGAACCCGGATGCAGCCTCCCGGGCCAGTCGAACGTGGGCCGCATGGTCGATGGCGACGGCCACCGATGCCGCGCCCTGGAGGCGCGCCACCCGTTCCCACGCCTCGGAGGTCGCCGGCTGATTGGCGATGAGGATCTCGTCGATGCCGCTTGCCACCATCACTTCCGCCTCTGAGACCTTGGCGCAGGTGACCCCGATCGCTCCCGCCTCGACCATCCGATTGGCGAGGATGGGGCTCTTGTGCCCTTTCACATGAGGACGCCAGGCAACACCCCGCTCGTCGAGATAGTGAGCGATCTTGCGAACGTTGCGATCGAATGCGTCGAGATCGAGGAGAAGCGACGGAGTCGGCACCGCCTCGATGGGAAGTCCCAGGGAAGAATCGGTCATCGTCTCGCTCCGGTCATCTCGGCATTCTCGCAACCCTTCATCGCAGTGCCCGTCCTGCGCGGTCTCCCGTGAATTGACCGTCGAACATGGCGAATCGTCCGTTCACAATGACATGGCGGATTCCTGCCGGGCGTTGACCCGGGCGATGGTCCGTGGCGCGATTGTCGATCTCCTCGGGATCGAACACGATGATGTCGGCCGCCTTTCCTGCGACGAGAGTGCCTCGGTCGTCGAGTCCCACTCGATCGGCGGCCAGTGAGGTCACTCGACGTATCGCCTCCGTCAGTGTGAGAACCCGACGCCGCCGGACGTAGTCCCCGAACAGGAGGGCGAAAGTGCCGAACGTATTGGGCATGAGTCCGAGCGATGCGTGAGCGACCGGATCAGCCGCCATCCCGTCGGTAACCGGGACGCATGCAGGATGCGCGAGGAGAAGGTCCAGGTCTTCCTGACGCTTGATGGTCGGCGCTATCCAGAACTGGCCATCCTCGGTGACCAGTTCCAGCGCCGTCGATGCCGGATCCTTGCCACGCTCGCGGGCGATCTCCCCGATCGACCGGCCGACGAGGTGGGAGTTCCGTGGGCTGTTCACCTTCACCACGAGTTGATCGTCCCAATCGTCCCGAGAGCCGACGGCGTCGAGCATGCGCCGCCGATCGCCGGGATCGGAGATGCGGGCGCGCGTCGCTTCCAGGCCGCCCGCTCTGGCCCATCCCGGGAGCCCCTGGAGCCACGCACCCCCGCCCCGTCGAAACAGGGTCAGGTCGAAAGTCACTTCGGTGTCCCGAGCCGCACCCTCGATCAGATCGAGGAGTCGTCCGGCCTCGTCATGAGGATCCTTGCGGCCCGGATACAGATGAGAGACGTTCAGGGCCACGTCCGCGACTCGCGCCGTCTCGATCGCCTCGAGCAGGGACTCGCGTGTGGTCAGGTCGCCGTAGCGCATGTGGGTGTGATACCTCCGACCGAAGGTCCCGGCTTGTCGAGCCAGCACCGCCAGTTCGTGGGTGTCGGCGTACATCCCTGGTGCGTAGGAGAGCCCGGTACTGAATCCAACGGCACCTTCCAGAAGGCCCTCGGAGACATGCTTCGCCATCAGATCGAGTTCGTCTGGAGTCGGACCTCGCTCCTCCGAACCGAGGACAAGTCGGCGAATCGTGTTGTGCCCGGTGAGCGTGGCGATGTTCGTCGCCGGCATCGACTCCTCGACCGCTGCGAGGTACCCGTCGACGTCATCCCAACCCCAGAGACCGGATTCTTCCGGATGCGGGAACCCGAAGACCGGTTCTTCCTCGACGAGGGTCCGCCGGGTGCGCGCGTCTGTGGGTGCTGCCGAAAAGCCACAATGTCCGACGACCTGGGTGGTGATGCCTTGGCCAATCGCGCTCACGCATGCGGGATGAGACAGCACCGACACGTCGGAGTGTGTGTGCATGTCCACGATGCCGGGGGAGATCGCGAGACCGTCGACATCCACCACCTGCCATCCGTCGGTGTCGAAGCGACCGATACCGATCACTCGTCCGCCGGCCACTGCAACGGAGGCGGCTAACGGCGGTGATCCGGTGCCGTCATAGACGACGCCTCCTCGCAACAGGATCTTCTCCGACGGATCGGGCGCCGGCTCGCCGAGACCCACGGGCTTCACGTGTAGTCGGCTCGTCCGGTCGTCGCCGTCACATTCCCCGACCGGACCGCCGCCACCACGTCGTCCAGGTCAGCGAGATACCGGTTCACCAATGGGGCGTGACCGAGAGATTGCATGAACCGGATGGCAGGGAGCGGCCACGTGTCACGCGAGACCAGCCATCCTCGTTCGGTCAGGCCCGCCGCGATCGCGAAGACGTCGAGCGTCTCGGAGGTGAAGGCAAAAAGGGTCATTGCCGGCTGTCCGAGAACTCGTAGGCCGTCTATCGCATCGATGCCCCGCTGCAGCGACCGTATGAATTCGAGAGCCTCGCGCGTCACGCGTCGGTACCCGTCCCTACCCAGAAACTGGAGCACGGCCCATGCCGCGGCGATAGCGCCCCCAGGACGGGTTCCTGTGATGCTGGGGGTGACGTACCAATCTGCATTCCGCTCAGGTGCCCCGAATCGGAACTCCTGATGCGAGTAGATCTCGGGGTCGCGGGACATGATGACCGATGCGCCCTTGGCTGCGTAGCCGAACTTGTGGAGGTCGGCGGAGAGAGTGGTGACTCCCGGCGTGCGGAAGTCGAACGTCGGAAACACCTCACCGATCTCCTCAGCGAAGGGGAGGAACCAACCTCCAACACATGCGTCGACATGGAAGTTGATGTCTCGCTCCGCCGCCCACGACGCCATCACGGGGATCGGATCCACCATTCCGAGGGTGAGGCTCGGCGCCGAGCCGACGAGGAGGATTGTGTCGTCACAGATCGCCGCCCGATACCGATCGAGGTCGATTTGGTGTTCCTCGTCGAGCGGAACTTTGCGGACGTCGAGGCCGAAGTAATGCCCCGCCTTCCAGAACGCCGGGTGCGCCGACGCGGGAACGACCATCACGGGGCGGTCCACCCTTGGACGGGTCTGTCGCGCCCTGTCCCTGGCCGACTTGACCCCCGTGAGGATGCTCTCGGTTCCGCCCGAGGTGACGCTTCCGGTCGCATCTGGCCCGTGGAAAAGCTCCGCGGCGATGTCGACGATGTCCTGCTCGAAGCGTGCCACGCCGGGGTAGTACCCACGGTAGAGCGCGTTGGTCGAGAAGAATCGGAGATAGGCCTCCTTGGCCACATCCTCCACCTCTGGCGACGGGTAGTAGTTGACCCCGGAGGCCATACGGCCCCGCCAATCTACGTCGTTCGCTGCGGCTTCGGTGAGCGCGCTCGTCAGATCGCTCCGCGACATCCCCCGGTCCGGGAGCCGGGGTCCGCGATCCGGTGATGAGTTCGAGGACATGACAGTCGCCTGACGATCGTTCTCAAATGTCTGACGTATCGTGGCCTGTGCCACAGGTGGTGTCAAACATCGCCCACAGCGAACATGCCACCGGTTCGTTCGAACACGATCCGGCCACCGCGAATCACCGCCAGCGGTCTGCGGAGGACAGTTGGATCGTGCAATGGATTGCCTTCGACCAGCACGAGATCCGCCAACTTGCCCGGCTCGACACTCCCGACTTCAGCGTCGACTCCCAATACGCGCGCTGCGCGCGAGGTGGCAGCTCGAAGCGCGTTCGCCGGGTCGAGTCCATGCGCCACGAGGAGCTCGATCTCCCGGGACAGGAGATCCGGGCCGATCCCGCGGAGTCCGCAATCGGTGCCGGTGACGATCGGCACGCCCAGTTCGATCGCACATTCGACGCTGGCGCGGTGCAGACCGGAGAGCTCCCTCTGCCGCTCCCTCTGCTCGTCGGTGAGTCCTTCGAGCACCGCGTAGGTGTCGGTGACCACCAGCGTTGGGGTCAGGGCGACGCCCGATCGGGCGACGACTTCCATCGTTGCGCGATCCGCCATGAACGCATGTTCGATGCTGTCCACTCCCGCCGCCACCGCCGCCTGCACCGATTCGGGGCCCTGGGCATGTGCCAGGACCCGGCGCCGCAGCCGGTGCGCCTCTGCAACGACGGCGGAAAGCTCCTCTTGAGTCATCTCCGGAATCCCCGCCAGCCCATCGGTCCTCATGGCCGCCTCGCTCGCCACCACCTTGATGACGTCTGCTCCTGCGGCGACGAGCAACCGGACGGCGCGGCGCATCTCTCCAAGGGTGTCGGCTTCGATTCCAAACGGAGCTCCGTGACCACCCGTGATCGTGACCGCTCGACCCGCAGACAGGAGTCGTGGCCCGGGAACGTCGCCTCGGAAGATGGCCCGGGCGAGGGTTACGTCGAGACCGTGTGGCGCTCCTGCGGATCGCGCCGTGGTGACCCCCGCTGCAAGCGCACGAGCGGCATTCCTCGCACCGACCAGCACCACCTCTGACGGGCTCATGTGCTGGGCGAGGACGACACTGTTGCCCGCCGGAATGTCGGGGTCGAACAGGTAGTGGACGTGACAGTCGATGAGCCCCGGGATGAGAGTCGCACCGTCGAACCGAAGTTCGCCCGGCATGCTGGTCTGTTCAACCGAGCTGATGTGCTGGCCGTCGATGACGACGACGGCATCCGGGGTCACTCGATCGGCGACACCGTCGAAGAGCGCGGCCCGGAGTGCCATGCGTCTGGTCGACATCGGCCCATACATCACGGCGCCAGTATCGCGGATCCTGGTCAAAAGCCAGACAATTTCCTAGTGTGCGGTGCCGGAGGTTCCTCGGTAACCCACCATGCGAGTTGACCCCATGCCACTGGCAACGGACGAGTCATCGATGGCTCCACTCCGGATCGCCACGTTCCGACGACTATGGCTTGCGTTGATCGTGTTCAACCTCGGTCACCTCATCCAGGTCGTGGCCTCGTCCTGGCTGATCCTCGAGATGACTGGGTCGCCGTTCTGGGTGAGCCTGATGGTCGGCGCCCCCACACTCCCTCTGCTCGTGCTGTCCCTTCCGGCCGGCGCCGCCGCCGACCTCTTCGACCGTCGCGCGGTCCTCATCGTCGCCTCGTCCGTCCTTGCTGCGGCGTCGATCACGATGTCGGTGCTGTGGGCAGTCGAAGAGCTCACGCCCGGACGGCTGGTCGGATTGGGCCTGGCGATCGGCGTAGGAGTGGCATTTTTCAATCCGTCGTGGCAAGCGATCGTTCCTTCGCTCGTTCCGACGAGCCTGGTGCCGGGTGCAGTTTCCCTGAACTCGGCAACGGGCGGTGTCGCCACTGCCGCCGGTCCCGCGCTCGGTGGTGTCCTCGTGGCGACGGTCGGTCCGGGCTGGTCCTTCGCCGCTGCCACACTGGGGTATGCGTGGCTGCTGACGACCATGGCGACTGCCCGCTCGATGGAATGGAGCCAAGAGCGGGGTTCGATGGCCGTCGCCATCGCCACCGGGTTGCGGTACCTGCGCTTCAGTAACGACTACCTGTGGCTGATGCTCCTGGGCTCGTTGTTCGGGTTCACCGCCGCGGCGCTCCGAGCGATGTTGCCGAACATCACGAGTGACGTGCTCGGTGGAACCTCGTCCATGTACGGGATCCTGCTCGGCCTGTTCGGCGCCGGCGCCCTCGTCGGGGGGCTGACGCGGGCACGCGCCGGGCGCCTCATCGGAAGATGGATGGTGCCGTCCTGCATCACAATGTTCGGCCTCGCCGGAATCGTCGCGGGCGTCTCCCGATCGGTGGGACTCACTGCCACCGCGGTGGCCACAGCCGGGCTGCTCTGGACCTGGATCCTCTCCACGCTGATCAGCACGTACCAGATGCTGACGCCGGACTGGGTCCGCGGCCGCACGATGGGTGCCTTCGTCCTGTCGGTGTTCGGCTTCGTGCCCCTCGGTTCGGTGACAGCGGGTGGCCTCGGGGGCTTGATCGGCGCGGATGGGTCGCTGGTGGTGTTCTCGGTCGGCGTGGTGGCGATCGGGGCGCTGGCTTTCCGCATGCCGTTGCCGGTACTGGAGCGAATCGAGCCGCCCGTCGTTCCCGAGCCGGTCGACGAGCTCCCGGATACCGATTCGCGGCAGGAGGCAGTGATGGTTGTGAACACGTGGACCCTCGACGAGGCACAATTCGACGATTTCGTCGAATTCTTGGCCGAGCTCCGTCGCATGCGCCTGCGCACCGGTGCGTACCACTGGGCGGCTTACCGAAGTGCCACTGACCTGCGCCGGGTGAGCGAGGTGTTCATGCTCCACTCCTGGGACCAGCACCTCCAACAGCATCGCCGTCTCGACCTCTCCGATCTCGAGCTGATCGACCGGATGGAGGTGTTCGGCCACGCCAAAACACTCGTACGCGATCACTACGTCGCGTTCGACGTGGATCATCCGCGGCGACGACCCGCCTGGCGGGACTTCGTGCAGGAACACGAGCTCATGCACCGCCCACATCTCGACCGAGACTGAGCGTGACCGAGTCAGATCACCAGTCCGACTGCAGCCCGAAGCGGGTGGCAAGTCCGTTGAGGGTCTCGATCACCGACTCCGGGACCTCGACACCTGTCGCGGCAGCCATCCGTCGCTGCTCCGGCTCCCCGGGATACATGACTTCCTCGAAGCCCGATGCCGGCGCGGTGGCCTTCACGCGGTCGATCAATTCCTCGACCGCCGACCCGAACCTTCCGGCGTCCCCGAAGGTCGCCGGATCGATCACGATGACGAGATAGCCGTTGTGCATCGAACCGTACGCCAGGTCGGGCGCCGTCGTCCCGACCAGGGCCCCCGCCAACAGCTCGATGGCGAAGGCGAGCCCATATCCCTTGTGACCCCCGAACGGGCGGATAGCTCCTCCCGCATCAATCGCGCTCGGGTCGTTCGTCGGCCGCCCGTAGGTGTCGATCAGGTACTGGTCGTCGAGCATCTCCCCGCGTGCAAGGGCTGCCTTGGCCTTCCCTCCGGCGATGACCGAGGTTGCGAAGTCGAGGGAGAAGATGCGGTCGAGACCGGGAATGGCGATCGCGATCGGATTCGTTCCCCAGATCGGCTCCCGCCCCCCGTGGGGAGCGACGTTGCCAGTGGCTCCGGAGGGCGTTCCACCGACCATCGCGATCGCGACCATCCCATGCCGTGCGGCCGCCTCGGTGAAGTCACCGAGCCTCCCGATGTGGTTCAGGTTGTGTGCGCCGGCCACGGCGACGCCGCTACCCGCGTGGTCGACCGCCCAGTCCGTCGCGGCCATCGCCCCGAGTTGCCCGAACCCCCAACGGGCGTCGACCAGCGCCGACGTCGCCATCTCACGGACCACCACGGGCTCGGCAGCCGGATCGAGCTTTCCCGCATCGACGCGTGCAACGTAGTCGGGCACCCGAAGCACCCCGTGCGACGGGTGTCCCATACGCTCTGCCGAGACAAGGAGGCCAGCCACGGTTCGTGCAGTCGGGAGGGAGGCTCCTGCCGCCTCAAAGACAGCAGAGACCAAGTCGACGAGGCGATCCGGATCGTATGTCCGGGTGACCGCCTTCACGACAGATCCGCGCATTCGGTCTCGAAATATCTCCGGGCTGCCGCCGCCGCCTCGTCGGAAATCGGTTCGGACGGCGGGAGCAGCCGACGGGGAAACTCGGGATCCACGAGCCACGACGTGAGTTTGTCGAAGGCACCGTCGATGTGACGCCGCTTCACGGCCGAGTACAGCCCTTCGGCCGCCTCCAGCAGCCGCTTCTGGATCGCGAACGCCTGGTGAAGATCGCCGTCCCGCCCAGCTTCGAACAGGGCCATGCTGGTGTTCGGGAAGACGGGGGCAAGGCTGCTGATAAGCGAGCACTCCCCGTACACACAGCCGTACGGGAACGGTCCCTGCAGGAAGAAGTGCTGCAACACCCCTGCCCGTTGCATGACCCCACGAATGAACCCCATGTCCATGGTGCTCGTCTTCGTCGCAACGAGGTTACCGACGCTCTCACACACCATCTCGTAGTCGGCCGGTGACATGGTGTTCACGCCGTAGGGGTAGTTGTAGTGGAGGAACTCGGCGTCCGGGAACCGACCGCAAACCGCCTCGAAGAAGATTCGCTTCTCCGACTGCTCCATCGGTCCCCAGGAGGGGAGCACGATCTGGAACATCCGCGCCCCCCGACGATGCGCGTAGGAAATGCGCTCGATCATGTGCTCCACGGACAGCGTGATGACGCCCACCTGGGGAAACAGGCCAGGACGATCGGTCGCGTCCAGGAATACGTCGACGATGCGGCGGAACGCATCGTCTCCGACGTTGTGACCCTCGCCGGCGGTTCCCATCACGTAGAGATGGCTGAATCCGAGGTTCACGAGTCGCTCCGTATGAGCAACGAAGATGTCCTCGTCCAGTTCGAAGTCCTCGGTCCACGGGGTGTTCACGCCCTTCAGGATTCCCTGCGGGTATCGCGTGGCCCCATGTCGGTCGCTATCGGGCATGTTCCTCATCCTCTCGGTGTCCGATACCCGGCCGGGCGACGGAACGTCTGCATGGGTTCAGCCGCCGGCGATCGCCGGCACGAAGTGAATGTCCGTACCTGCGTCCACCCGAATGAACTCGGCATTGGGAACCACCTCACCGTCGAGTGCGACGTTCAGCGACTCGTCCAAGACAGGGGCGAGATCGGGGAACCGCCTGGTCAGTTCCCGGATGACCTCCCCGACCGTGGTGGCATCGACTTCGACGGTCGACTTCCCCGCCGCCCGGCGGCGCAGTTCACCCGACAGGTGGACGAGCGCCTTGAGACCGCTCCGCCAGCAACGCGCCCAAGACCCGGGGAGGCGACATCGGCAGTTCTCTGATCCGAACGCCGGTCGCAGCTTCGATGGCGTTGGCGATCGCCGCCAGCGGAGGCACGATCCCGACTTCCCCGACACCTCTCACCCCGAATGGATGGCCGGGGTTGGGTACTTCGACGATGACGGTGTCGATCATCGGGAGATCCGAGGCGACCGGCATGCGGTAGTCGAGAAACGACGGGTTCTCCATCCTGCCGTCAGAGTCGAACACGTACTCCTCGTTCAGCGCCCAGCCGATGCCCTGGACCACACCGCCCTGCATCTGGCCCTCCACGTAGCTCGGGTGGATCGCCCGCCCGGCGTCTTGCGCCGTGGTGTATCGGAGGACCTTCACCGCTCCGGTGTCGGGATCGACTTCCACGTCACAGACTTGCGTCGAGAAAGCCACCCCCACTCCCCGAGCAGTCAACGACTTGGTGGTCGCGATCGGCCCACCCGTCTTCGACGCCGTCGCAGCGATGTCCGCGAGAGTCAGGGGCGGCTGGGATCCGTCTTTCGCCTGAGCCTGTCCGTCCACCCACTCGACCTCGTCGGCGCCCATTCCCCAGGTGACGGCGGCCCGCCGGTTGAGTTCGGCGATGATGTCGCCACAGGCTTCGACGACGGCCATCCCGGTGGCGAACGTCACGCGGCTGCCACCTGTCACGTCCGTATACCCGATGGTGTCGGTGTCGACGATGGACGGCCGCACCCGTGCGACGTCGATCCCGAGTGCCTCGGCCGCCATCAAGGCCATCGACGCCCTGCTCCCGCCGATATCCGGCGAGCCGGTGAGGACCGACACGGTCCCGTCCTCGTGCACGCTGACCGTCGCCGACGAGTCGAGCCCCGCGTTGAACCAGAAACCGGAGGCCACCCCTCGACCCTGGTTGGGTCCGAGCGGAAGGGAATAGTGCGGGTGTTGCCTGATCGCTTCCAGCGTCTCACGGAATCCGATTCGCCGGAACGCAGGCCCGTAGGTTGATTCGATGCCCTCTTCGACCGCGTTACCCATCCGGAGTTCGATCGGGTCCAGGCCCAAGGTGTCGGCGATCTCATCGAGCACGGACTCGGTACCGAACGCGGCGAGCGGGGCACCTGGAGCCCGGTAGGCGGCCACCTTCGGGATGTTCAGGACGACGTCCAATCCCTCGATTCGCACATCACCGATGTCGTAAGGGGCGAAAACCGTCTGACAGGCTGCGCCGACCGGAGACCCCGGGAACGCTCCCGCGTCGAACGCCATCCACGCCTCGCCCGCGACCAGCTTGCCGTCCGACGTGGCACCGAGCTTGATCCGAACCCGTCCGCCGGGACCTGGCCCGGTCGCGATGAAGACCTCTTCCCGGCCCATCACGAGCTTCACGGGACGGCCGGCCTTGGCTGACAACAGGACCGCCAACGGCTCGAGGTAGATCGTCGTCTTCCCCCCGAAGCCGCCTCCGATCTCCGCCGGCACGACCCGGAGCCGCGACGGATCCCACCCGAGCACCTTGGCGGTGAGCGTCCGCACCAGGAAGTGCCCCTGTGAGGAGCACCAGACGGTGGAACGACCGTCGTCGCCGGTGTCGGCCACGACGGCGTGCGGCTCGATGTATCCCTGGTGCACCGGCCGAGTCAGGAACTCCCTCTCGATGACCAGATCTGCCCGGGCGAATGCTTCCTCGACTTCTCCCCGTTCGAAGATGACCCGCTTGGCGACGTTGGTCGGCCCGACATCCGAGCCGGACCCGCCCTTGGTGCGCAGATCCTCGTGCAGGATCGGAGCATCCGGCGCCAGGGCTTCATCGACGGTGAGGACGTGTGGGAGCGGCTCGTACTCGACTTTGATCGCCGCCGCAGCTGCTTCGGCGGCCTTCCGGGTCGTTGCGGCTACTGCCGCCACCGGATGCCCCACGTACAGCACCTTGTCGCGGGCGAGGACGTTGCGGGAGAGATCGCGGAAGTCCACGGCGGACTCGCCCGCCTGGGCCTCCTCGGAGCTGATCTCGGGTAGATCGGCCGCCGTTACGACCGCCTTCACGCCAGGGATCGAGATCGCAGCATCGATGTCGACGGAGCGAATCCTGGCATGGGCATGCGGACTCCGGAGGACGATGCCCACGAGCATCCCGGGCAGGTGCAGGTCCGCACCGAACCGCGCCTTACCGGTGACCTTCTCCAACCCGTCCGGTCGCACCGGGCGGGTACCGATCCACTTGTAGGACTCCAACGTCGTCATCGGACCTCCTCCCTCATCTCCTCCGCGGTATCGAGGATCGCCCGTACGATCTTGTCGTACCCGGTGCAGCGACAGAGATTGCCGGCGATGGCGTATCTCACCTGCTGTTCGGTCGGATTCGGATTCTGATCGAGCAGTGCCTTCGCGGCGATCAGGAAGCCGGGCGTGCAGATCCCGCACTGCAGGGCGGCGCCGGTCAGGAAATGCTGCTGCAGCGGATGGAGACTTCCGGACAGGGCCATTCCTTCGACGGTGCGGACCTCCTTGCCCTCGATCTCGGCAGCGAAGACCAGACACGAGCAGACCAGCCGGTCATCGAGAAGTACTGAACATGCGCCGCAGTCCCCTGTTCCACAACCCTCTTTCACTCCGACGAGGTGGAGCACATCTCGGAGCGTTGTGAGAAGCGTCTCGTCGTCGTCGACGAGCATCTCAGTCTCATCGCCGTTCACCATGCATGTGACTCGGGTCTTCATTCCCGCCCTCTCGCTCGCTCGGTCGCCGTGCGCAAGACTCTCGTGGTCATCACACCTGCTACATGGGTTCGGAATTCCTTCGTCCCCCGTTTGTCGTCGATCGGCCGGCACGCGTCTCGGGCGAGCGCCGCCACCGCCGTCAGCCCGTCTTCATCCAGCGGTCGTCCGGCCAAGGCCTCGGTGACCCCGGGAACCAGCACAACAATCGGAGCCACAGCGGCGAGAGCCAATCGGGCATCGACGATCGATCCGCCCGCGTCGACCATGACGCGGGCCGCAGCACCCACGACGGCAATGTCCATCTCGGTCCTCGGCGTGAACCGGAGGTACGCGTCAGCGGTTCGAGGGCCGGGGCGGTCGAGGAGGAATTCGACGACGAACTCGCCAGATGCGAGCGCGGTACGCCCCGGCCCAAGCATGAATTCCGCTATCGGGATTTCCTTGAATCCGCCGGAACCGGCGACGACTACTCGAGCCCCGTTGACGAACAGTGGCCCCCCGGAGTCGGCGGCCGGAGAGGCGTTGCACACGTTGCCTCCCAAGCTGGCGCGGTTCTGCACCTGGTTGGACCCGATCAGAGCAACCGCCTCAGTCAGTCCAGGAAAGTCCTCGGAAAGCTCGGCATGTCCGGCCAGGTCGGCCGCCGGCGTCGCCGCGCCGATCCGCCAGGCTCCATCGACAGCCTCGACCGACGTGGCACGAGCGACGCCCTTGAGATCGACGAGCAGGTCAAGGAGTTGCCGACCTGCTCTTGACTGCGGAAGGAGGTCGGTGGCACCGGCGAACACCCTCGCCTCGGGATGCACGGATAACAGAGTCCGTACCTCATCGATCGTCGAAGGGGCGACGTACCTCACGACCCGCCTCTCACGACCATGTGCCTACCCTCCCTCGTTCCATCAAAGTATAAGACATTTGATCTACGCCACCACGCACTTCATCCCCCCACCGAACACGCTAACCGAGCCCAGTTCTCGCAGGTCGACGAATCTCATCCTAAATTGTCTGACATATCGCCGAGGTGGGGAGAACATCGTGGGCACAAGCGACGGCAAGCGCCCTCTTGTCACGTTCGTGGATCCGCTGACGTGGAGCCGCGATTACTCGTACTCGATCGAGGAGGAAGCGTTCGCCGCCGCCGGCGTCGAGTTCGTCATCCCCACTGACGAGG
>JBKHXZ010000004.1:0-13058 GCA_046565785.1 Acidimicrobiia bacterium
GGCAAGATCCTCTTCGACGGCCACGACCTCTCCACGATGTCCAAGCGAGAACTCGCCGAACTGAGGGGCAATCGCATTTCGATGATCTTCCAGCAGCCCGGTTCGGCACTCAATCCGGTGATGACCGCCGGCCTGCAGATCGAAGAGGTCTACGAGCTGCACCGGGAGATGACCGAAGACGTTCGGGAGGAGAAGGCGATCGAAATGCTGGCCAAGGTCGGCATCCCCGACCCGGGCCGGCGGGCCAGGGCATATCCCCACGAACTGTCCGGCGGAATGGCACAGCGGGTGATGATCGCCATGGCCCTGGCCTGCGAACCGGATCTACTGATCGCCGACGAGCCCACGACCGCACTCGACGTGACCATCCAGGCACAGATCCTCGACCTGATGCGCGACCTGCAACGCGAGTCGAAGACGGCGGTCGTTCTCATCACCCACGACTTGGGTGTCGTCGCCGAGATGGCTGACCGGGTGGCTGTCATGTACGCCGGGGAGATCGTCGAAGAGGCCGGCGTGGAGACCCTCTTCACCGACCCGAAGCATCCGTACACCCGTGGCCTCCTCGGTTCGATCCCGGTACTCGGCGAAGTCAAAGAGCAGCTGGAGACCATCCCCGGTGTGGTGCCTTCACTGGTCGATCTGGCCCCCGGATGCCGGTTCGCATCGCGGTGCAAGGCGCGGGTGGAACACGACCTGCAGATCTGCACCCAGACCTCCCCCGATCTCCTTCCGGTCGGTGACCGGCACCTGGTTCGGTGCTGGCTGTACGACGAGACCGAGGGCGTTGAGAACCCATGACCAGCCAGCCTCTCGTCCAGGTGCGTGGGCTGCGCAAGGACTTCCCTGTCAAAGGTGGGATCCTCCAACGGGTCGTCGGTCAGGTGCAGGCGGTGGCGGGCGTCGACCTGGACGTGCACCGAGGCGAAACGTTGGGTCTGGTCGGTGAGTCGGGATGCGGCAAGACGACCCTCGGCCGGATGCTCGTGCGGCTGCTCGAACCGTCAGCCGGCTCGATCGTTTTCGACGGCACCGAAGTCACCCATCTCAAAGGCAAACAGTTGAACAGTTTCCGGCGAGACGCCCAGATCATCTTCCAGGACCCCTACAGCTCACTCGATCCCCGCACTCCCATCGGCAATTCGATCGGCGAAGGTCTCAAGATCCACGGCGTGGACAAAGACGAACGCCAGGAGCGCGTGGGCGACATCCTCGAACTGGTCGGCCTGCGACGGGCACACGCCAACCGGTATCCGCACGAGTTCTCGGGCGGCCAGCGCCAGCGAGTCGGCATTGCCCGTGCCCTCGTCCTCCGCCCTCGATTCATCGTCGCCGACGAACCGGTCTCCGCCCTGGACGTGTCGGTGCAGGCGCAGGTTCTCAACCTGCTGAAGGAACTGCAATCCGAACTCGACCTCACCCTCGTCTTCGTCGCGCACAACCTGGCCGTGGTCGAACACATCTCCGACCGGGTGGCGGTGATGTACCTGGGTCGAGTGGTGGAGATCACCGATCGCACCAGCCTCTACGAGCGTCCACTCCATCCGTATACCGAAGCGCTGTTCAGCGCCATCCCGGTCCCGGATCCGACGCGGCGGAGGGAGCGGCAGATCCTCGAGGGAGAGATTCCTTCGCCACTGAACCCGCCTGCCGGATGCCACTTCCATCCCCGCTGCCCGATCGCCGAACGGGGACTGTGCGACGTCGAAGTTCCCGAACTGTTGCCGCCGCCGGAAGGCGGCTCCCATCTCGCGGCCTGTCATCTCCGAACCGGCGTCCACGCCGTTCATTGACGACGCGATGGACGAAACGACAGAGACCGGCCTTGAGGCCCGACACCCAATGTGGGAGGGAACATGAGCATCAGCAAACTGGGAGTCGTCGGTGGCGGACAGATGGGAGCGGGTATCGCCGAGGTGGCCGCCCGGGGCGGAACCGACGTCCTCGTGATGGAGGTGAACGCCGAGCTGGCCGAACGCTCGTTGGAACGGGTGACCCGCTCGCTCGACAAGGCCGTCGACCGCGGCAAGCTCGACGGTGCCGAGCGCGATGCCACGCTGGCCCGGATTTCTTTCACCACCGATCTCGCCGACTTCGCGGATCGTGACCTGGCGGTCGAGGCCGTGACCGAGAACGAGAGCCTCAAGCTCGACATCTTCCGTTCGCTGGATGCTGTGATGCCGGAGGGAGCTGTCCTCGCCTCAAACACGTCGTCGATCCCCATCACTCGGCTCGCCGCCTCCACCTCCCGCCCCGAGTCGGTCATCGGGATGCACTTTTTCAACCCGGTGCCGGTGATGGCGTTGATGGAACTCGTCACCACGGTGCGGACCGATCCGAATGTGGCATCGCGTGCCGAGACGTACGCCCAGGAAACACTCGCCAAGACGGTGATCCGGGCCAAGGACCGAGGCGGATTCGTCGTGAACATGCTGCTGGTCCCATACTTGCTGGGCGGGATCAGGATGTACGAGGCGGGCGTGGCGTCACGCGAGGACATCGACGCCGGGATGCGCCTCGGTGCGAACCATCCGATGGGTCCGCTCGAGCTGTCCGATTTCATCGGTCTCGACACGATGAAGCTCGTGGCCGACGTGTTGTTCGACGAGTTCAAAGAACCGCTGTATGCCTCTCCCCCGCTGTTGACCCGCATGGTCGAAGCCGGCCTCCTCGGCCGCAAGACCGGGCGCGGCTTCTACGAGTACGAGAACCAGCATCCTCTGTCCCCCCGAAGCGACAGGGGGGACAGGCCCGCCCCCGGCGGGCCTGGGGCGTACTCGCGAGCGAAGCGAGCCCGTCGGTCCACCTGATCACAGACCGCCCCCCTCTGCCTCGCAGACGCTCGGCTGTCTCCCCCCAAGCGCTGCGCTGGAGGGAGAGAATGTTGAGGGATGATCTCCCAGCCCTCTGTCCCCCCGAAGCGAAGCGACAGGGGGGACAGGCCCGCCCTGGCGGGCCAGGGGGGCAGTCCCGGGTGGACGGCGTAGGGATCACTTCTCGAACGAACCCGCCTCCACCCGGTTTCTGCCATCCGGTCCGGACGTCCACTCCGTATGAGATCTGTCCAAGCCCCACAGGAAGGGAATCATGCGGAAACTCTGGACGCTGCTCACCGCAGCGGCACTCATGCTCATCACCGTCGTGCCGGCCTCGGCACAGGAGGGTGCCCGGATCCATTTGATCCACGGCATCCCGGATACCAACGTCGACGTCGTCGCTGGAGGCGAGGTCGTGTTCGAGAACTTCGCGTTCGGGGAAACCCAGGATCTGTCAGCCCTCGCCGGCGCCACCTTGGAAGGCCTGCAGGTTCGCCTCGCCGGTACCGACACCGTGGCCATCGACGCTGGCGACGTGGCACTTCCCGCCAGCGGCAACTACACGATCATCGCCCACCTAACCGCCGACGGGACACCGACCCTGGCAGTGTTCGCCAACGACACGTCGGCGATCGCCGCCGGTGAAGGTCGCCTGACGATTCGCCACACTGCTGCCGCCCCTGCCGTGGACGTGCTGGCGAACGGCGCAGTCGCGTTCTCCAACCTGGCGAACCCGAACGAAGCGGCCGCCGACCTGGCAGTCGGAACCATCACCGCCGAGGTCGTGCCCACCGGCGCGTCCGAACCGGTGGTGATCGGGCCGGCAGACCTGCCCATCACCGATGGCACGTCGCTGATCGTGTACGCGGTCGGCTCCCTCGAGGCCGGCTCGTTGACGGTCCTGACCGAGTCGATCTCGGGCCTGGGCACCGCTCCGACAGCGGTGAACACCGGCAACAGCCCGGTCGACTCGAACACCGCGGCCTTCGCCGTCGGTGGAGCCGCCCTCGTAGCAGCCATGGTCTTCGGACTTCGTCGCAGTCGGGTCGAACAGGACTGACCTAACGAATCGGGAGGGGCCGGCGACGGTCCCTCCCGACATACATCATCCGATGTCCCGTCTTCCGGCCCTCGTATTGCTGATCATCCTGGCCGCCTGCGGTTCAGGTCCGGCCACGACAGTCAGCGTCGCCGTGCCGACGACCTCGGCGATATCGACCACCCCGACGACCACCCTCGTCTCCGAAAACCGATCCCCGCTGGCCGAGGCGGTGGTGCCACTCGGGTCGGCGATCCACGACCCGGAGGCGCTCCTCGCAGCCACCCCGATTCCGGTCGCGCTGACGATCGAGGGAATATCGGTGCGTGATGCGCCCGTGATACCTGTCGGCGTCGAACCCAACGGCGAGATGGAGATCCCCGGAGCTCGCGAGGTCGGTTGGTACCGGTTCGGACCCACACCCACTCAGGACGGTTCTGCTGTGCTGGCGGCCCATATCGCCTGGAACGGCCGCAACGGGGTCTTCCGCCACCTCGCAGACGTCGAACTCGGGGCGATCGTCACCGTCTCCTACGACGACGGCTCCGCCTCTCGTCATGTGGTCACTGAGATCGCGCAATACGCAAAGGACGAATTGCCGTTCGATCGTGTGTTCGCCAAGACCGGGGAGCCGTCCCTCACCTTGATCACTTGCGGCGGATCGTTCAACCGCTCGCAGAACAGCTACGCCGACAACATCGTCCTCTACGCCGTACCCCTTCCCTGAGTGGAGCGTCACCTGTCCGGACCTCCCACGCTACGTTGCAGCGGATGGTCGACTTCGAGGACCGCAACATCGTGCTCACCGGGTTCATGGGAACCGGCAAGTCGACCGTTGGACGTCGCCTCGCCAGGCGACTCGACTTCACGTGGGTGGATACGGACCGCCTCATCGAAGAACGGCACGGGTCTATCCCGGAGATCTTCGCCCGAGCGGGAGAGGCCGTGTTCCGGGCAATCGAACGGAATGTCGCCGCCGAGCTCGCGCCCCTCACACGGCACGTGTTCTCCACCGGCGGCCGGATGCTGCTCGAACCGGACAACATCCGGTCGTTCAGCCGCAATGGGCGGATCTTCTGTCTCACCGCCGAACCCGAGATCCTGATCGGACGCCTGTCCGCCAGCCCCACCCCCCGACCGTTGTTGCAGAAAGCCGACCCCGAGGGTGAGATCCGCGCACTCCTCGCCGAGCGTCAGCAAGGGTATTCGAGGTTCGCGCAGGTGAGATCCGGCGACGGCCCGGTCGACTCGGTGGTCGATGCGCTCTTCGACCTGGTGGTGGCACCCACCGAAACTCCCACCGGACGGCGGGGGATGGCAGTCATCGGCGACGCCGCCACCGGTCTGCCCGAGCCGATCACCGTCATCAGCGACCGGACAGTGGCGGAGCTGTTCGCGCCCTGCCTCGGTCCGGTCGACCGGGTGCTCACTTCCCTCCCCGCCTCCCTGCCTGACGGTGGGCTCGTCTTCCTGGGCGGCCGTTCAGTCGTGACTCACGCGGTGGACGGGTGCACCATCGTTCCGACCACCCCCGCTGGGATGGAGTGCATGCCTGACGTGTCGTGCCGCCACATCGTCGACCTCGCCGCTCTCCAGACCTTGGACAGCACATGACACAGATGTTCCTCATCGGGGAAGGGATCACCCATTCGCTGTCGCCGGCCATGTGGAATCACTATCTCGAGAAGGTTGGCTCGACGATCAGGTACAGCCTGCGAGATGTTTCGGAACACGAGTTGCCCGCAGTGCTCGATGAGATCCGATCCGGCGATGTCTTCGCCGCCAACGTGACCATGCCCCACAAGGGTTGGGCCGCGCGGAGCGCCGATGAGACCTCCCACACCGTGCGTCGCACCGGAGCCGCCAACCTGTTGGTGCCCGGTGACCGAGTACGAGCCGAGAACACCGATGTGATCGGCGCCCGCATGATCCTGCAGCGACGTGCCCCGTACCGTACGGTGCTGGTGCTGGGAGCAGGGGGCACCGCTTCGGCGCTGACCGATGCGCTCCGCGGCCTGGCCGAGCACCTGCTGGTCGCCAACCGGACTCGCAGCCGAGCCGACGTCCTGGCTGAGCGAATCCGAGAAGACTTCGCGGGTGTCACCGTGATCGACTGGGATCACCGTAACGACGTCGCCTCCAACGCCGATCTCGTCATTTCGTCGGTCCCCACCGTCGACACCGTTCCCGTCGATCCGCAGCGTCTGGGAACGCATGCGGTCGTGTACGACGCCATCTACCGGAACACTCCGACGGTCTTTCAGCGCGCGCTGGCCGACCGCGGGGTGGCGATGGCCGACGGACTTTCCCATCTGGCCGCCCAGGCCATCGCCATGTTCGATCTCCTCGGCCTGGAGCCCTACCCATCCTTCCTGGTCGAAGGCCTGGAAAGGGCTACCGGTCGGGAGGTGGCTGCGTTTGGGGAGCCGATCAGTTGACGGCCGACCGGCCGTAGAGACGAACCAGATCGCACGCCATCTCGACGTCGTGCACCCGGATCATGTCGGCGCCGTATTCGAGCGCCAGGGTGATGTAGGCCGCCACCTGATGGTCCTCCCGCTTCCGTGGTATCGGCACCAGCACCGGCCTACCGAGTGCTCGCACCTCGCCGATCCCGCGGATGACCTCCAGTTGCATCCGCGTGTAGGCGTCGTAGTCGCCTCGATAGTTGATGGAAATACCCGGATCCAACAGCGTGGCTGTGACCCCGGCCTGTTCGAGCTCGGTCAACCGCTCCTTCATCCACGTCGCAGTGAGCGATGCTTTGTCGGGACGGATCTCGACTTCTTCGACCTCGTGTGGGTTCGCCCCTTCGATGTACATGACGACCGCCCCCACGCCGGGGAGGCTCGCCACCCGACGCATCGTCGGGTCGGCCAAACCGCCCGTGTCGTTGACCAGACATGCGCCGGTTTCGACACAGGCCGCGGCAACCTCGGGCTTCCAAGTGTCGACAGACACGACGAAGCCCTCCTCGGCCAGGACCTGCACCGCCGGGAGCAGCCGGTCGAGTTCGAGCCGGGTGTCGATGGTCGGGTTCTCGAAGTGGGACGATTGTCCTCCCAGGTCGATCACCGATGCTCCGGCGTCCCGGTAGGCGCGCGCCATCGCCAGTGCCTCTTCGGCGGAAGCGGCCACCGAGGACGAGTTCTTCGACTCGGGTGACAAGTTGATGACCGCCATCACGTGCGTCACATCGCCGAAGACCAGTTCACCGGCTCGGAGACGAAGAGGTTCCATGACCGGGATCTTGCCAGTCGGTAGGCTCGGCGCGTGAATCATCCCATTCGCCCGGGCGACGTCGCCGCTCCCGCCGCCGCCTACGAGCTTGCGATGATGTCGCCGGCCGGAAGCCGGCTGCTGCATTCGGCAGGCATCGTCGGCGCCAGACCTGATGGATCCGTTCCCCCGGATGTCGGCGACCAGGCAACCGAAGTGTGGCGCACGATCCGCCGGCTGCTGGACGAGGCCGGCTTCACCGCAGCCGACATCGTCAGCTACACGACCTACGTGGTGGCCGGCGAGGAACTCGCTCCGGTGATGGCCGCCCGCGACACTGCCCTGCTTCCCCACACCGCGGCGTCGACCCTGGTGACCGTTCCCGCACTCGCACGCCCGGAGTGGAAGGTCGAGGTCGCCGTCGTCGCCGCCCGGGTGGACTGACACTCCACTATCGATTCCGTCCTGGAGGTTCGTTCGCCTCGCCCGTCGACGTCGCACGGCGACGACCTACACTCGCCGGATGCGCTTCGGAGTGTTCACGTTCGGAACCGTGGAGATGGACGACCGGGGTGCAGCCCCACCCCTGTCGGTCGACCGACGATACGACCAAAAGACCATGTGGGAAACCACGCTGAAGGTCCTCGATCTGGGCGTCGTCGCCGACCAGATCGGATACGAGTCGTACTGGTTCACCGAACACCACTTCCAGTACGAGGGCTACGAAGTGACCCCCAACGGAATCCAGCTGGGCACCTGGCTGGCAGCCAAGACCGAACGCATCCGCTTGGGAACCATGTTCAACATCGTCCCGCAATGGCATCCGCTCCGCCTCGCCGAGGATTTCTCCACCTTGCACAACCTGTCGGGTGGTCGGGCGATCCTCGGCGTGGGTCGCGGCACCGTTCCTCGCGAGCTGCAGCCGCTCAGCCCGTTCGGGGTTTCGGTCGGCTCGCACGACAACCCCGATCAGGCCGCCGCCGACCAACTGAACCGGGAAGTGTTCGAGGAGTCGATGCAGGTCATCCGCAAGGCGCTGGACAACGACGAGTTCAGCCATCACGGCACCTACTTCACCTTTCCCCCTCCCGGGATCCCCGACCGAGGATCGACCGTTCAGACGCTGACTCTCGTACCGCGGCCGCTGTATCCGTACGAGATCTGGCAGGCGGTCACCTCGCCACCGACGCTGGAAGTCGTGCCTCGCTGGGGACACACCGGTGTCTTCTGGCTCTCGAACCACCAGTTCATGAAACGGTTCTGGGACCGGTACGGCGAGATTTGGGAGGAGACCCACTCTCAGACCCTGGCGCCGCATGAGAAGCGAGTCGCCGTGCTGGCGGTCCGCGTGGCGGACAGTATGGAAGAGGCCGTCGAGTCCTCCCGTCCAGGTCACGACGAGTTCTGGAAGTTCCTCGGTCCCTACGGCTGGTCACGGGGTTACATGGGCCCGGACGGCAAGCCTGCACCCGCCGGCCTCATCCCGACTCTCGAAGAATCGATCGAGAACAAGACCTGGATCATCGGGACGGCGGCAGATGTGGCCGAGGGGATCGCCCACTACCGGGATCTACTCGGCTGTGAAGACGTGCTGATCTTCCCCCAGTTCGCCGGAGAACCGATGGCATGGGCCGAGGAGCAGCTCCACCGCTTCTGGGACGAGGTCGTTCCCCTCCTCTGAGCCCTAGGCGAGGTCGCCGATCACGACGCTGGCGGCATTTCGTCCCGGAGCACCCCACACTCCCGCTCCGGGGAAGGTCGCGGCTCCGGTCAGGTAGAGGCCTTTCACACTGGTCCGGTAGCGGGTGAGTTCCCTGGGTCGCCCCGACAACGCCGCCAGAGGACCGCCTGCGAACGAGGTGGCGTAGCCACTACGCATCCCGAACTCCGACTCGTACCGACGAGGCCCCACATGTCGCCAGTCCACGATGGATTCGAGGAACCCGGGCTCCATGAGTGATGCGACGAGGTGGAGCCATCGTTCGGGTTCTTTCGACTGCTCCCAACCACCTCGCAGGGAGTACGGGGTGAACAGGGCTTCGAGGCTGAAAACGTGTCGGCTTCCGTCTCGCATCGTCTCGTCGAGCACCGACGGCACGTTCAAATACAACACGGGCCTCTCCCCCACCCGTCCCTCGCCGAGAAGGCGGTGGTTGCGCGCCATTTCGGCGAGACGGGGCGCCACCTTGATGGTCGGCACCAAGGGGTCGATGGGTCCGTGCCGGGCGACGGTGGTTGGGTCGAGGGCCCGCAAACGTGGGCGCTCGGACAAGACCGCATCGATCTTCGATTCGTACCCCTGGTCGCCGCTCCTCCGGGCCCACCGTTTGGTTTCAGGCAACGGACCGTCCAGCCACTCGACGAACACCCGATAGGGATCTACCGCGCACACCACCCTCGCCGCAGTCAGTTCCGTGCCATCCTCCAGCCGGACTGCCGCCACCCGACCCTGGCGCACCACCACCGCGGCGACGGATGCCTCCGTCAGCACCTTGCCGCCGGCCTCCTCGAACGCGTTCTGAACCGCGTCGGGGAAAGCCCCACTCCCACCGATGGGGCGTCCGGGCTGCACCAGATGGCGCATGGCGAAGTTGATGGCTGCCAGTCCGGTTCCCGGAGTGTCCGGAGCCAATCCCCACACGGTGGGCGCGGTGGAGAGAACCGTCGCCATGACTGTCTCGTCGGTGAGGTATGTACGCAGCACCGCCTCGGCGCTCATCCGATTCCAGGCGAGGAGCCTGCCCACCCCAGCCCCCTTCCGTTCCCAGACACGTCGAGTCACGGTGCCCGGCTTGGGAACCTCGTTGGTGACGGCGAGCACCAGGTCGGCGACGGGGAGGGCGTCTGCAATCCACCGCCGGTATCCCTCGACCTGGTCGGCGTGTCCCACTGCGAGCGAGTCGAGCGTCCGCTCGAGGTCCGAGAATGCGAACCACGGCGCAGCGCCGTCCCAGGAGACGCCGCCAGCGTGGGGGGTGAGGTCGAGGTAGTGCAGGCCGTGGCGGCCGAGATCCAGTTCGTCGACGATGGGCGTCCCCCGCACCATCACATGGTCACAGTTGCAGATGTTGACTCGTACACCGAGCGCATCGACCGTCGCCGCGCACCCGCCCACTGAAGACCTCGCCTCCAACACGATCGTGTCGAGTCCGGCACGCGCCAGGTAGGCCGCCGCCACCAGTCCGTTGTGCCCTCCTCCGACGACGATGACGTCGTGATCAGTCATCGACGATCCACCGATCGATCGAGGTCCGGGCCACGATGCGTCCGGCTCTGATCACAACCCGCGATACCGGCTGTTCGGCGACGGCTTCACGTACCGAGTCGGCCTCCACGGCCACGAAATCGGCGGGTGCGCCGGGAGCGAAACCCGGGCGAGGCGCCCGCATGACCTGTCGAGCAGCGTCGGAAACCATTGCGGTTGCCTCGTCCACAGTACGGTGGGCGGCGCTCACGAGAAGGGACGCCGTTTCCAGGGGGTCGGCTCGGCCGATGACCGAGAACGGATCCTGGATGTTGTCGGATCCGGCGGCAACCGTCACCTGTTCCTCGACCAACGCCGCCACCCCGGTAAGGCCGCGGGGCGTGGCCTGTTCGCGTCCGCGGGACTGGAGGAACAGGTTGGTCCTCGGGTTGGTCACGACCGCGATGCCTGCACCGGCCATTCGGCGGGCGATGCGGCGCTGTTCGGCCGGATCCAACAGTCCGTGGCTCACGCAATGCGACGCGGTGACCCGACCGTACAGGCCGTGTCGCTCCACCGAATCGACCAGGATGTCGAGATGCTGGATGTCCGGATCGAGCACTTCGTCGAGATGGAGGTCGACGTCGATCCCCGCATCGGCGGCGGCCGCCAATGTGGTCTCGATCGTGCGGGCGGGATCCTCTTCGATGTGCGGACAGGAACCGGTCACGTCGATCCCGGCATCGATGGCCTGTTGCAGCAGGCTTCTGCCGGTCGCCCCGTCCGGTCCGGTCAGGTAGGTGGTGAGTGCCACCACTTGCAGGTCCACCAGCTGCCGAACCTCATCACGGAGCCGGGTGAGAGCCCGGACGGACTTGAGTCCGGCGTCGGGGTTGAGGTCGGCATGGGTCCTGATCGCCGTGACGCCGGCAGCGAGGTAGGAGCGCACCGCACGGTTTGCCCGCCGGGTGATGTCGTCCTCGGTGACGGTCGGCCATCCCGTGTGCATCACCTCGATGGCCGACATCAGATCACCGGTCGGGTTGGGAAAGCGATCGGCGAGGAACGCCTTGTCGAGATGACTGTGGATCTCGGCGAAGGCCGGGAGCAGCAGCATCCCGCCGAGATCGAACACCGGGGCGTCCGGACCGGGTTCTTCGCTGACGACGCCGTCGACGACGTGAATCTCGCCCACCGACCCATCGGGCATGCGGGCGGCGCGGAACGTCAGCGTGGAACCCATCAGGCGACGATAGTTCTCGAACCGGTCCGCAGGATGGGGCCGTCGGCAAGTCGTATCCCACTAGGTTCGGGTCGTGGAACTGGCACTCGTGGTGATGGCTGCCGTCTCCGACGACGATCGGGAGCGACATCACGCTGCCGTGACACGACGGACTCTGGCACTTTCGTATGTGGTGGAGACCATCGACCTGGTGGCTGAGGGTGCTTCGGTGGCGATGAGCCGCACGGAGCGTCTTCGCTATCAAACCGACGCCCCGATCGTGGATCCGTTGATCGAGTCTCATGCGGCCTTGGTGTCGCGGGCTGCGGTCCTCGTCTTCGTCTTTCCGACCCGGTGGTGGTCGCTCCCTCAGGTGCTGCAGGCATGGCTGGAGCGGACGTTCGTACCGGGGGTGGCTTTCACTTTGGACGAGAGGAACCTGCTGCGTCCCAACCTTTCGTCGCTTCGCGCCATCGCCGGGATCACCACGCGACAGCGCCCCGACGTGATCGCCGACGGCGGAGATGCCGCCCGCCGGGTCTTGCTGCGGACCATGCGCCTGAACGCGCCTCGACGGGTTCGGACCGAGTGGCTGCTCGACCCGGACGAGGCGGTGATCGAGTCGAAGGTGGGCCGGCTGTGAGGGTCGCGATGGTGTTCTGTCATCCGGTTCCGACCAGTTTCTGTGCTTCGGTCCGGGATGCGGTGGAGTCGGCGCTCGATCGCCACGAGGTTCGCCGGGTGGACCTGTACGACGGGGCGGATTTGCCACGGTCTTTCGCCGACGACGACTTCGAGCTGTTGTCGTGGGCTCGGGCGGTGGTGCTGATCTACCCGACCTGGTGGGGAACGCTCCCCGCCCCGCTGATGGGTTGGATCGAAGATGGTTTGGAGCGGGAAGCATGGGCGGGACTGGAGCGGGTCGTTGCGGTGACCACCCATGGTTCCAGCCGGTTCGTGAACCGTCTGAGTGGAGGTACCGGCCGGCGGATCGTCATGCGCGGACTTCCCCTGCAGATGGCACTCGGCGCAAGCGGCCGCTTCATCGCGCTCTATTCGATGGACACCATCGACGACGACGACCGCCAACGATTCCTCGACTCCCTCCCCGACCAACTCCACCGAGCACTCGCCTGAACGCAAACCCTGGGTTCCAGTGGCAGTAGAGCGCGGTTTCGGCGCACCGGTTTGGCTGGGGAGCCTCAGAAATCGAAGTCGCGCACCTCGGCCATTGCTTCTGCGAGTACCGCCACCGTCCGTTCGAAGACCCGGCTGCCGGTCTCCGCAGTTGCTCCGGTCGGGTCGCCGATCTGGCCGCCGGACCCGAAGTCGTCAGATGTCCATCCGAAAGTAACCGGGCCACCGAACCGGACGTGTCGATTGTCGATGTCAGGCACGTTGGGCTCGGCGAGATCCATCCGCACAAGATCGGGTGCGAGATGCAACATCAGCGACGTTTCCAAGAACCCTCCATGGATACCCATCCCCCGCTCTGATTCGGCGGACTCACCGCCCTGATCCGGTGGAACCATGGGGTGCGCCAGAAACGTCTTGAGCCCGGTGTTGAGCCGAACCTCC
>JBKHXZ010000005.1:0-19346 GCA_046565785.1 Acidimicrobiia bacterium
ACCGGAACTGACACGGAGCGGGGAGTCGACCAGCGACCCCATTCGGCAGCATCGATCTCAGATCACCCCGGTCGCTGACCCACCTCATCGGGGCTGGCGAGGTGACTCCCAGACCTCTATAGGATGACGGCGATGTCGTCGACTCTCCGTTTCCACCGACAGACCGTCCACATCGCTCTCCTGGCAGTGCTGCTGGCTGTTGGAGTAGCCGCGATGCACGCCATCCCGGGGCACGGGACGGTCCAGGCCTCCATGAGCGAGTCCGAAGGAAGCCACCCGAGCGGCGGCGACGGGGACGCAGCTGTGCGACTGACGGCGATCTGCCTGGGGGTGGTGGGGAGCCTGCTCCTCGTCTTCGGGCCCCGTCTTGAACAGGGCATAAGGAAGGCACCACGGCTGAGGCGCCGTTTTCAGGTATACCCGTCACCCATAGCTCCCGCCGGCCATGAAACCAACCTCTACCTTCGGCTCTGCGTCCTGAGAAGGTGAACCTCCTCCACTAGCCGGTCGGCGACACGTGCTCATTGTCGCCGAGCTCTGACGAGCCGCAGGCTCACCGCTGCAACAGGTCCCTGCTGCTTCGCCCCTGTCCAGTCTGCTGAGGAAGCCCTCAGCAAGACGCCACACCATCGTGGAGGTTCTGTCATGCGCATCGTCATCACCCGGCGGCGATTCATCACCGCCGCCGGACTCACCACAGTCGGACTCCTCGTCGGGGCCTGCGGCGGGCCATCCCCGGCCGCTGTTGGACCAACCCACCCACTCATCTCGGAACGGGAGAGGCAGCGACGCCGGAACGGCGCCACCCCTACCGAGACGCGACTCGTGGCCGCCTCCGGACCGGTCGAGATTGCCGGTGCGTCGCTCACCTCCTGGGCCTACAACGGGTCGGTGCCCGGTCCCGAGATCCGGCTGCGGGCGGGCGACATTCTCGCCGCCACCCTGGTCAACCAGCTCCCCCAGCCCACCAGCATCCACTGGCACGGCATCGCCATGCGCAACGACATGGACGGGGTTCCCGGACTGACCCAACCGCCCATCGAATCGGGGGAAGAGTTCCGCTACGAGTTCGTCGCCCCCCACCCCGGAACCTACTTCTTCCACCCGCATGTCGGGGTACAACTCGATCGGGGCCTGTACGCCCCACTGGTCGTGGAGGATCCCCAAGAGCCGGGCGACTATGACCTTGAGGCGGTGATCGTTCTCGACGACTGGACCGAGGGCATCGGTGAGGATCCCGACAGCATCCTCACCAGCCTGACCGAGGGCGGAATGGCGGGAATGGACCACGGTCGGATGGGCATGGACGGCGGCATGTCATCGGAGATGACGGAGGAATCGTACGGCGGGGACGTCACCTATCCCCTGTATCTGGTCAACGGCCGGTCTTCTGAGGCCCCGCATGTGGTGGAAGCGCGACCCGGGCAGCGGGTTCGATTGCGGGTGATCAACGCCGGGTCCGACACCGCCTTCCGCTTGGCGTTGGGCGGTCACCGTCTCACCGTCACCCACAGCGACGGTTTCCCCGTCGAGCCTGTAGAAGTCGACGCCCTCATCATCGGGATGGGTGAACGCTACGACCTGGTCACCACACTGGCCGATGGGGTGTTCCCCCTGGCGGCGGTAGCGGAAGGGAAAGGGGTCCAGACCTTCGCCGTGGTCAAGACCGGTTCCGGCGAGCTTCCTCCGTCAGATTTGCAGGTGGCCGAACTTTCTCGTCGGCTCCTCACTCTTGATGACCTCCGCGCGGCGGCCGATGTCGCGTTCCCCACCGGGGAGCCGGACGTCATCGTCCCGCTGGAGTTGGGCGGGGACATGATGGCTTACCGGTGGACTATCAACGGGCGCATCTTTGACGAGGCCGACGCGATCGAGGTGACCGAGGGACGAAGGGTCCGGCTTGCGTTCTCCAACCGGTCCAGCATGTTCCACCCCATGCACCTCCACGGCCACACCTTCCAGGTGGTTCGGAATGACGGTGCACCAGGGGCACGAAAGGACACCCTCATCGTGTTGCCGGGTCAGGACATAGCCGTCGACGTGGACACAGACAACCCTGGCGCCTGGGCACTTCATTGTCACAACATCTACCACGCTGAGGCCGGGATGATGACGGTGATGCAGTACGTGCTGTGACGATGAGGTTTGCTGTCGGCTGAGACGAAGGGAGAGCATCGGGTCAGTTCGTTTCTCGGCGCGCTGCGGCGATCTCGTCCGGGCTGGTTTTGCTGTACTCGCTCCGACGCCTCGTTACTACACGGCGCCGTAGTTATGGCATTATCGGCGCCTATGAACTGCGCGCGTTGCCATCGAGAACTGGGCGAGGGTCCGTACTGCGGTGCGTGCGGCGCGTGGAACGGGACCGGCGACCCGCCTGTCCCCTCGAGTCGGCGGTGCCCGGTTTGTGGAGCCTCGAACCCTGCAACGAACGTCCATTGCGAGGAGTGCGCTTTCCGACTGGATCGGGAGCCCCTCGCGACCTACGGGCCACGACTCCGACGGCGAACCCTTGCAATAGTTGGGGGCGTCTTGTTGCTCATCACTTTCGTCATGATCGGGACGGGTGAGAGCGAGCATCCACCCGAAGCAGCTGCTGCCGACACATCATCTACGACCACCTCCACACCCGCCCCAACCGTCCAGACGACGGTTGTCAATGTGCAGCTCGCGGTAGCGGAAGTTCGCGCATCTTCGAGCTTCAACGATCAGCTCGGTCCCCACAATCTGGTCGACGGTGATGCGACCACCTACTGGAACGATGCCTCTGCTCAGGGAGTCGGCGCCGAATTGACCTTTGTCTTCGATGAGCCTGCGATGGTCGCCGAAGTCGTAGTCCGCAATGTCGCCGATACCACCGCATTCACCAGGAACTATCGCGTCCGGGGTTATGAGATCTTGGTCGGCGGTGTACCCGTCGCTACAGGGGAGTTGGCCGATACCCAGGATCCACAACGCATCACCGTCGCCATGCCAACGACGGCCACCGAGGTGACGTTCCGGGTCACCTCGACCTTCGCCGGTACTGCAGTGGGCGACTTGGTCGCATTCAATGAACTCGCCATCGCGGAAATCGAGTTCTACGGCATGACTTCGTAGAAGCCCCATGCCGGCTCAAGATCCGAGCCACGGTAAGGGATCCTCGGGTGTACCCCCCGACCGCACTTCGAAGTGAACGTGCGGACCAGTCGACTGCCCGGTCGAACCCACATAGCCGATCCTCTCGCCAGCCGAGACTTGCTGTCCGGCCTGTACCCCCAGACGGCTTTGGTGGGCATACAGGGTGGCGATCCCCCCACCGTGGTCGACGATCACGGTGAGTCCATACCCGCCGAACCAGTCCGCGTACACGACTCGTCCGCTCGCGGCAGCCAAAAGAGGCGTCCCCGACGGTGCTGCAATGTCGAGTCCACTGTGCAACTTCTTCGCACCGGTGATCGGATGCGTCCGATACCCGTACAGAGAACTGATTCGCCCACGTACCGGCCATGACATCGTCGCCGGCTGCTCGGATTCGGTGTTCCGCTGCTGGTCGGCCAGGATCTGGCGCAGCCGCGCCTGTTCGCGTTCGAGCGAGTCCAACTCTGTTTCGAAGAGTTCGATCGTTCGGTCGACGTCGGTCAACATCTGCAACTGGCTGCTGCGTTCGGCCTCCACCTCGACGGTCAGCTGCTCGATCTCCAGACGCTTCTGTTCGAGGAGTTGGCGACGCTCCTCGGCTTCCCGGGCCAGTTCAGCGACCGAGGCACGATCCAGGGCCAGTTGTGCCACGGTTCGGTCGTACTCATTCCGGAGAGCCTCGAGGTCGTCGAGCAGCCGACTCGTCTCGGCGGCCGTGTCCCCTAGATACGTCAACGCCACTGCTCCTTCCTCGGCGCTGGCGAAGCCAAGCGGAAGAATGCGATCTCCTGATGCTGCGCCCATGTACAACTCAATTGCCTGGCCGCCGAGGCGACGCTCGGTGTCGGACGTCTGCAACGCCAAAAGGCCGACTTGGACTTCCAACCGTTCGATCTGCTGACTCAGCTCCTGCAGGCGGTCTACCAGGGTCGCCACTTCCTGGTCGGCGGCCTCGACCTCGTGGACCGCGGCGTCAAGTTCGGTTCGGAGTTGCTGCATCCGAGTGTTGGTCTCTGCCAGCGTGCGCGCCAGATCGGTATGCGAACGTTCCGCCGCTTCCAGTTGCCCACTGAGCTCATGCATCCGCTCATCGACTTCGTCTACCTCCGCCGCCACATCGTGCGCAGTGGCGGCTGGACCGATAGCGAGGACGGTTGCTGTCGCAAGGACGAGCCCTGTCCACCACCGTCCACGATTCCCTACACGCCTTGACATACGATCAAACATCGTAATTGGGGCGAGAACCCAATCAGAGCACCCAAGCCGCAGCCGCCAACGGAGAGACGCGAGCAACCACGCGCGCGTGGATTCGACTCGGTCAGAAGCAGACGGATGCGACGGTCGGGTAGGGGTTTATCGCTGGTCCACCGCGTCCTGACGGGTGTATTTGGAGGTGGACGTGGGGGGATGTGCCGGCGGCGTTGCCGGAGTTTCCGTTGTAGCCGATGAGTTGTCCTTGCTCGACTCGTTGGCCGCTTTCGACGGCGTGGCTGTTGAGGTGGGCGTAGTAGTAGCTGGCTCCGTTGTCGGTGGTGAGCCAGATGATCTTGCCTCCGAGCCCGTAGTTGCCGGTGACGACGGTGCCGGACGCCACTGCGTAGACGGGGTCGTCCCATGGGGCGAACATGTCCACCCCTTTGTGGCTGCGACCGCCCGACCGGGGGTAACCCCAGGAGTCAATGAACTGGGTCCGTCCCGGAGTGAACGGGCAGACGATCCCTGAGATGGTTTGCCGGGTTCCGCTTCCGGATTGGCGCTGGCGGCGGGCGGCTTCCTCGGCGGCGATGCGGGCCTGTTCGGCCTGGTATTCGGATTGGAGTTCCCGGCATCCGTCACTGAGTTGTTCGTACGACTGCAGTGCGGTGTCCATGGCGGCCTCCTGGTTCATGGTGGAGACTCGTCGTGTTTCCCGCATCTGGGCGAGTTCTTCGATCGCTACTTCGAGCTCTGCTCCGAGCCGTTCCAGGTCGGCGGCAGTGGCGGTGAGATCGTTGATGGTGTCGAGGCTGGCGTCGTTGGCCGCCCCGAGGAAGCTGGCCGCGGTGATCGCTTCGACAGGTGTGGACATGAACAGGGCTGATGCGGTTCCGCTGACGCCTTCCATGTACAGCTCTGCGGCTTGTTGGTTGGCGGTTTCCCGCAACCGTGCCTGTTCCTGCTGGCGTAGCTCGATCAGCCCTCGGATTCGGGCTTCGCTCGCTTCGGCCGTTTCCAGAGCCAGTTCGGTTTCGGCGAGTGCGTGTGCTGCAGTGTCGAATTGGGCCTTGGCCTGCGAATAGATGGTGTAGGCGTCCTGCGAGTCTGCACAGGCCGCGTCCACCTCGGCCTTGGTGACAGCGGTTGCCGGGGCCACGGCGGCTGTGAGCACGATTCCGACGATGAGAACGAGGCCGGCGGAGTTGACGAGTGGCCTCATGCCGTGACCCGCTGTTTGGACCGTGGGTGTGCTTCGGCTATCAACTGTCGCATGACCCCAACATGGGTGCTGGCAGGCGGTGTGTTTGACGACTCCCGTTGGAGCGACCTGATGCTCTTGGGGTCGATGCTGGCCGCCGTCCTGACTATCGCGCTCCCTCTGGGGATGTCCGCTTGGCGCAGGCGGCGCCAGACGGGTCGTCGCCCGAACGGGGACTGAGCGACGGTCTCTCTGACCTGGCTCACCATGTGAGTTCGGTGCAGTCCTGGGTCTCGGCCTCGACCTGCAGTGTGGCGTGGTTCACCGAGTACTCATCCCGCAGAAGCGTGCGGGCCTGTGACATGACGCGATCCCGGTCGGCGCCCGGTTCTGCGTCGAGGTGAACGGTGGCGACCAGCATGCCGGAGGAGAGGGTCCACACGTGGAGGTCGTGGACCCCACGAACCCCGTCGATGCCTGCCAGCTCTTCTTCGACGTTGCCGAGGTCGACGCCGGGCGGAGCTTCCTGGAGGAGGATCCGGATCGATTTGCGTCCCAGTTGGTAGGCCCGGGGGAGGATGAACAGGCCGATCCCGGCACCGATGATGGCGTCGATATAGACCCATCCGGTCAGTGCGATGACGAGAGCGGCGATGATCACGCCGATCGATCCGATCAGGTCGGCGATGACCTCCAGGAACGCACCTTCGATGTTGAGTGATTCTGTTGAGCCTGCACGCAGCAGGAACCAGCCGATTACGTTCACGATCAGGCCGAGTACGGCGACGACCAGCATCGGTCCCGACAGCACTGCCGGCGGGTCACTGACCCGTTTGATGGACTCGTAGAGGACGTATCCGGCGACGGCGAACAGGAGTACCGCGTTGGCGAGCGCGGCGAGGATCTCCAGCCGGTAGAGACCGAAGGTTCGGCGGTCACCGCGACTGGCTTTGGCGGCAGTCACGATCGCCGCGAGGGCCATTCCGACGCCCAACGCATCGGTCGCCATATGACCTGCGTCGGAGAGGAGCGCCAACGACCCGGTCCACAGTCCGGCACCGATCTCGACGATCATGAACGCCACCACGAGGACGAACACGATCCACAGCCGGCTCACGTGACGGGCGCCGCTGCTTTCTGCGGGGTGGGTGTGGGTCGTCACCGCCGTTCGTCGTGGTCGTGGAGGTAGTGCTCCACCGCAACATCCAACAGCAGCCGAACGTGGGTGTCGTCGATCCGGTAATAGACCGTGCGGCCCTCTTTGCGGGATCGGACCAGGCCCGCCATCCGCAGCTGCCGCAGTTGGTGACTGGTGCTGGATTCGGTGGCGTCGACTGTGGCAGCGAGATCACAGACACACATCTCGCCGGCTTCCAACAGTGCGTAGATCATCCGTAGCCGACCTGGGTCGGCCAGTAGTTTGAAACGTTCCGCCAGCCGTTCGGCATCCCGATAGGGAACGAGCGCCTCGCGCACTGTCTCCACCTTGTCGGGATGGACCATGCGGATCTCACAGGCATCGTCTGGCATCGGTATCAGTTCACCCATACCCTCATCATATGAACAGTCGCACAGATTTTCATATTTGAACTCGCCGCACTACGTTGCCACCGGCCACCGATCCGAGATCGCATGTACTAGCGGCCGCGAGACGAACGAATGCAATCGAGAACTCTCCAACTCCATCGCCGCGGCATCATCATTCTGCTCATCGGGGCCGGTTTGGTCACATTCGCGATGACTCGGCCAGCCGGTTCCCGGATGGAGTCTGTGGTGGGGTTGGTTGTCTTCGTGGACGGGGATCTCACCACCGTTCGGACTTTCGAGATACTCGCCGCCGACGGAACCCGGCTGGTCTTTCGGCCGTCTCCGACCGGCCGCTTCGACTTTCCACTTCCGCATTTGAGCACGCACATGACCACGCTCGACCCGGTCCGAGTCGACTACTACACCGACACCGACGGGACTCTTTATGCGACAGGGCTCACCGATGCCTGACCGCACCGCCCGCACCCGCCTCCACCGGTCTGCCCTCGCGGTTCTCCTGATGTCGACGCTGGTCGCAGGCTGTGGGTCGGGCACCGGCTCGATCCCGACGGATGCGTTCGCGGTGGTGGCCAGCTCCGATCTCGCCGTTGGCGAGGAGCGCATGTTGGTGGGGATCGCCACCACTGACGCCACCTCCTATGCGTCCCCGGATCTGGCGGTGGAACTCGACCTGTACGCGCCTGGAGCGGCCACGCCGACGATCACGACCGCCGGCACCTTCGTGTGGACGGTGCCTCAAGTACGCGGCCTGTACCGGGCCAACGTCGCTTTTGACCAGCCCGGCGAGTGGCGGATCACGGTGCGGTCTGCCGGTGGTGATGGGACCACGTCCATCCCCTTCACCGTGGCGGCCAAAGGGCGCACGCCGCGTGTCGGCGCTCGAGCACCGGTCGTCGAGACTCGGGTGGCGACCGGAGGGGACATCAGATCCATCACCTCGGATCCGGATCCGGCTCCGCGCTTCTACGAGATGTCACTCGCCGATGCCGTCGGCTCGGGACGCCCAACGGTGGTGGTATTCGCCACACCGGCATGGTGCGCGAGCGCCACCTGTGGACCCGTCCTCGACACCGTCAAAGACGCCGCCCGCACCATGCCTGACGTCAACTTCGTCCATGTCGAGATCTACGAGAACCCCCAGGTGGCCGACCAGTCGATGCTGCGAGTGGTCGACGCTGTCGAGGCATGGGGACTCCCATCCGAACCCTGGGTGTTTGTCGTTGACCGTAACGGCGTGATCACCGCCAAGTTCGAAGGCACCGTGTCAGCAGCCGAGCTCGACGCCGCCGTGGAGGAACTCCGATGAAACCAACGAACCGCCTTGTCCTACTGGTCACCGCAGGAAGCTTGTTGACCGCCTGCGCCGGAACCGGTGAGGAACCGACCACCAACCCGCCGGCATCGCAACCGTCCAACCAGACGACTACCACCATCACGCCCAGCTCGACGACCACCACGACCACTACCGTTGCCGGCCCTTCTTCATCGACGACCACCGAACCGGCCTTCGACGGGACGGTGATCGACATCACGGTTACAGGGGAAACAGTCTCCGGCGGCGGGCGGATCTCGGTGCCCCAAGGGTCGCCGGTTCGTCTTGTCGTGAACGCTGACAGCAGCGACGAGGTTCACCTCCACGGCTACGACCTCGCCGCGCCTGTGGAACCGGACACACCCGCCCTCATCGAGTTCGTCGCCGACATCCCCGGGGTGTTCGAGATCGAGTTCGAGGGTTCCGGGCTGAAGCTGGGCGACCTCGAAGTCTCGCCATGACGCCACGGGTTCGGACTGCGGTCGGTGTCGGGGCGATCTCAGCGGCCGGCACGGTGGTCGCTCCTGTTCCGGCCCTGGCGCACGGACTCGGCGGCCGGCAGGACCTGCCCGTCCCCGTCGAGTATTTCGTCGGTGGCGCTTCGATCGTCCTCGTTGTTTCGTTCGTGGCGCTCGCGGTGCTGTGGACCGAGCCGCGATGGCAGACCCCGCTCCCACCACGGCCGCTCACCGGAGGATGGTCCCGGGCCGTCAGAACCGGCGGAGCAGCACTCGGCTTGGCCGGTCTGGTCCTCGTCGTCGCCACCGGACTCCTGGGAATAGACAATCCGTCACGAAACCCTGCCGCTGTCACCGTCTTCGTCGGATTCTGGCTGATCGTCCCATTCCTGTCGGCGGTGGTGGGTGACATCTACCCGCTCATCGACCCCTGGCGACGCCTGATCCGCTGGACCGGACTGGGAGACCATCCGAGGACCTCTTCGACCATGGGTGCCGGTCATCAGTTGGCGGTGGCCGCGTTCCTCGCCTTCACCTTTCTCGAACTGGTCGCCCCCGATGCCGGGCCACGCAATCTCGCCATCGCCGCCATCCTCTACACCGGCTACCTGCTCCTCACCGCCGACTGGGCCGGACGGGACATGCCCGCCATCAGTTACGACGGGTTCGCCTACTACAACCACCTGTTGGGAGCGATAGGCCCGATCGACTTCACCGCCGACCCGCCGCACTGGCGCGGCTGGCTCCGCGGGCTCACCACCGTTTCTGAACGGCCCGGCCTGGTCGTGATGGTTGTCGCCATGATCGGCACCGTCAGCTACGACGCCTCCGCCACCGTCTGGTGGGAAGAAACGATCACCAAACCGATCCACACCGCCTTCTCCGAAGGGTATGGGCTCAGCCGCACCATCGCCGACATCATCGCCGGCACCTTCGGACTTTTGGGTGTCACCGCGCTCATCGGGGTCGGCTACCTGTTGGCATCCGGACTGGCAGCCCGGCTTGGCGGCCCGGGGTATACGGCTCGTGGCGTGGCAACCCGATTCGCCCACACCCTCGTCCCCATCGCCTTCGCCTACGCCTTCGCCCACTACTTCACACTGATCGTCTTCGAAGGCCAATACCTCATCTCCACGATCAGCGACCCGCTCGGCAGGGGATGGGACCTGTTCGGAACCGCCGACCGCAGAATCGACTTCACGCTCATCAACCCCACCGCAGTGTGGTGGACCCAAGTCGCAACCATCGTCGGCGTCCACGTCGCCGGTGTCGTCCTCGCCCACGACCGCGCACTCGCCGACTTCCCGCAGACGACCGCCGTCAAGAGCCAATACGCCATGTTGGGACTGATGGTCGTCCTCACCGGTCTCGGTCTCGTGATCCTGTCAGCCGGATGACACGAAAGGACAATCACCCATGAACGACAACAACACACCCTCCACCAAGGGCGAAACGAACAGACGACCCGGAGGTCGGCGCATGCGACGACCACTCATCATCGGCGGCATCGCGCTCGCCGCCGTGGTGGCAGCACTCGCATCCGGCGGCTCGGAACCGGTGGAACTCACCGACATCGAGACCTTCCCCGACCTGGGCGCCGAACACATCGATCCTTCCGCCCCCACCCCGGCCTACAACTCGAACCCGCCAACCTCAGGACCTCATGCCGGAACGCCAGCTCCGTGTGGCATCTACCTGCAGGTCGTACCGGACATCTTCGCCGTCCACAGCCTCGAACACGGCGCCGTCGTCGCCTGGTACAACCCAGACACGGTGCCCGCCACAGAACTCGGCGCGCTGCAAGAGTTCGCACGCGACGCCGGAACCCACATCATCGTCGCACCCCGACAGGACGCCCCCGACCCGCTCGTCCTCACCGCCTGGACGAACCTCCTCCGTCTCGACGGCTTCGACCAGACCAGGGTGCGGGCGTTCTACGACCAGTACGCCCAGGCCGGACCCGAACGAGGCGTCCCCTGCCCGCTCCAGATCGACGAGCCCGCCGAACAATGAGAACCGCAACAACCACCTCGATGTGACCGACCCGACCTATCCGCTTCCCCCGTTCAGCTTCAACGGGCTCCTCGCCGCCGAGATCGTCGTACTCGGCTACGGATACTGGTTCGCACTGCGACGTATCGCCCCCCTCCGCCTCCCGTCCGGCGCCACCGCCGCGACCCGTGGCCAGGTCTGGCGGTTCATATCGGGGCTGGCGGTGTTGTGGGTCTCGGCGAGCTGGCCCATGCACGACTTGGGCGAGCAGTACCTGTTCAGCTTCCACATGACCGAACACATGGTCCTCGGGTTCGTCGCCGCCCCACTGATCCTGTCCGGTGTGCCGGCCTGGCTGGCCGAATGGCTGCTCCCGCCCAAGGCACTCAGGCTTGTCCAGTGGTCGAGCCACCCCGCCCCGGCGTTCTTCTCATTCACCGCCGCCCTGATCTGGGTTCACGTCCCATCCGTCGTGGCGGTGCAAATCACCTCGGAGCTGGCACATGGTGGAATCCACCTCATCTACATGGCAACCGCCCTACTCGCATGGATGCCGGTCGTGTCACCGCATCCCGCTCTCCCACCGCTCCGCCCACCACAACGGATGGCATACCTCTTCGCCCACTCGATCCTCCCGACCATCCCCGCCTCGCTCCTCACGTTCTCCACCGTCGCCCTCTACCCGTCGTATGGCGATGCCAGCCTGACGTGGGGACTCGATCCGGTGACCGACCAGAACATCGCCGGCCTCATCATGAAACTCGGTGGCGGCTTCCTGCTGTGGGGACGAATCGTCGTCATCTGGTTCCGCTGGGCGAACTCCGAACGCTCCGACATCTCCCAAGCGGACCCTCACGCGCCAACCGGCACCTGAGCTCTGTCCGGATGAGTGGCCGGTGCCTGCTTGCGTGCTCTGAGGCCGTTGAGAACGGCGATGATCTCGGCGACCTCATGAACGGTGACCGCCACTGCCACGGTCACCGCACCTGCCACGGCAGCGGGGATGAGCACCGAGAGCAGGGCTATCGAGAACGCGATGTTCTGCACACTGATCGCTCGAACCCGGCGGCCCAACCAGATCATCGTCGGGATGGCATCGAGGTCTTCGCCCATCAACGCTACGTCGGCCGCCTCGACTGCGGCGTCGGTGCCGGCGACGCCCATCGCCACGCCGACGGTTGCCGCCGCCAGCGCGGGCGCGTCGTTGATCCCGTCACCGATCATCGCCACCGCCCCGTGTTCGCCTTCCAAACGTCTCACCGCAGTGATCTTGTCCTCCGGGCTCAGCTCACCAAACGTTTCGTCGATACCGACGGCGTCACCGATTGCGGTTGCTGTCGCCTGGTTGTCCCCGGTCAGCATGACCAGACGGTGGATGCCCATCCGTCGGAGTCTGCCGATGGCGGCGGCGGCGTGGGCACGCGGCTCATCTCGTAGAGCGATCAGTCCCGTCACTGCTCGTCCTCTCCCAACAACGACCACCGTCCTGCCTTCGGATTGGAGTGCAGAGATGGTGGAACCCAGCGATGCGCCGTCAACCGAGAACATGGCCGGCTTTCCCACCGTGACCTGGGCGCCTTCGACGGATCCCGTGGCTCCCGCGCCAGTAGCGGCGCGGAACTCGACCACCGGCGGAACGTCGATTCCATTCATGCGTGCTTGGGCGACGATGGCCCGGCCCAGCGGATGCTCCGAACGCGCTTCGACCGCCGCCGCCAACCGCAGCACCTCATCAGACCTGGTTTCCCCGATCGGGATGACATCGGTCACGGACGGCTGTCCCTTGGTGAGGGTGCCGGTCTTGTCGAACGCAACCACCCGAACCCGTCCAAGGTTCTCCAGGTGGACTCCACCTTTGATGAGAAGCCCACTCCGACCCGCCGACCCGATCGCAGCCGCCACGGCAACCGGAGTCGACATCACCAAAGCACACGGAGCCGCAGCCACCGTCAACGTGACCGCCCGCCGGGCCCACTCCCCGAAGTCGCCTCCGAAGAGAGGCGGAACCACCAACACCAGCGCGCTCGCGACCAGCACCATGGGGCTGTAGCGGTCGCCGAAACGGTCGATCAGTTGCTGCGCCTTCGTCTTCTGTTCCTGTGCTTCCTCCACCAGATGGATGATCCGCGACAGGGTGTTCTCCTCGTATCGAACCGTCACCTCGACCTCGACCGAGCCAGTCAGGTTGATCGTCCCGGCAACGACCCGATCACCCTTCCCCCGCTCGACCGGCGTGGATTCACCGGTGACCGCCGCCTCGTCCAGGCTGGTGACTCCCTCGACGATCACGCCGTCCGTCGCCACCCGTTCACCCGGGCGAACAACGAACCGATCCCCCGGCGCCAGCTGTGTTGCCACAACCTCATGCTCACGTCCGCCACGTACCAGGGTGGCTGAGGCCGGGGCGAGTTCCAGCAGGGACCGGATCGCCCCCCGTGTCCGGTCATAGGTGTATTCCTCGAGGCTTTCCGCTGCGCCATACAGAACCGCCAGAACGGCGGCTTCCTCCCACAACCCGAGCACCGCCGACCCGACGGTGGCAGTCAACATCAGTACGTCGATGTCGATCCCTCGCCGGGCAAGCGACTCCAAAGCCTCCCGGCCCCAGTTCCAGGCTGCCAGCACCGCCAACGCGGCGTGCGCCACTGCCCCGACCGCCGGTGAAAGGACGCCGAAACGGTCGAGCAGGTACACGGCCAAAAGCAGCGTGCCAGCGGCGGCCGCCAAACGGAACGGTCCGAACCGCCACCAGACCCCGAGATACGGGTCGTGGTCGTGGTCGCCGCTCATCGATCACCACCGTCCCGTTCCACATAGTTGGGACACAACTCGACACGCTCCCCGAACAACGCCAGGAGGTCCTCACCGGCGCGCAACACTTCGACGACCCTCGGATCCGACAGCGAGTAGAACACCTGCCGCCCTTGCGGCCGGTCCACCACCAGCCCGCAATCCTTCAGACACGCCACATGACCCGACACATTCGCCTGCGAACCACCGATACGGCCCACCAAATCAGTGACCCGCATCTCACCCGCCTCAGCGATCATCCTGAGGATCGCCAACCGAGTCGGATCACCCAACCCCCGAAACAACTTCGCCCCCAGACTCACGCTGTGGTCGGCGCTCACTCTCGACCTAGCTATCGGCATACAGCGATAATAGCGGTATCTACCGATGCGACGCTCGAAGGCTGAGCAGTCGACCAAGGCATGAGATCTTCAAAGAGCAACCGGACGCGGCGCACACCGCTCGCCGCATTCACCAACGTCGATCAATCCCGCAGCCGCAACCCAGCAACCGGCCGAATCCGCTCAATGTCAGTGCCGAGGTGTCGCTAGATCAGGGACTACCAGGAACGTCGAACACGCCCCAAATGTGGGGTGACGCTGAGATCAAGGGAACCTCAGCAGCTCGCACTCGCTCGGCTGGACTTACTGCCCGTATTCCCTAAGGTGACTCGCGATCCCGACACGCAGAGGAGGGCAGTTGCCCATGACCCGCCTCCATCAACTGCGACGCCTCGTCGCTCTGCTTGCGATTTCGAGCCTCGTCGTTCCAAGCCTGCCCGCCATGGCCCACGAACCGCCCGACATCGTCTTCCCCGTGCTGGCCGACACCCAGTACGTGGACTCTTTCGGCGATCCCCGGCCGGGAGGACGAAGCCACGAGGGGATAGACATCATGACCCCCGCCAAAGGGGACCCCGTAGTGGCTGTAGCCGACGGAGTCGTCACCTGGATCGACGGCGAATGCTGTCACCTCGCCATCGACCATGGCGGCGGCTGGACCTCCTGGTACATCCACCTCAACAACGACACACCCGGCACCGACGACGGACTCGGCTGGGGAATCGCCGAAGGCATCACCGAAGGCACCCCGGTGACTGCCGGACAGTTGATCGGCTGGGCAGGCGACTCCGGCAACGCCGAGTTCACAGCCCCCCAACTCCACTTCGAGTTGCGCAGCAACGGCACCGCCATAAACCCGTATCCGTATCTGGTCGCCGCTCCCATGCCCGCAACCTCCGCCCCGGACTTCGCCGGAGCCTTCCGTGACGACGACGGCTCGGTCCACGAACCGGACATCGACTACCTGTACGACCTCGGTATCACCCGAGGATGCGAACAGGACCTCTACTGCCCCGACAGCAATGTCACTCGAGGTGAGATAGCCGCGTTCCTCCGACGGCACCTCGAACTTCCCTCCGCTGCCGCCGACTACTACCTCGACGACGGAGCCAGCATCTTCCAAGACGACATCAACGCCCTCACCCAAGCCGGGATCGCATTCGGCTGTGGTCCCGAGACCTTCTGCCCCGAGGCTGACCTGCGACGCGACGAAATGGCCGAACTGATGGTGCGTACATTCGCCACCTCCAACCCCGACCGCTACGCCAACCCCGACAGCACCGACTGGTTCAGCGACGACGCCGACAGCCCCCACCAAGACGCCATCAACCGGCTCCGCACCGCCGCCGTCACCAACGGCTGCGACCCCGCCGACCCACAGCGCTTCTGCCCCGACCGGCCCCTGACCAGAGCCGAAATGGCCAGCTTCCTCGCCCGCGCCCTGAGATAAGCCGGTCCGGAGAAACAAGGGCCGTGGAGCTAGGGAAAGACGCGATCGGCGGCCGCCGAGACTCGCCAAGTTGACTGGCGGCTGATCAGATCATCTGCGGGGGCAGCCCGAGGGTGGCGAATTGCTCCTCCGGGGTTTCCACGCCGATGCCCCCTTCGCGACTTCGCCGGTGCATCAGCCGGGCCACCCGACGCCACGAGGGGTCGTGGCTTGATTCCGATCCGCCCTCATACCGCCCGCGAGACGGGTTCGCTTGTTCGCGCCGCAGGGTCGTTTCAGCATGACGGGACCGCGGTGACGCCCGAGGTCAGAATGCGGGTGAGCGAAGCAACGAGCAACCAGATCGCCGCATCTCCGTGCCCGTTTGGAGTGCGTCGTACCCGTTGCCCGGGGAGCGCGTACGGCCGGGCGTCAAGCCCGGCGACATCGGACCTTGAATGAGCAAGCAGATCCGCTTCGTTCGCGATAGGAAGAGCGGCCCATGGACGACCCGGTTTCACACAGTCACGGCCCCTCCGTAAGATCCACATCCATGCGTGAACCGACTCGTGTCCCGGCCGACATCGGAGAGAACCTTTGGGAGCGGGCTGTCGGCATCGACGTCAAAGTGGTCCGATTCCTCAGGCGGCACAGCCTGACGCTGCTCCGAATATCCCTTGCCATCGTTTTCATCTGGTTCGGAGCGTTGAAGATCTTCGACGTGACACCGGTCACCGACATGGTGACAGCAGTCGTGTACTGGGTGGATCCGTCCTGGTTCGTTCCGCTCCTTGGGGTCTTCGAGGTGTTCGTCGGGGTTGGCCTTCTCGCGGGTGTGGGTATGCGACTGGTCCTCTTTCTGTTCGTCGCCCAGCTAGTCGGAACCTTCCTCGTACTGGTGATCAGACCGGACCTTGCATTTCAGGACAACAACCCGCTCCTCCTCACCACCGAAGGAGAGTTCGTCGTTAAGAATCTCGTACTCATCTCGGCGGGACTCACCGTTGGGTCACAGATCCGGACGCTGCCCGATTGGAGGTCAACAGTCCCGGCCGAGCCCCGGCCGGGGCATCCCGACTGACGTCGTTCCCCCGGACAGCCGGCCACAGGCCCACAGCCACCACCCCGGCTTCACCCTCGAAGGCGGGCAGCCATTGACCTGCAGGTGTCCGAGCTGAGCGCCGGCGTTCTGAGGATCGCAATCTCCCGGTGGGGGCGCCAGGTACGGGACGCCGCCGTCCGTGGCCGGCCGAGCATTGGCCGCAGCTTGCCTAGCAGTGGCCATCAACCTGCTCACTCTCAGCTACCGGTCGCGCCGCCCAACTATGATGTTATGTCGTAGTATCGTCCAAGTTCAGAGGGAGCCGAGCATGCCGCTATCGAAGCCGCGCCGTCGTCAAACGAGCCGCCGAGGGGGCAGCACCCAGCGACGAAGCGGGAGCACCAGTGCGACATCCGGCCGAAAGTTGACCCCGGCCCAATACGAGAGACGCCGACGCCAGGGATGGGGGCTGGTGGCGCTGGGAGTCGTCGTCTTCTCCCAACATCTCGTTTCCCACATGGGATTCTTCATCGTGATCTCCTCCGGCTGGGACGACCTCCTCATCGGCTATCCGGTCGCCGCACTGCTCGGCGCTGGTGGCGCCGTCCTACTGTCAAAGACCTGATACCAGTCGGGGCCGCCCGCACAGTTGGGTGATATTTCGTGTTCTTGACCCGTCCCCTTCCCCCGCGGGATACACGATGGAACCTCTCGATTCGACACCCGTTCCGGTCATCCGGCCGGGTTGGCGAGGAGCAAGTCGATGTTGTTCTGCTGACGGAGGGCAAGGAGGACGGCCAGCAGTGCCGAGATGAGCCACAGCCAGAGGCGCTGGCGTATGTGCAGGGTGAGCCACCGCCCGGTGGTCCGCCCGAATGCTGCCCGGATCGTCAATCCGATCAGGGTGAGGACGACAAGAAGCGATGCTGGATTGAACTGCCAAGCACGCCCGAGGTCACCGCGAACCGTCCACATCACACCACGGGTGAGCCCGCACGTCGGGCCCATGACCCCCAGGTAGTGGAGGGGACCGTGTATGTCGATGGGCGGCAAGCCAAGGACGGCGAGGAGGAGAGTGAGCGGTATCCCGATGAGGGCGAGGCGGGTGATGGTGGGATGCCGGTCGTATCGCTCCCAGCGGAAGGAGACGAGGGGATGCCGAGTAGACCTGTCGGACGAGCTCATGGTCTGCTACGAGCCATCGTAGGCGAAGATGCGGGTGATCTCGTGGCCGGGGCTGACGATGCGCTCTTCGAAGATTCGGTCCTGTTCGTCGAGGTGGAGGTCGATGAGGATGCGGGAGCCGGGAAGGTAGAGCCGGATCCCGTCGCCGGTGGGGAGGGGAGCGACCTGTTCGAGGTCGGCGTTGACATACAGCTCCAAGGCGAGGAAGGCTTCTCCGCTGAGGGTGGCGGTGTGGTGGCGGTGGCCCCGGCACCGGAGTCGACGGTTTCGACGAGGGTGAGCCGGTCGACGCCCCGCATGGCCGCGATCACTGCGTCCAATAGCTCGGGCTGCTTGGGCGGTGGTGGCCACTCGAGTCCAAGGCGGACGGTGCCGGAGGTCCACTCTTCACTGAAGGCGGTGACCGCAAGAGTGGTGGTCCCTTCGAGGAGGGTGAGCTGCTGGGTGAAACAGCCGGCTCCGCAGGGCCTCGGGTGGAGGTCGAGGCGGGTGCCGTCTGGGAGGGTGGCGGTGGCTTCTATGCGGGCGTCGTCGATGCCGCCGGTCGAGGAGTTGTAGACGAGCAGGTCGAGCCGGCCATCCCCGGCGTGGGCTCCGACGGTCATGTTGCCGGCGAGACCAGCAGCTCGGGCAACGGGCCCTTCGATCGGGGGTGGTCCGAGAAGGAGATCACCGCTCTGGGGCGAGCGCAGGAGGCGAGGTCGCAGCAAGAATCCCGCTGGCCGCCACGATCCCCGCCACCACCACTACCTCAACGGTGGTGAGCCGTCGCAGTAGGCCCACCCGGCCTTCCCGGAGCGCCCGCCACCGGCCGGCTGCGGCCAGCATCAATGCCACTGCGAATAGCGCGACCTTCAGGATGAGGATCCGGCCGTAGCCGGTGGTCCACAGGTCGGATGGCGTGGTCAGCACGAAAACGGTCGAGGCGAGTCCCCCGAAGGCGAGGACGATCACAGCTCGCAGCACCCAACGGGAGTAGCGCCGGGCGGGTTCGAGCATCGACCCACCGCCCTTCCGGGCCCGCCACAGGTCGGCCACCAGCAGGGCGAGCGTGCCCAACCATAGAGACGCCCCGCCGAGATGGGCGGCGTCGGCGAGTGTTCCGAGCAGACCGCCGACGGTGGCGGTGTGACTGCGGGTTGCCCAGGCGAGGATCGCTGTCCCTGTCAGCACAGAAGCCGCCATCTGTCGAGGGGCAGTGAGGGAGGCGATGGCGAGAAGCAGGGCGGCGACGCCCATCCCGACGGTGCCCGCCGATAGCCCCTGAGAAACAGCGCTCCCGTATACCGCTGCCGGGCCGAGAGCAGCCACGATCAGACCCAGCCTGGCCAGGAACACGCGCCGGGACGGGTCGAGTTGTCCGGTGGCCGCAGCGACCAGGGCACCGACGGCCACGCTCAACCCGGCCAGGAACACCCACCTCCACGCCGTCTCGGCGGCCCCCGCGGAGTCGGTCCCGGTCGCGGCGGGGAGCTGGCCCGTCTCACCGACGGCGAAGGCGAACTCACCGGCGGACTCGTGGCCATCGAGCGCCGACACCACATGCCACGACACCACGGCGACACCCTCCACCGAAGCGAGGAGAGGGATACGAACCACTCGTCCATCCGACTCCACTTCGGGACTGCCGATGTCGATCACGTCTCCTGCGCCGCTGGTGACATCCACCTCCACCGAGCCGGATGTCACCGCCTCGGTGAACTGGACCACCACCTCGCCCGGTGAGGAACCGAGCCT
>JBKHXZ010000006.1:0-2717 GCA_046565785.1 Acidimicrobiia bacterium
ATGCGCCCGAACCGTCTTCGACATCATCCAGCCTCCGACACTGGAACAGGCAGGAGCCTCGTTTGGCACGCTGGCCACCGCCGCTGCCCGTTTCGAGCAGCTCGTCCGCTACTCCTGTCACTGCTACGCCGCCGGGGCCGGATGGCTGCATGCCGCCCACCGCGAGCGAGACTTCAGCGAAGAGTTCGACGCGGCCCTTCGCACCATCGAGGACGCGCTGGGAGTACTGGTGACCGCGGCAGCGCAACGTTCTCTTTCCCAAGCCGATCACTCGATCCTGTTCGTCTTGAGCGACTTCCCGATGTGGTGGTCTCTGGTCACCACCGGGATCAGCGAAGACGAAGCGGAGGAGGTGCTCGTGCGGCTGGTCCGAGCCGAGGTCGACCGCCTCGAACTGGACCCTTCCCCTTCCGAAGTCACCGAGGGTCAGCACTAATCCGAGTCGAGGAGGGTTCGATGATCACCACCACCACCACGGGCGTCGCATACCGGGATGAGGGCGCCGGCGAGCCGGCGTTTCTGTTTCTACCCGGATGGTGCGGACCCCGCACGCTGTTCGACCCTCTCATCCCCCGGCTCGCAGCCCGGTCTCGGATCCTTTCGCCGGATTGGCGAGGTCACGGGGACTCGCAACCCGCTGTCGGAGATTTCGGATTCTCCGAACTGGTCGACGACGCCATCGCAGCCCTCGACGACGCCCAGGTCGGTGTGTTCGTTCCGGTCACCGCCGCCCATGCCGGCTGGGCAGCCATCGAACTCCGCCGCCGTCTCGGGGCCGAGCGCGTTCCGGGCATCGTGTTGCTCGACTGGATGGTGCTTGGCGCTCCTCCACCGTTCCGAGAAGCCTTGACCGCCATGATGGACCCGTCGATCACCCGCGAGGTAGTGGATCAGATCGCCACGATGTGGGTTGCGGGCCTGGACATCCCCGATCTCAAGCGATACGTGAAATCGATGGCCTCGATGCCTGACAGCATGTGGGGCAGGGCCGCCCGAGAGATCGCCCACGCCTTCGATATCCACGGCTCGCCGTTGCACGCTCTCTCGAGTTTCGACCCTCCGCCACCAACATTGCATCTCTATGCCCAGCCTCCAGACCCGTCGTACCTCGAGGCCCAGCTCGACTTCGCCACCTCACATCCGTGGTTCCGACCCATCCGGCTGGACGCTGCCAGCCACTTCCCGGCCTTCGAGGTACCTGACGCGATGGCAGGCTTCCTCGAAGCGTTCGTGTCGGGACTCACCCAGTCAACGGCCGACTTGTGATTGTCGGACGCCGACTCTCCCACAGACGAGGATGAACGCCGGCTACGGTGACAGAAACCGCTCGGCGAACGGTTCGACCAGCGCACGGGCCTCCGACGGCCAGCCGCACACCAGGTAGTCGAACCCGAGCTCCTCGAAGGCTTCAACAGTCCGAGAGATCGTGTCGAGGTCGTCTTCCAACGACAGGGAGGAAGCCCGCTTCAACTCCTTCGGGTCTCTTCCAGCCCTCTCGGCGTGCTCGGTCATCCGCTGGTTCTTCGGGGCGAGAGACTCCGGCGTGCCGTAGGCGTGCCACACATCGGCGTACCGGGCGGCGATCGGCATCATCCGCTTCTCCCCTTTGGCTCCGATCCAGATGGGTGGATGCGGCTGCTGCACCGGCTTGGGGTTGAGCGTGGCGTCGTACACCTGGAAGTGCCGCCCTTCGAAGGTGAACCCGTCGGTGGTGAGGAGTCCCCGCACGATCTGCACGGCTTCTTCGAAGGCGTCGACCCGGTCACCCAGATCGGGGAACGGAATTCCCAGCTGGCGATGTTCCTTCTCGAACCAGGCGGCGCCGTAGCTGAGTTCCAGCCGCCCGTTCGAGGCATGGTCGATGGTGATCGCCTCGGCGGCGTAGACGGCCGGGTGCCGGTAGGTCATGCCTGCCACCAGCAGCCCGAGGCGAATGTCGGTTGTCGCTCCACTCCAGGCGGCCAGGGTGGTGTTGCCTTCGAAACATTCACCGGGGCCTTCCCCGTACATGGGCTGGAAGTGGTCGAAGCCCCAGACACCGTCGAATCCGAGCTCCTCGGCGAAACGCACTCGGGACACATTCTCTGCCCAGGACATCCGTTGCTGGGCGACATCGAGACCAAAACGCATATTCGGTGTCTACCAGGGAATGCCGGTTTCGCCGCATCGACGACTCCGCCTACAACGTGGGTGTCTCGAGCTCCCCGTACCCTGATTCGTCGTCGACTGGATGAGCGATGCGACTCGAGGACTGGCGGTTGGACGAGGAGTACGGGTGGCGTTCCGGGACCGTACGGTGGGCACGGCTGGGCGACGGTCCCCCGGTGGTGTTGTGCCATGGGACTCCGTGGTCGTCCTTCGTTTGGCGGGATCTGGCGGTTTATCTGTCGGCCGATCACTCCGTCTACGTCTGGGACATGATCGGTTACGGGAAGTCGGACAAGCCGGACGCCGACGTGTCGCTCGGCGCCCAATCCGACCTCTTCGCCGCTCTGTTGGAACATTGGGATCTCGACGCTCCGCACGTCCTCGCCCATGACTTCGGAGGAGCGGTCGCCTTGCGATCCCATCTCCTCGACCACCGGAACTTCCGGTCGTTGGCACTGGTCGACGTGGTGGCGGTGCGCCCGTGGGGTTCGCCGTTCTTCCGGCTGGTCGGCGAGCATCCGGACGTGGTCGGCCGACTGCCGGAGGCACTCCACCGTGCTGTGGTGCGT
>JBKHXZ010000007.1:0-2869 GCA_046565785.1 Acidimicrobiia bacterium
GGGAGACGAACCGGAACGGCCCGGTGCCGATCGGGAACGTGTCGATGGTGCCGTCTTCGACGATCTCCTGGGGAATGATCGCCATGCCTTTGAACCCGCCGATGTTCACCAGCAGGTTGGGGGTGGGCCGGGTCAGGTTGATGACCACGGTGCGGTCGTCGGGAGCCTCGACCGATTCGATGGAGGCGAAGCGGAACGAGTTGGCCGCGCCGGTGTCCGGGTCCATGATCCGGTTGTAGGAGTAGACCACGTCGTCGGCGGTCAACGCCCGGCCGTTGTGGAAGGTGACGCCTTCACGCAGGGTGAAGGTCCAGGTGAGGTTGTCCTCTGAGATCTCCCAGCTTTCGGCCAGCGCTGGTTCCATCTGCAGGTCGGGTCCGGGCTGGACCAGGGTGTCGTAGACGTTCTCCAGCACCTGGAACGATGCGTAGGCCGAAGTCAGGTGTGGGTCGAGCCGGTCGGGCTCGGCACCTTGGGCGGCGACGAGGATCATCTCGTCGCTGTCGGCGGTCGGCTCGGTGGTGTCGGTGCCGTCGTCGGACGGCTGTGTCGTGTCGGTGCCACCGGCAGTGGTCGTGGTTTCGCCCACGTCCACCGGGTCGCCGCTGCTGCATGCAGCGAGGACCATCGCCAGCGACAACAGCAGGGTCAGTACCCGCCATCTGTGTGTCGTTGTGTCTCTCATTTGCTCTTTCTCCTCATCAGAACGATGGGGGTGTCACGGCGCCGACGATCAGCGCCTCTTCCTGTGTCCGGTTTTCCCACGCATGTGGATGCGACGCGTCATAGGTGATGGCATCGCCGGTGGCGAGCTCGTGGGTGTCGCCCGCCAGAGTCACGACCAGCGTTCCGCGCAACAGCAGTACGCATTCCTCGCCGTCGTGTTGGAAGGGGTCGGTGAGGTTGTTCCACCCGGCCGGTACCCGGGTCTGGAGCATTTCCAGGCGACCGTGGAGGTCGGGGGTGAGGAGTTCGTAGACGAGGCCTTCGGAGCCGAACTGGAGTCGCATCCGTTCGCTGACTCGCACGACTGCCGAGCGTGGCCGGCGTTCGGAGGCGCCTTCGACCAGTTCGCCGATCTGGATGTCGAGTGCCTGGGCGATCTTGTGCAGGGTTCGGTAGGAGGGGTTGCCGATGCCGCGTTCGATTTCGCTGAGCACACCGATGCTCACTCCGGACGCGGTGGCGAGCTGTTTTACGGTGAAGCGGCCTTTGCGGCGTTCGCGGATCACCTCACCGATGCGAGCGAGTCCGTTCTCGGCGGGTTCGGCGATCGTCGGATGCTCTTCGTCCACGGGTTCCTTCGAGGGTGTTCGGCTGCTGTCGGGCTCGACTGGGGTCGTCGCCTGGATCGCGGGGGAATGTTCGATTTATCGAACTCGACCCTACCCAATCGAACCGAGATAGTCGAGCGCGAAATCCTCCGCACGAACATCCGTTCGATTAGTCTCACCCGTCACAAGGAAATCGCAGTTTCTGTCACACCCCCGACATACCGTTGCGACACGAGGCGATGAGGTGGCACGCGGAGCCGATCCGCCGACCGGAACAGCCGACCCAGACACAGCCCAGACACACAGCCCAGACACACAGCCCAGACACAGCCCAGACACAGCCCAGATGAGAGGATGACGATGGAACGGGAGAACGCACCCGAGCGGAACAAGGCGGTCGAGATGGCCGTGTCCCAGATCGAGCGCCAGTTCGGCAAGGGCTCGATCATGAAGATGGGCGATGCCGCCGCCTACAAGGTGGATGTCATCTCCACCGGAGCCCTGTCACTCGACCTCGCCCTCGGGATCGGTGGCGTGCCACGCGGGCGGGTGGTCGAGATCTACGGTCCGGAGTCGAGCGGAAAGACGACACTGGCCCTGCATGTGGTCGCTGAAGCGCAGCGCAACGGTGGGATCGCCGCCTTCATCGACGCCGAGCATGCCCTCGACCCGGTGTATGCCCGCAAGCTCGGAGTCGACGTCGACGAGCTGTTGATCTCCCAGCCCGACACCGGGGAACAGGCGCTGGAGATCGCCGACATGCTCATCCGTTCCGGCGCCCTCGACGTCGTGGTGATCGACTCCGTCGCCGCCCTGGTGCCCCGTGCCGAGATCGAAGGCGAGATGGGTGACAGCCATGTAGGCCTGCAGGCCAGACTGATGTCTCAGGCGCTGCGCAAGATCACCGCCAACCTGAACCGTTCGAAGACCACCGCCATCTTCATCAACCAATTGCGAGAGAAGATCGGAGTGATGTTCGGGTCTCCGGAGACCACTCCGGGTGGTAGGGCGCTCAAGTTCTACTCGTCGGTGCGGTTGGACATCCGTCGTATCGAGGCGATCAAGGACGGCGGCGAGAACGTCGGAAACCGGGTGCGCACCAAGGTGGTGAAGAACAAGATGGCCCCGCCGTTCCGGCTGGCCGAGTTCGACATCATGTTCGGAGAGGGCATCTCCCGGGAGGGGAGCCTGTTGGACGTGGCCGTCGACCAGGGCGTCGTCAAGAAGAGCGGTGCCTGGTTCACCTACGAGAAGGACCAGCTCGGGCAGGGCCGGGAGAACGCCAAGCGGTTCCTGCGGGAGAACCCGGAGATCGCCATGCAGCTACAGGCCAAGATCTACGAACTGGTCGGTCTGGGGTCGAAGGCGGCGAGTTCCGGCGACGAAGAGTTGGAGGACGCCGAAGACACCGTCGACGCCGACTGACTTTCCCTGTCTCAGCAACGGCGACCGAGTAGAATGAGTGGCTCACACACGAACACGGCGACCTGAAACTCCAAAAGACCATGCAACAGACTGCGACACGACATTCGAGAGGTACCGGCCAGCCAACCGGCTGATCACCAAGTCTCCGATCCCTCTCCGTGTTGTCTCGT
>JBKHXZ010000008.1:0-2985 GCA_046565785.1 Acidimicrobiia bacterium
CCCGCCGCGACCAGTCGTGCGGCGACGCCGGTGCTGTCGGTCACCTCCATCGCCAGGCGGACCGGTCCCGTCACGCGACCCCCGGCTTCGATGCCGTCCACGTACTCCGCTTGGCGCTCGTCGAGCAGTTCGAGCGTGGCCCGCCCGGCTTCCAACAGGATCACCCGCCCCTGTTCTCCACTCCAGTCGGCGATCTGCGCCAAGCCGAGGACATCCCGATAGAACGCCAGTGCCCGGTCGAAATCCCCGACGGTCAACGCCACTCGCAGTTCGGTCACCGCGCCGCCCATTTCGATCCCCTTTCTCCGCCCGGAAGGTACCGATACGGCGACTGCCCGCGCCACGAAGGAAGCCCCGGTCGACCAGGTCGACCGGGGCATCCTTACCGCGCGATGGATGTCTACGCGATGTCGAACCGGTCCAGGTTCATGACCTTGTCCCAAGCGGCGACGAAGTCCTCGACGAACTTGCGATCCGCATCGGAGCTTCCGTACACCTCGGCGACGGCTCGCAACTGGGAGTTGGAGCCGAAGACCAGGTCGACGGCCGTTCCCGTCCACTTGAGTTCGCCCGTCTCACGATCCCGGCCCGCGTAGACCCCTTCGGTGGTCGACATCTTCCACTCGGTTCCCATGTCCAACAGGTTCACGAAGAAGTCGTTGGTCAGGGTCCCTGGGCGGTCGGTGAAGACCCCGTGGTTCGTTCCCCCGAAGTTGGCGCCCAGCATTCGCATGCCGCCGATCAGCACCGTCATCTCCGGTGCGGTCAGCGAAAGCAGACTGGAACGGTCCACCATCAGTTCCTCCGGCCGCGCCTTGTCGCCTGCCCGGAAGTAGTTGCGGAAGGCGTCCGCCCGCGGTTCCAGTACCGAGAAGGACTCCACATCGGTCTGCTCCTGCGAGGCGTCGGTACGCCCCGGGGCGAAAGGCACGGTCACGTCATGGCCGGCAGACTTCGCCGCAGCTTCCACCGCGGCGCACCCTCCCAAGACGATGAGGTCGGCGAGGGAGACTCGCTTGCCATCGGTGCGGTCGGTGTTGAAGCGCGCCTGGATCCCTTCCAGGGCCTCGATCACGGTGGCCAAGGTCTCCGGATCGTTGACTTCCCAGTCCTTCTGGGGCGCCAACCGGCTACGCGCCCCGTTGGCACCCCCCCGCTTGTCGCTGTCGCGGTAGGTGGAGGCTGCCGCCCAGGCGGTCGAGACCAACTGGGACGTGGTCAGACCGGATCCGAGGATGGTCGCTTTCAACTCGGCGATCTCGTCCGGGCCGATCAGTTCGTGGTCGACTTTGGGCACCGGATCCTGCCAGATGAGTTCTTCGTCCGGCACTTCGGGGCCGAGATAGCGGATCACCGGCCCCATGTCGCGATGGGTCAGCTTGTACCAGGCCCGGGCGAAGGCGTCGGCGAAGAGGTCGGGATTCTCGTAGAACCGACGGGAGATCGGCTCGTAGGTCGGATCCATCCGCAGCGACAGGTCGGTGGTAGCCATCATCGGGGCGTGACGCTTCGACGGATCGTGGGCGTCGGGCACGGTGTCGTCGGCAGCCCGATCGGTGGGACGCCACTGATACGCACCCGCCGGACTCTTGGTGAGTTCCCATTCGTAGCCGAACAGTGTCTCGAAGAAGCTGTTGTCCCAGGTGATCGGCGTGGGGGTCCAGGCTCCTTCCAGGCCGCTGGAGATGGTGTCGCCACCTTTGCCGGTGCCGTAGGTGCTGGTCCATCCCAGCCCTTGCTCTTCCAGGCCGGCACCCTCGGGCTCCCGACCGACGTACTTCTCCGGATCAGCCGCACCGTGGGTCTTGCCGAATGTGTGGCCGCCGGCGATGAGGGCGACGGTCTCCTCATCGTTCATCGCCATGCGGCTGAACGTCTCGCGGATGTCGCGGGCGGCGGCGATCGGATCGGGGTTGCCGTTGGGCCCCTCCGGGTTGACGTAGATGAGTCCCATCTGCACGGCGCCAAGCGGATTCATGAGTTCCCGGTCGCCGCTGTACCGCTCGTCACCTAGCCAGGTGTCTTCCGGTCCCCAGTAGATGTCTTCTTCGGGCTCCCACACGTCTTCCCGGCCTCCGCCGAATCCGAACGTCGGCAGACCCATCGACTCGATGGCGACGTTTCCGGCCAGGATCATGAGGTCCGCCCAGGAGATCCTGCGGCCGTACTTGGCTTTGATCGGCCACAGCAGCCGCCGCGCCTTGTCCAGGTTGACGTTGTCCGGCCAACTGTTGAGGGGGGCGAAGCGCTGGGTGCCGGAGGCTCCGCCGCCCCGCCCGTCGTGGATCCGGTAGGTGCCTGCGCTGTGCCAGGCCATGCGGATGAAGAACGGCCCGTAGTGGCCGTAGTCGGCAGGCCACCAGTCCTGGGAGTCGGTCATCAGCGCTTCCAGGTCGGCTTTCACCGACGCCAGGTCGAGCGTCTGGAACTCGGCGGCGTAGTCGAAGTCCTCCCCCATCGGGTCGATGTTCGGGGAGTTCTTGTTGAGGATCCGCAGGTTGAGCATGTTCGGCCACCAGTGTTGATTGGCAGACGAGCCCGTAGCGGTGTGGGTGTTGTGGAGGACGGGACACTTGGCCGCCGGTGCGTCCTCGGTGTCGGTGGTGGTGACGGCGCCTTCGTCGTGGTTGCTCATGATGCTCCTTCGTTCGAACTCCGACAGGTGGGGCAGATCCCCCAGAACACGACCTCCGCCTCGTCGACGACGAATCCTTGATCGTCGACCGGGCGCAGACAGGGTGCGTCGCCGACCGCACAGTCGACGTCGACGGTGATCCCGCACTGCCGGCACACCAGGTGGTGGTGGTTGTCGTCCACCCGATCCTCGTAGCGAGCCGGAGACCGGGCCGGCTGGATGCGCCGGATCAGCCCCTTGTCCGTCAAGGTGCCGAGGGCGTCGTAGACCGCCTGCCGGGAGATGGCACCGATCTCGGCCCGCGCCAGGTCTTCGATGTCATCGGCGGTCGAATGCGGATGGCGGGTGAC
>JBKHXZ010000009.1:0-21861 GCA_046565785.1 Acidimicrobiia bacterium
GCGAGGTTGACGGCGATCTGCTGGAACGGTTGAAGACGTGGCGAACCCAGACCGCACAAGCCCGGTCGGTTCCCGCCTACGTGGTGTTCTCCGACGCCACCCTGGAAGCGATCGCCACCGCCCGCCCGCGCAACGAACTGGAACTGTCACTGATCAAAGGTGTCGGCCCGGCCAAGCTGGACGCCTACGCCGACGACATCCTCGAACTGGTCGGCGACTGATTCCCGGTTTGGCGCCGGGACGGGGAGACTTGGCCCAATGGGGATACGCGAACTTCCCGACCTGATCCGCCGGCGGGTGATCCGATCGGCCACGTCGCCGTTCGGACATGCCGACTATCCGCTGGTCAACACCCTCGACTACCGGGGTGATGCGGGGCTGTTCGGCCCGGGGGCGGCATCGTGGCAGGTCATCGGTGACGTCGCCGCCTTCGCCGGCGGGATCCGCGCTCTCCTCATCCAGGCCGCCCATCCCGAGGTGGTCGCCGGAGTCGAAGACCACTCCCGGTACCGGGAGGATCCGCTGGGGAGGCTCTCGCGGACCTCGGCCTACGTCACGGCCACCACCTACGGCGCCATGCCGGAAGTGGAAGCGGCCGTGGCGATGGTGCGCGGGGCGCACCGCGGGGTGGCCGGATCGTCGCACCGGGGCCGCTACTACTCGGCGGCGAGTCCGGCGCACGCCGCCTGGGTGCACAATGTCCTCACCGACTCGTTTCTCTCCGCCTATCGCGCATTCGGGCCCCAACCGTTGGAGCCTGGCGACGACGATCGATTCGTGCGCGAGCAAGCCGTCATCGGGCGGATGCTCGACGCAGATCCGGTCCCGGAAACAGCATCCGAGCTGGCCGGATGGGTGGCGGATCACCCCGACCTCGGAACCTCGCCTGGAATGCAGAGCGCGGTCGAATTCCTGGTGGACCCTCCGCTCAGCCCCGGACAGAAGGCGGGGTACAAGCTGCTGGCCGCGGCGGCGATCTCGACCATGCCCGATCGCATCCGGGAGATCCTGGGTCTGTCGGAGCCGGTCGCCGGTGAGCTGGCGGGGAAAGCCACCTTGCGGTTCCTGCGCTGGGCGTTGGGCTCGTCGCCGTCGTGGCAGATCGCCCTGATGCGATGTGGGGCGCCGATACCGCCCGACAAGTTCACGCAGCGTCCGGTTCTCGAACCCGGATGAGTCGACGATCTGGCAGAGTTCGTCCCAACCAACAGGAGGGCACCGTGCTCAGCAGGGACGAACTGGTCAGGGATTTCGAACGGAACCGGAGAATCGTTCAAGCCCAATGCGACGGTCTGGCTCATGCCGACTCGCTCATCCAGCCGCCGTTCGCCGCCAACTGTCTCAACTGGACTGTGGGACACCTGGTGGTCCATCGAGACAAGGCCCTGCAAACGATGGGCGCCGAAGCGGTCCTCGACCCGCAGACGTTCTCCCGCTACACCAACGAGTCGGATCCGGTCCTGGCGGACGGTCCGGACGTTCGGAAGTTGGAAGAGCTCCTCGCCGCCCTCGATGAGACCCAGCGGCGGCTAGCCGACGTGATCCCGACCGCCGACCTGGATGCCGACTCGGGCCATGAACGTCAGCCGACGGTTGGACAGCGGGTTCGTTTCCTGTACTTCCACGACACCTATCACACCGGCCAGACCGAATTGCTGCGGGCACTCGCCGGAAAGACCGAGAAGGTGATCTGACCGGTAGGGTCAAGTCCATGTCGAATCATGCTGCATCCCACGCCGAACTGGTCGAGCTTCTCGGTTTGACCCACGCCCCGGTCGCCATCACCTTCCACGACGAGCAGCCGACCGGCGTCGACTGGTTCGACGAACCGATAACCGACCCAGGCGACGACGGCCGCTCCGGTCGCGTACCGGCAGGGTGCGTGTTCTGGGATCGAGCACACACCGCCTCGTTCACCACCGCCCCCGAAGACCACGGCAACTGCTCGGTGGGCAGGTTCACCCACGGGCTGGTGGGGGCGGAAGAGATCCTCGACAAGAGCGACGTGGGCACACTGCTCGAAGTCGGCTGGGTCACGATGGAGGCTTTCGCCGGAGTGGCTGCCCTGAAGCGTCGACCGGCGGCGATTTCCTACGGCCCGCTGGCAGAAGCCACCGGCGAACCGGACGTGGTGCTGTTGCGCATCACCCCCAAGCAGATGATGGAGATCGCCGACGCCATCGCAGTCGAGTTCTCGGGCAAGCCACAGTGCCAGATCATCCCCCGAGCAGCGGACCGCAACGTGGTGGCGGCGTCGATGGGTTGTGCACTGTCCCGGGCGCGGATCGGCATGGGCGACGACGAGATGACCTGCGCGGTTCCGGCCGGTCGCCTCGACGAGTTGCTGGACGGTCTGCGCACCGTGTCACGGGCTGACCAAGCCGTCGTCGGTTACGCCCTGGCGGACAAAGCCCGCTTCTGAACCGAAACCCTGGGTTCGTGACCTTGTAGAGCGCGGTTTCGCTGCCGCGGTTTGCGTTCGAGTCAGCCGTTGAGCGCCTCGAGCATCGCTGTCCCCATGTCGGTGGGGGTGGGGGCGACCACGATCCCGGCGTCCCGCATCGCCTCGATCTTGGCCGCCGCGGTGCCCTTGCCGCCGGAGACGATCGCCCCGGCATGGCCCATGCGCTTCCCGGGAGGAGCGGTCGTACCGGCAATGAACCCGGCAACCGGTTTGGTCATCGACGTCTTGACGAACTCGGCCGCCTCCTCCTCGGCGGTGCCACCGATCTCGCCGATCATGATCACACCTTCGGTGACCGGATCATCCTCGAACAGCCGCAACACATCCACGAAGTTGGTGCCGTTCACCGGGTCACCGCCGATCCCCACTGCAGTGGTCTGACCCAGACCCAACTGGGTCAGCTGGTGGACCGCTTCGTAGGTGAGGGTTCCGGAACGGGAAACCACACCCACCCGTCCCGGCTGATGGATGTAGCCGGGCATGATGCCGATCTTGCATTGCTTCGGGGTGATGACCCCCGGACAGTTGGGACCGACCAGCCGGGTCGGCTTGCCCTCCAGGTAGCGCTTGGCCCTGATCATGTCCGCCACCGGGATGCCCTCGGTGATGCAGATGACCAGGTCGACGCCCGATTCGGCGGCTTCCATGATCGCGTCGGCGGCGAACGGCGGCGGCACATAGACGACGCTGGCGTTCGCCCCGGTGGCTTCGACCGCTTCCCGCACCGTGGCGAAAACCGGCAGTTCGATCCGGTATCGGTCGTCCCGGCCGTCCACTCCGCTGTGGTCGGTGTCGCCTTCGAACAGCTCATTGGAACCGGCTCGGCTGGGGTGGACAACACCCACCATCTGGGTTCCGTAGGCGATGGCCTTGTCGGTGTGGAACCGTCCGGTCTTGCCCAAGCCCTGCACCAACACCTTGGTGTTCTTGTCGATCAGCACACTCATCGGGCCAGCTCCACGATCTTCTGCGCCCCGTCCTTCATGTCGTCGGCGGCGATGACATCCACGTCCGAGTTGCGGATGATCTCCTTGCCCAGCTCGACGTTCGTCCCTTCCAGTCGCACCACCAGCGGCACCTCCAAACCCACCTCTTTGACCGCTTCGACGATGCCGGTGGCGATCGTGTCACAGCGCATGATCCCGCCGAAGATGTTCACGAAGATCCCCCTGACGTTGGGATCGGCAGTGATGATCCGGAAGGCAGTCGCCACCTGATCGGCGTCTGCGCCTCCGCCCACGTCGAGAAAGTTGGCGGGCTCCCCGCCCACGTGCTTGATGGTGTCCATCGTCGCCATCGCCAGGCCGGCGCCGTTGACGAGACAGCCGATGGTGCCGTCGAGGGTGATGTAGGAAAGACCCGCCTTCTTGGCCTCCAGCTCGGCCGGATCCTCCTCGGAGGGGTCCCGCATCGCCTGGATGTCGGGATGGCGGAAGAGAGCGTTGTCGTCGAAGGCCATCTTCCCGTCGAGCGCCATCACCGCCCCGTTCGTGGTGACCACCAGGGGATTGATCTCGATGAGGTCGGTGTCCCAGTCCATCGCCGCGCCCGAAAGGGCGATGACGAACTTCACGAAGTTGGCGGCGGCGTCACCTTCCAAACCGAGGCCGAGCGCCAACCGGTTGGCCTGGAATCCGGCCAACCCGATCGCCGGGTCGATCACCTCGCGCAGGATCTTCTCAGGCGACTCTTCGGCCACCTTCTCGATCTCCATCCCGCCTTCGGTCGACGCCATCACGATGTTCCGACTCACCGACCGGTCCAAGAGGATGGAGAGGTACAGCTCGCGGTCGATGTCGATGCCCTGTTCGACGTAGAGCCGATTGACGGTCTTGCCTTCGTCACCGGTCTGGATGGTGACCAACGTGGAACCGAGCATCTGCGACGCCAACTCGCGAACTCGGGCTTCGGTCGCCTCGACCCCGCCGTCGATGCCAGCGGTGACCACGTTCACCCCTCCCACGTCGGGATGCTCCTTGAAGCGTCCCTTTCCCCGCCCACCGGCGTGGATCTGGGACTTCACCACGACCACCGGATTGCCGGACTCCTCCACCAGCGGACGGACCGCGTTCACGGCTTCATCGACGGTGGTGGCCACGGTGCCGGCAGGCACGGCGATGCCGCGCTCGGCCATGAGTTGTTTGGCCTGGTATTCGTGGATCTTCATGGTGCGATCACCATGTGGGTTCCTTTCCTCGTGTGCGAACGTTCTGGTCGACCCATTCGACGATCTCGCTGAGTGGCGACCCGGGAGTGAAGATGGCGGCGAGACCGGCGGCGTTGAGTTCGGCGACGTCGTCGTCAGGAATCACCCCGCCGCCGAAAACGACGATGTCGGAGGCGTCGCGGTCACGGAGCAACGTCACCACCTTCGGGAACAGCGCCATGTGGGCTCCCGAAAGCGACGACAGTCCGATGGCGTCGACGTCCTCTTGCAGGGCGGTCTCGACGATCTGTTCCGGCGTCTGATGCAGTCCGGAGTAGATGACTTCGTTCCCGGCGTCACGCAGCGCCCGGGCGATCACCTTGGCGCCACGGTCGTGGCCGTCGAGGCCGGGCTTGGCGATGAGGATGCGACGGGGCACGGCACGCCAGGTTACCCACCGCCCCACGGGCTCCAATCCGGAGAGCGGAGTAGGTTTGAGCAGAGAACGACCCACAGGAGTCTCATGTCCAACCTCCACGCCGTGGCAGCCGCCGGCCAGTCGGTCTGGTCGGATCAGATCTCACGCCGCATGCTCGACAGCGGCGAACTCGCCCGCCGCATCACCGAGGACGCTGTCACCGGTGTCACCTCCAACCCGTCGATCTTCGCCAAGGCGATCGTCGGCTCCGACGACTACGCCGACCAGCTCGGCGAACTCATGGCCCGGGACGCGTCGACCAAGGAGATCGTCGGAGCGTTGATGACCTCGGACCTGCAGCGGGCGTGCGACGCCCTGGCCGGGGTGTGGGAACGCACCGGCGGACGGGACGGGCATGTGTCGGTAGAGGTCGATCCGGAACTGGCTCATGAGACGGAGGCCAGCATCGCCGAAGCCCGAGAGTGGGTGAAGCGGATCGACCGTCCCAACCTGCTGGTGAAGATCCCCGCGACCAAAGCGGGGATACCGGCGATTGCCGGATTGATCGGCGAAGGCATCTCCATCAACGTCACTCTGATCTTCTCCCTGGACCGGTACCGGGAAGTGATGAATGCCTACCTCACCGGCCTCGAGACGTTCCGGTCCGTCGGTGGCGAGACCGGGAAGGTGGCGTCGGTGGCGTCGTTCTTCGTGTCCCGGGTGGACACCGAGGTCGACCACCGGTTGGAAGAGATCGGGACCGATGCCGCGCTCGCACTACGGGGTAAGGCGGCCATCGCCAACGCTCTCGCAGCCTACGACGAGTTCCTGCAGGCCTTCCGTGGCGAACGCTGGGAGTCGCTGGCGGCCGACGGTGCCCGGATCCAGCGACCGCTGTGGGCATCGACGTCGACCAAGAACCCGAAATATCCGGACACGTTGTACGTGGACGCGCTGGTGGCACCGCACACGGTGAACACGATGCCGCTGGAGACGATCGACGCCTACCAGGAGCACGGTTCGGACCGACCTGAGATCTTCGGACCGGCGGAGATGGCCCGGGCGCGGGTGACGCTGCGGCAGCTGGCCGAGGTGGGCATCGACTACGACGACGTCGTGCAGGTACTGGAAGACGAGGGGGTCGACAAGTTCATCGGTTCGTGGCGGGATCTTCTGGGGGACATCGAGTCGCAGCGATGAACGAGATCGATCAGCTCGAAGTCGAGTTACGGGAGCGACGCCGTCAGCTCGCCAACGCCGAACGCATGCTGCTCAAGTCACAGTCCCAGGGGGTGGGGGCGGGCGGTCCTGGGGGCGGCGGGTTCTGGTCGGGCGAAGTCGACCGGCTCAACCGCCAGATCCGGGAGGCGCAGGGCATCGACCGCATCGAAGCCCGCATCGAAGAGTTGGAGATGCTCCTCGGGCTGCGGAGCGAACGCTGACACGGACGAACCGTGGGCCAGCGGGGCCCTCTGAGGGCCCCACCAACCCTGGGTTCGCGGGGCCCTTTCGCGGCCCTCAGGCCCGCAGGTCAGGCTTTTTCGAGGGGGGCCCAGCCGAGGAGGAGACGCTTGCGGCCGACCTCGTCGAAGCTGACCACGGCCTCGGCGCGTTCCCCGCTCCCCACCACCTCGCGCACCGTTCCCAGGCCCCACTTGTCGTGGCGGACGCGGTCCCCGGCGCTGATGTCGGTGCTGGAGACAGTGTGGGCGGGAGCCGACACGGTTCCCCGGGCGACGGTGCGCTTGCCGGCGGTTTCGACAAGTTCGGCGGGGATCTCCTTGAGGAAACGACTCGGCGGGTTGTAACTGGTCGCCCCCCACAGGGTGCGGTGCCACGCCGAAGTCAGATACAGCCGGTCCTGGGCGCGGGTGATGCCGACGTAGGCCAGCCGTCGCTCCTCTTCCATCTCGGACGGCTCTCCCAACGACCGCATGTGGGGGAACACCCCGTCCTCCATCCCGATCACGAACACCACAGGGAACTCCAGACCCTTGGCAGTGTGCAACGTCATCAGCGTGACCGCCCCGGCGCCCGAGTCGAACTCGTCGATGTCGCTCACCAGCGAGGTCTGTTCGAGGAAGATCTCCAGCCGGCGCAGGTTGTCCAGGTCGTCGAAGTTTTCGGCACCGATCACATTGCCTTCGTTGGACGACTCGAACTCGACGGCGACCGACTGCAACTCCCGCAGGTTCTCCAGCCGCCCCAGCGCCTCGACGGTGCGTTCCGACTCCAATGCAGCGGCATAACCGGTGTCCTCGATCACCGAAGCGACCGCGGCGGCCACCCCGCCTTCCGTCGCCCGCACAGTGAGCATGTTCATCACTCCCAGAAACTCCTGCAGGTTGCGGACCGCACCGGAGTTGAGCTGGTCGATCTCCTCGCAGCGTTCCAGCGCCTCGTAGAAGGTGATGCCGTGGCGTTGGGCGAAACGGTCGACGTGGGCGACGGTGGTGTCGCCGATCCCCCGCTTGGGTGTGTTGATCACCCGTTTGACCGCCACCTGATCGGCCGGGTTGACGATGGCACGCAGATACGACATGGCGTCGCGGATCTCCCGCCGCTCGTAGAACTTGACGTTGCCCACCACCACGTAGGGCAGTCCGCGGCGCAAGAACACGTCTTCCACCACCCGGGATTGGGCGTTGGTGCGGTAGAAGACGGCGATGTCCGACGGCGAGTATCCCTCGTCCATCAACCCATCCACCTGGTCGGCGACGAACCCTGCCTCGTCGTGCTCGTCCTCCCCCTCGAAGCGGATGATGCGTTCCCCGGTCCCCCGGTCGCTCCACAGTCGCTTGGGTTGGCGGCGCGGGTTGTTGGCGATCACCGAGTTGGCGGCGTCCAGGATGGTGGACGTCGACCGGTAGTTCTGTTCCAAGACGATGACCCGGGCGTCCGGATAGTCCTTTTCGAAGTCGAGGATGTTGCGGACGTCCGCCCCCCGCCAGCGGTAGATGGACTGGTCACTGTCGCCCACCACACACAGGTTCCTGTGGCCCTCGGCGAGCTGTTTGACCAGGGTGTACTGGGCACGGTTGGTGTCCTGGTATTCGTCGACGTGGATGTAGCGGAAGCGCTGCTGGTATTCGGAAAGCACGTCGGGGAAGGCACCGAACAGCTCGACAGTGACCATGAGAAGGTCGTCGAAGTCCATCGCCGAGGCCTCCAGCAGTCGCTGCTGATAGAGCCGATACACGTCGGCCACCTGCTCGTGGTAGAAGCCCTGGTCGGTGCGGGCGAAGCTCTCGTAGTCGATCAGCTCGTTCTTGGCGTTGGAGATGGCCGCCTGGATGTTCTTGGGAGGGAAGCGTTTGGTGTCGAGGTCGAGATCCTTGACACACTGGGTGACCAGCCGCAGCGAATCAGCCTGGTCGTAGATGGAGAACCCGGAGCGATAGCCGAACCGGGCCGCCTCCCGGCGGAGGATGCGAACGCAGGCGGAGTGGAAGGTCGACACCCACATCGACTTGACCGCCCCTCCGATCAGATGCCCGACCCGTTCTTTCATCTCGTCCGCCGCCTTGTTGGTGAAGGTGATGGCGAGGATGGCCTGCGACGGCACCCGCAGATCGCGGATCAGATGGGCGACGCGGTAGGTGAGAACCCGGGTCTTACCCGACCCGGCGCCTGCTACGACCAGCACCGGACCCTCGGTGGCGGCCACCGCTTCGCGCTGGACAGGGTTGAGATCTTCGAACAGCGGGCTGTCGACGGGCACGTCGTCGGCCAGCCATTCGGTGGGGAACCACTCGGTCTGCATCACCCCGGAGGCTACCCCCGCCCCCGGACGGAATCACACGGATGTGGTTCCTCAGTGGTTCACGAGTTCGCTTCGCTCACGACCCCCCTCCCCCAACGCTTCGCTGGGGGACTATTCCGCCAGTGCGCGTTCGAGTTGTGCTTGGCGTTGGGCGTCCTGTTCGGCCAGCATCCGCTCCTGGGCTTCGGCGGTCTGGGTGATCGAGAAACAGAACCGGCTCCCGGTGGGGAAACGACGCTCATACCAGACGTCTCCGCCCATCGCCCGAGCCAGCTTGCGGGCGATCGGCAGCCCCAATCCGAGCCCGGTGGACGACCGGCTGTCTCCCTTCGAGAGCTGCTCGAAGTGTTCGAAGATGGTGTCGACATGCTCGTCGGGGATGCCGGGACCGTTGTCGGAGACCACCACGATGAAGTGGTCGCCATAGGGGAAGCCTTCCACCAGCACCTGATCGCCCCCGTACTTGGCGGCGTTCTCCAACAGGTTGCGGATCACCTGCTGGGTGCGCTTGGGGTCGCCCCACACCCGCAAGCCCCCCGGCAGTGACACCGAAACGTTGGCGGCCGACTCGCCCGGCTCCAGGCCGTCGTTGACCGAATGCACCAGGTCGGAGAGGTCGAACATCTCCGGGTAGAGCCGCAGCCGTCCGGCGTCGAGGCGAGGGATCACCAGGATGTCCTCGACCAGTTCGCCGAGGTAGAGCGCCTGGTTGGAGATGATCGACAGGAACTCTTCGATCTCGGGCTGACCCAGATCGCGCCACGTGGTCTGCAGGGTTTCGGCGAATCCGGCGATCGAAGTGAGAGGGGTTCGAAGCTCGTGGCTGACGAGGGTGACGAAGTCGTTCTTCATCGTGTGCGCTTCCTGCGCCGCCCGCTCTGCTTCCAGCACGCGGCGTTTCCACGTCAGTCGGGTCCTGACGGCGACGGTGAGCGCCACTGCGCCCCCGACAGCGAATGCGCCGCCAACGATGAGGGGGATGAGTTCTTGCATCAGGACACCAGTTGTGAGGGTAGTGAGCGACCGTGGGGCGGCCGTGTCACCTCATTCCCGTCCGTTCCCCTCTTCGAGGAGACGTCGGAGAGCGGCGACCAGAGCACCCTGGCGGATGTCGTACTTGTCCAGATATGCGTCGACCCCGGCTTCCCATGCCGCCGCCTTGTCGTCTTCTTCGGCGACGGCAGACACCATGATGATCGGCTGGTTCACGCCGTTGTGGCGCAACGCCCGCACCAACTCGACCCCGTTGGATCGCGGCATCGAATAGTCCACCACCAGCGCGTCGTACTGCGCCCGACCCATCTCCTCGACCGCCTCCCGTGCGCCGGGGGCAACGGTCACGTCGAACCCGCGTCCGCGCAAGGTGGCGGAGATGATCTGGCGGACCCCGGCCGAGTCGTCGACGACCAGCACCTTGGGACGGGAGCCGTGCTGGGCTTCCGGCCGGCGGGCCTGGCCGCCGAGGTGGTTGTGGTCGACCATCACCAGGACTTCGCCACCACCCAGGAACGCCGCACCGACGAGGTGGTCGGCGTCCTCCAGGATCGGTCCCAGGCTCTTCACCGCCACCCGACGCCGGTCGATGATCTCGTCGACCGTCACTGCCACGTACCCGGAGCGGGTCCGCAGGAACAGGACTTCGAGCTCGTGGTCGGACGGAGGAAGGCTGAGCGCCCGGGCGAACGAAACCACCGGCACCGGCTCGCCCCGGAAGATGATCTCCCGTCCACGTTCGCCCGAGCGAACCGACGTCTCGTCGAGCGCAGCCGTGGCCGACACTGCCGGCTCGGCGATCCCGAAGAACTGATCCCCGCTGGCGACGATCACGATGTTCTGGACGACGAGGGAGACCGGGAGGTCGAGGGTGAAACGAGTTCCCACACCCGGGTTCGACTCGACGGTCACCGTCCCGCCGACCCGATCGACGGCGTCGGCGACCAGCGAAAGCCCTTCGCCGGAGCCGGAGAACTCGGTGGGCTCGGTCACGGTGGTGAACCCCGGACGGAACAGGTGGGCTTCGAGTTCCGAACGGGTGAGCCCCAAGCCACGGCTCTCGGCAGAAGCAGCCACCGATTTCCAATCGATCCCCGCCCCGTCGTCGGACACCGAGACGACCAGACGGTCGTCGACGATTTCGGCGTCGACTCGCACGTTGCCGGTGGGTGACTTGCCGAGTTCCACCCGTCGACGGGACGGCTCGATGCCGTGGTCGACGGCGTTGACGATCAGATGTCGCAGCGGCTCGCGGATGAGGTCGACGATCTGACGGTCGATCAGCAGGTCACCGCCCTGGATGTCGAAACGGACTTCACGGCCGAGACGCCGTCCGAGGAACCGGACGAACTGGGGATAGGACTCGGTGGCGTCGTTGAGAGGCACGTTGGCCAGGGATACCGCCCACTCCTGCAGTTCCCGCACGTCTGCCGACAGCCGTTCGAGCTGGGTACGCCAGGCAGCGAGCAACTTCACGGGGTCGGCGCCTTCGAAAGCGACGTGAGTGAGATCGGCGAGAGCCTCGGTGTCGAGCCCGATGTCCACCGCACGGTTGATCAGCCGGTACAGGTCACCGGTGTCGACCCGGGTGACCGCGCTGGACAGTTCGTCCCGCACGGTGGCCAGCAGCCCGCCCAGGTCGGCCGGGCCATGGGAGATCTCGGGTGGATCGGACTCCACCGCGTCATCGACAAAAGGGGAACCTGCCTCAGGGCGGACGGCCATCTGCGGCGGTGACGGCGGGGCGGCGAGCGCCGCGGTCAGGGCCTGGGTGGCGCCTTCCAGGCGGGGTCGGAGCGTTTCGTCGCGGGCGGCGGCAGCGATGAGGCCGGCCAGCTCCCGCATGGCCTCGGCAGCCATCGGACCAGGCTGTAGCTCGCCCTGATCGACCGCCCTCCACGTCTTCTCCAATTCGGCGGCGGCGGCCCCGATGTCGAGCTTGCCCAGCATGTTGGCCGAGCCTTTGAGCGTGTGGGCGTCCCGGGTGAGGTCCTCGGTGCTGGCGACGGTGATTTCGCCGTCGCGCAGCTCAGCCGCTCCGGCGACCAGCCGGGCGGTGCGCTCGTCGACTTCGGCGAGGAAGATGTCGATCAAATCTTGAGATTCGGCCCAATCCACCGGTTACCTCGGGGTTCTCGAGTAGGTATCGGCGGTTGCCGGGGCTTCTTGAGGAGCCTATTCCCACTCGATGGTCGCCGGGGGCTTGGACGAGATGTCGTAGGCCACTCGATTGATCCCCTCCACTTCGTTGATCACCCGGTTGGAGATCCGCTCCAGGACGTCGTAGGGAAGCCGAGCCCAGTCGGCGGTCATGGCATCCTCGCTGGTGACCGCCCGCAAGATCAGCGGATAGGCGTATGTGCGGCCATCGCCCTGCACCCCGACCGAGCGAATGGCGGGGAGCACTCCGAACGCCTGCCAGATCTCCCGATAGAGGCCTGCCCGACGAATCTCCTCGGTGACTATGGCGTCGGCCCGTCGGAGGATGTCGAGCCGTTCGGCGGTGACCTCACCGATGATGCGGACCGCCAGGCCGGGTCCGGGGAAGGGCTGACGCCACACGATCTCTTCAGGCAGCCCGAGTTCTTCGCCCACCGCCCGCACTTCGTCCTTGAACAGGTCCCGCAGGGGCTCGATCAACTGGAACTCCATGTCGTCGGGGAGCCCACCGACATTGTGATGCGACTTGATCTTGGCGGCATCCTTGGTCCCGGACTCGATGACGTCGGGATACAGGGTGCCCTGGACCAAGAACGCGGCGTCGGACAGGCGGGAAGCCTCGTCCTCGAACACCCGGATGAAGGTCTCGCCGATGATCTTGCGTTTCTCCTCCGGGTCGGTCACCCCGGCCAGTCGTTCCAGGAAACGGTCTGCGGCCTTCACATGCACGAGATCGATGTTGAAGTGCCCACGGAACGTCTCCTCCACCTGCTCGGCCTCCCCCAGCCGGAGGAGCCCGTGGTCGACGAAGATGCACGTGAGTTGATCACCCACCGCTTCATGGACGAGGGCGGCGGCCACGGCCGAATCGACCCCACCCGACAGCCCGCAGATCACCCGGGCATCACCCACCTGGGAACGGATGGCGGCCACCTGTGCCTCGATGATCGAATGCCGCGTCCAGGACGGATGGGCACCACAAGCGTCGTAGAGGAAGCGCTTCAGGACCTCCATCCCCCGAGGCGTATGGGCCACCTCGGGGTGGAACTGCACACCGAACAGGCCCCGAGTGCGGTCTTCCATCGCCGCCACCGGCGCGCTCGGGGTGGAGGCGGTGACCACGAATCCGTCGGGGGGGCGCGACACCGCATCGCGGTGGCTCATCCACACCTGCTGGGTCTCGGGAAGGTCGCCGAAGAGGAGCGATTCCCGCGACGAGGTGAGTTCGGTCTTGCCGTACTCGGCCTGACCGGTGTTGGCCACCTCGCCACCGACGATGTCGGCCATCAACTGGTGGCCGTAACAGATGCCGAGCACCGGGATGCCCAGGTCGAAAACGCCGGGGTCCATTCGATAGGCGTCCTCGGCATAGACCGATGCGGGACCCCCGGACAGGATGATGCCCACCGGGGCCTGCGCCGCAACTTCGGCAGCGGTGATATCGCGTGGCACGATCGACGAATGCACGTTCGCCTCGCGCACCCGTCGGGCGATCAGTTGGGCGTACTGAGCGCCGAAATCGACGACCAGGACGGTCTGGCTGGCGCCGACCGCCATGGTCACCCCATTCCGACGTGCTGGCTGCGCTGCAGAGCCTTGCCTTCGGTCTGCAGGGCGGGAGCGATCATGACTTCGGCCTTCTGGAACTCCTTGATGTCGGAATACCCGGTGGTGGCCATCGACACTCGGAGGGCACCGAACAGGTTGCGCCGGCCGTCGTTCTCGTGGGCCGGACCGACCAGGATCTCCTGCAGGGTTCCCAGATCGCCGGTCTTCACCCGAGCACCGCGGGGAAGGGTGGGGTGGAAGGTGGCCATCCCCCAGTGGTAGCCGCGGCCGGGCGCCTCGGTGGCCGACGCCAACGGCGACCCGATCATCACCGCGTCGGCACCGCAGGCGATGGCTTTGGCGACGTCGCCGCCGGTGCGCATGCCTCCGTCGGCGATGACGTGGACGTAGCGGCCGGTCTCGTCCAGGTAGCGGATCCGGGCTCCGGCGGCGTCTGCGATCGCGGTCGCCTGGGGTACGCCCACCCCGAGGACGCCACGGGTGGTGCACGCCGCTCCCGGACCGACCCCTACGAGGATGCCGACCGCCCCGGTGCGCATCAGGTGCAGGGCGGTCGAATACGAGGCGCAGCCGCCGACGATCACCGGCACTTCGCATTCGGCGATGTACTTCTTGAGGTCGAGCACTTCACCCTTGGAAGACACGTGTTCGGCGGAGACGACCGTGCCCTGGATGACGAGGACGTCGAGACCTCCGGCGAGCGCGTACGGTGCCAGGCGCTCGACGTGCTGGGGGGTGAGGCTGCCAGAGGCGATGATCCCGCCCTGTTTCAGTTGCTTGACCCGTTCGGTGATCAGTTCGGGCTGGATGGGCGCCAGGTAGATTTCCTGCATCCGCTGGGTGGCTTTCTCGGCGGGCAGATCGGAGATCTCTTCCAGATACGGCTCGGGATCCTCGTATCGGGTCCACAGACCTTCCAGGTTGAGGACACCGAGACCTCCCAGCTCGCCGATGGTGATGGCGGTGGCCGGGCTGATGGCTCCGTCCATGGCCGAACCCATCATGGGCAGATCGAACTTGAAACCGGCGAGATCCCAGGAGATGTCGACGTCGTCGGGGTCGCGGGTCCTGCGGCTGGGGACGATCGCGATGTCGTCGAACCCGTATCCCTGCCGGCCGGACTTGCCGATGCCGATGTCGATCTCCACGTTTCCCTCCGCCAGCGCTGGGGGCGGAGAGTACCACTCGTGTGATTCGGCCTTTTCCGACCGGTAGCCTCCTCCGGTGGCTTCGCCCAGTCAGGTACCCCACCGGTCCGATTTCACCGTCTCCGACTTCGTCCTTGCCATCGGCACGGGGTTCTTCGGTGTGTTCGTCGCCGCCCTCCTCTTCGCCCCGGGAGAGGACCCGGCGGTGCTGCTGGTGGGTTCGTTGCTCGGGCAGTACGCCGGACATCTCCTCGGGCTGTGGGCGGCGGTGCGCCGGCGGGGGTCGTCGTTCGGGGCGCTCGGTTTGCACGTCGAACCCAGCGACGGCATCTACCTGTTCGGCGGGGTTCTGTTACAGGTGGCGATCGCCGCCGCCTTCATCCCGCTGGCGCAACTGATCGGGGCGGAAGGCTCGACTCAAGCGCTCGCCGAACAGATCCCCAACATCGGTGGCACTGTGCTGCGGGCCGGCCTGGTCGTCTCGGTCGCCCTGGTCGCCCCGGTGGTCGAAGAGGTCATGTTCCGAGGACTACTGCCTCGGGTGCTGCGGAAGTGGATGAACTGGACGTGGGCGTACGTGGCGGCGGCGTTCGTGTTCGCCCTCTTCCATCTCCTCGGCGTGACCGGGGACAACGTCGGCCAGAGCCTGGTGCTGTTGGTGCCGCAACTGTTCATCGTCGGTTTGATCCTGGGATGGCAGGCACGCAAGCGTCGTCGCCTAGGAGTGGCGATCTTCATCCACTCCGGTTTCAACCTGGTGGCCGTCCTGGCGTTGCTGTTCGCACCGGGCACGTTCACATGAGGAGGGAGTGGTGGGCGACCGCCCTGTTCTTCGGGTGCAACGGCGCGGTGTACGGATCGATCTTCTCCCGGCTCCCTGAGGTGGTCGAACGGTATTCGCTCACTCCGGGTCTACTCGGTGTGGTGCTCGTCGTGCCGGTGTTCACTTCGCTTCTCGGATCGGCGGCGGGAGGACGACTGGTGGTTCGCTACGGCGCTCGCCAGGTCTCGAAGCTGGCCGTCGTCTTCCTGGCCGTCTCACTGGGCACGATGACCGTCTCCCCGCTCTTGGTCGGGCTGGTCACCGCCCTGGCCGTGCTGGGCGCGGCCGACGGGGTGATGGACGTGGCGATGAACATGCACGCGGTCGACCTGGAGATCCGTGCCGGCCGGGCCGTGATGCAGGGGCTGCACGCCGCCTGGACCGCCGGCGCCCTGGCTGCGGCGGTCACCTCCGGTCTGGTGGCAGGAACCGTCCCGCTGGTGGTCCACGTTGCCGTCGCCGCCACCGTCCTCGGGCTGGTCGGGGTCAGCCTCCCGTCGTGGTGGGAACCGGTGCGGATCGCCATTCCCCGCCAGCCCGGCGGCAACGCCCGTGCCCTCGGCTGGATCGCGGTGGTGGCCATCGCGGTGTCGATGGCGGAATCGGTGCCGCTGGATTGGGCCTCGGTGCTGGTCAGTGAAGTGTTCTCCGCCTCGCCCGGTCTGGCCGCCGCCGCCACCGCCGTCGCCTTGGCCGGGATGCTGGCCGGTCGAGTGGTCGGTGATCGGGTCATCGGGCGCTACGGAACCCGACGCACCCTGGTCGGATTCGCTGGGCTGACCATGGCAGGAGCGTTGGCGGTGGGGATCGCGCCGGTGGCCCCCCTGGCCTACGTCGCCCTCGCCGTGGCCGGGATGGGAGCGTCGGTGATGTTCCCCGGGATGATCTCGATCGCCGGCCGGATCAACGACGACGGGGTGGCGGCCGTGACCGCCTCGGCCCGACTCGGATTCATGATCGGACCGATCGTCACCGGTGCGGTCGCCGAACGGTTCGGCTTTCGACCGATCATGCTGCTCCCCGCCCTGGCGGCGCTCGCTGTCGGCGTCTGGGCGGCGACGTCGTCGCAGGTCAGCGGGCCAGTCCGACCTTTTCCCTGACCGACGCCATCTCGGCCTCTGCCCGCTCCCGGGCAACGTCACCACCGCGACGCATCACCGCCTCGATTTCGCCATCTTCCAGTTCGGCGAACCGAACTCGAATCGGTTCCAATCCGGCGATGATCGACTCGGCCACCGCCGCCTTGAACACCCCGTATCCGGCGTCGTGATAGTCGGCGACCAACTGGTCGATGCTGCGACCGCCCAACACCGATGCCAGCTCCAACAGATTGGAGATCCCGGGCTTGTTCTCCCAGTCGTAGCTGACATACCGGTCCGAATCGGTGACCGCGGTCTTGATCTTCTGGCTGATGTCGTCGGGAGAGTCGGTGAGGAGGATGCGGGACGCAGGGTTGGGGTCCGACTTCGACATCTTCGCCGTCGGATCCTGCAGCGACATCACCCTCGCTCCGATCTCGGGAGTGATGCGTTCCTGCAGGGGGAACTCTTCGCCGAACCGGGAGTTGAAACGTTCCACCAGGTCCCGGGTGAGCTCCAGATGCTGGGTCTGGTCGTCCCCCACCGGAACGGCATGCACGTGGTGGACGATGATGTCGGCGGCCATCAGCACCGGATAGGACAGCAAGCCCAGGTTCTGGCCCGCCCGGTCCGACTTCTCCTTGTACTGGGTCATCCGTTCCAACTGGCCGATCCCGGTGATGGTGGAGAGGATCCAGGTGAGTTCGGTGTGCTGGGGAACGTGGGACTGGAAATAGAGCAGCGACCGGTCCGGATCCACGCCGGACGCGATGACCGCCTTGGCCATGTCGATCCGATTGCGCGTGAACTCGGCCGGGTCGTACGGCGTCGTCATCGCGTGCAAGTCGACCACGCAATAGATGGTCTCCCAATCGTCCTGCATGGCGACCCAGTTCTTGAACGCTCCGATGTAGTTGCCGACGTGCACGTTCCCGGTGGGCTGCACCCCGGAGAACACTCGCTTCCTCACTCGTTGCTCCCTTACGAAAAAACCGGCGGTCCCGATGGCCGCCGGCGTGTGCTGGACTCGATGTGGACGCGCGGCGACTCAGATCTCGCTGAGCCACCACCACTGCAGAACGGCGTCCATGCCGGTCACGATAGTCGACCGATCACATCCGGGTTCCTGCCATCCAGTCGTGGTGTAGCGCCGAATACACACCGCCGGCATCCACCAGACGATGATGCGGGCCGTGTTCCACCAGCCGACCGGCATCGAACACGAGCACCTCGTCGGAGGCTTCGGCAGTGGAAAGCCGGTGGGCGATCGTGATCGACGTCCGACCGGCGATCAACCGGTCGATGGCGCGACGCAATGACACCTCCAAGGCGGGGTCGACCGCCGATGTGGCTTCGTCGAGCACCAGCAGGTCGGGTTGAGCCATCCACGCCCGGGTCAGGGCGACCAGTTGGCGTTCGCCTGCCGACAGGTGCGAGCCGCCTTCCCCCACCGGCGTGTGGATCCCCTCCGGCAAGGAATCCACCCACTCGGACAGACCCAGATCGGCGAAGGCGAGTCGGATGGCGTCGTCGTCCACGCCTGGTTTGCCGTATCGGACGTTCTCGGCGACGGACGTGTCGAACAGGAATCCCTCCTGCGGCACGTAGCCCACGCGGGCACGAAGCGAGGCGAATCGAACCCGGTCGACCGGCACGCCACCCAGCTCCACCGTCCCGGAGGTCGGGTCCAAGAGGCGCACCACGAGCTTGGCGAACGTCGTCTTGCCCGACCCGGTCTGACCGACCACGGCGATCCGTCGGCCGGCGGCGATGGAGACGCTCACGTCCCGCAGGACGAGATCCCCGGTGGGATAGGCGAAGGAAAGGTCACGAACGACCACGTCCACCGGGGTGTCGGGCAGGTCGACACCGTCGGCCGGGTCGGCCAGATCGACCGGCGTGTCCAGCACGCCGATCACTTTGCGCATTCCCGCCCCGGCCGCCTGGGCGGAGTCGAGGGTCTCCACCAGCGTCTGCACCGGCTGGACGAGGAGGTTGACCAGGAACAGGAAGGCAACCAACCCGCCGGCGGTGAGGCCCGACTCGGGACCGAGCAGGATTCCCACACCCACCACTGCCGCAGTCAGGCCACCGGCGAACATCTCTGCCGACGAGAAGAGCGCCGATCCGAGGGTGTAGGTGCGGAACTCGGCCCGGAACTGGGCGTCGACCGCCGAACGCACCCGATGGAGGGTCGGCACCTCGGCCCCGAAGGCACGCACGGTCGGAAGCCCGGTGATCGACTCACCCAACGCACTCATCGAATCGGCCACCCGTTCCCGAACCCGATCGTGCGCCCGACCGAGAATGCGTTGGAACACCAGCAGCGCCGACCCGTACAGCGTGACCCCGACGACGACGAGGACGGCCAACTCCCAGCGGTAGAACAGCATCGCCCCCACCGCCAGCACCACCTGGGAGACACCGATCATCATCCCCATCCCGCCCCACTCCATGAAGTCCTGGATGCGGTAGATGTCGGAGGTGACCCGGGCAACCAGCGCCCCCCGCCGTTCGGATTGGACATGCAGAGCGGACAGCCGGTGGAGATGGGCGAACACTTTCACCCGTAGCTCGGCCAGCGCCCCGGCTGACAGCCGGGAGAGACGGAACGTCGAGGACCGACGGGCGAAGGCGGCCAGTCCCATGGCGATGACGGCGAAGCCGCCACGACGCGCCGCCGAGGCCACATCCACCGAGTCGCCTCCGAGAATGTCGACGTCGATGATCTGCTGGACGATCACCGGGATCGCAACCTGCAGGACGGTGCCTGCCATGGCGAGGAAGAAGGTGATCAACAGACCCCGACCCAGGCCCGGCACCTCGGAGAAGAGGCGACGGAGGGCCGAGCGGGTGGTCATCTCGACTGCGGGTTCGATGCTCATCGCGCTGCCTCCCGCTCGGCAGCGTCCTCTTCGTAGGCGCGGATCAGACGGGCGTAGCCAGGCACCGAGGCCATGAGCTCGTCGTGGGTTCCCTGACCGAGGATGCGTCCGTCCTCCAGATACACCACCCGGTCGGCCAGGGCGATCGACGAACGCCGGTAGGCAACCAGCGCGACGGTCGAGGGCAGTGCGGACTCCTTCAACCGAACCAGGATGCCGGTCTCGATGGACGGGTCGACCGCGGAGGTGGCGTCGTCGAGGATCAACAGGCGCGGCTTGCGCACCAATGCCCGCGCCAGGGCGATCCGCTGTCGCTGACCACCCGACAGACTCGTCCCCCGCTCACCCAACCGGGTGGCGTAGCCGTCGGGAAGTTCGGTGATGAAGTCGTGGGCAGCAGCCAGCCTGGCAGCCTCAATGACCTCCTCGTCGCTGGCGTCGACGCCGAAGGCGATGTTCCCGCGCACGGTGTCGTCGAACAAGAACACGTCCTGTCCGACGAAGGCCACCTCCCCCGCCAACGCCGAGCGGGCGAAGTCACGCAGGTCGCGTCCGTCGAGACGGATCGACCCGGCCTGCGGATCCCACAACCGGGCGAACAGGGTCACCAGGGTGGACTTGCCCGAACCGGTCGGGCCGACGATGGCCACCGTCTCTCCGGGGCGGATGTCGATGTCGATGTCGGCGAGGACGATCTCGTCGTCGAAGCCGAACGACACCCCTCCGTCGGAATCGAGGGCAGCGGCGCCGGCATCAGAGGCAGGTTCGAGGCTGCCGTAACGAACGGTGTCGTCGACGTCGAGCACTTTCTCCACCCGGCGGTAAGCGGCCAAGCTGCCCGACACCTCCCACAGCACGAACCCGATCAGCCGCAGCGGGAAAGCGATCAGCGAGAGCAGATAGGCGATGGTGGCCAGATCTCCGGCTGACATCGCCCCGGCGTCGATCCGGGACGCGCCGATCACCAGGATCGCCACGGTCGTCAATGGCGGCAGAGCATCCTGCACCGCGTCGTACAGGGTGAACCGCCGGGCGATGTCGATCAGTTCGTCCCGCAACCGGAACGAGGCTCGCCGGAACCGCTCCACCTCGTGATCCTCCCGCCCGAGCGCCTTGACGGTCAGGGCACCGTCGATCGACTCGTGCGCCACACCACTGGTCTCTCCTCGTCGTAGCTGCACGCCCTCGAACCGGGCGAACGTCCGCCAGGCGCCGGTCACGTCCACCACCACCTTGGCGAAGAGCCCGATGGCGGCGATCACGCCGAGGATGGGGTCGATGACGAAGACGATGACGATCGAACCGAGCAACAGCATGAACGCCCCGGAAGCGAACGGGAACGGTCCCAGCACGAAGGTCGCCTGCCCGGCATCGGAGTCCGACACGGCCAGCAGGTCACCGGTCGACTGACGACGGATCCACGACAACTCCAGGCCGAGCAGATGCTCGATGAGCCGGGTGCGAAGATCGGCCTGGGTCCGGGCTTGCATCCACGTCGCGCCCGTGCGACGGATCACGATCCCGGTGGCCTTCCACAACGCGATCAATGCCAGGGCGATGACCGCTCCCCGTAGGCGGCCGTCGATCGGTTCACCGCCGTCGAGCACGGGGACGATCACATCGTCGGTGACATGACCGACCACCACCGCTGAAACCACGATGGCCGCGGCGAAGTTGAACGATCCGAAGACGGCGATCGTGAAGCTGACCGGATGGGCGCGCACGAACCGGGCGATGAGGCGGGCACCATCAGCCGCAAGCGAACGAAGACGAGGGGTATCGGCCACGGAAATGTGAATGCTACGAGCTAAGACAACGTGTCCAGTCGGGATTTTCGCTCCCCCCCAGGAGCGCCAGCGACGTTGGGGGGAGACAGCCGAGCCGCCAGGCGAGGCAGAGGGGGGCCTTCCGCGCAGCCGGCAAACCCGTCGAGAAGTGGTTCACGAGCTCGCTGACGCTCGCACCCCCCTGGCCCGGCTGGCGCCGGGCCTGTCCCCCCAACGTCGCTTCGCTCCTGGGGGGACAGAAATCTTCGCTCACTGCCCCCCTCGAAGGTCCACTAGGTGTCCCTTCGGTCCCCCCAAGGGCTTCGCCGGGTGCACAGACCCCCAGCACATATTTCAGGGTGTTGCCGGATGTCGCGGAGGGACTGGATGATGCATGGTGGTGGTATGACACAAGACACACGTACCGGAGGGGACCGAGTTCTTCTCATCGGGGCGATCGTGGTGGTGGCGGCGCTGGTCGCACTCACCCGGTCAGAACCCGCCACGCTCGACCCGTCCACGCCGGAGGGGACCGCCCAGCGCTACGTGCAAGCGATCCTCGACGGTGACAACGCGACCGCCGAAGACATGGTTCTCGAGGAGAACTGCGACATCGGACCTCGTTTCTTCGGCGACCAGACCGTTCG
>JBKHXZ010000010.1:0-26069 GCA_046565785.1 Acidimicrobiia bacterium
TTCCACGATCTCACGCCGGTGATTTCGGCAGCCGACGTGGTCGAGATGATCGACATCGCCCGCCGTGTACACGTCGCCGGGTCGATCCAGGGCTACATCATCTCGCTCATGGAGGCGACCCGACGTCACGAAGAACTCCTGCTGGGGGCGTCGCCGAGGTCGTCCCTGGCGTTGCAGCGCCTTGCTCGAGTCCGCGCCGCGGCCGACGGCCGCGAGTTCGTCACACCTGACGACATCAAGGCCCTGGCCGTCCCGGTCCTCGCGCACCGGATGGCTTTGCGACCGGAAGCGCAAATGCGTGGGACCGGGATCGAAGAGGTCCTGGCGTCCATCCTCCGCAACCTTGCCGTACCCGGTAGTAGTCGCATGGCCACCTGACATGCTGACCGATCGCGGATGGGCAGGCATCGGAGTGGCTGCCGCTCTCGCGGTCTTGTGGGTGTTGCTCGGCGAGATCGAACTTCTCGGGGCGGCCGTGATCATCGCAGGAGTGCTCCTGGCCGCATTGGCGATCACCCGATCCGGGAAACCAGAGGTGAGCGTCGTTCGCCGCCTCGCGCCCGGCCTGGTCCACGAAGGGGAGCGCGCGGCCGTCGATGCGGTCATCACCAACCGCGGACGTCGAACCCTCACCAACGTCAGCTTCGTCGACGAAGTCGGTTCCCTCGGTCGAGCAGTGTTCGAGGCCGGTGTGATCCGACCAGGCGAGAGCGGCGACGCCGAGTACCAGATCCTGTGTCGGCCGCGCGGGGTGTATCCGGTCGGTCCGGTGACCGCCACCGTGACCGATCCGCTGCGGCTCGCCCAGGCAACCTCGGTGGTACCGACCCTCGACCGGCTGATCGTCTACCCCGAGGTGGAGGATCTGGTCGGTTTCCCCATGACCCGAGGGCGAGACCCGGCGATGCAGGCGAGCCGACCGGAGTTCTCCCGGCGCGGAGGTGAGGATTTCTACACGCTGCGAGAGTACGTGTTCGGTGACGACCTCCGTCGGGTCCACTGGCCGTCTTCTGCCAAGACGGACGAGCTGATGATTCGTCAGTTGGAAACCCCTTGGCAGAGCCGGGCATTGGTGATCCTCGACCTCCGCTGGAAGGCCTACGAGTCGGAGGAGTGTTTCGAGAAGGCCGTGCGTGGAGCCGCTTCCATCGTGCGCCACCTGGCGAGGGAAGGCTTCGATGCCGACCTGTGGGCGGGCGGGCCAACGTCCACCCCGATCAACCAGTACAGCGCGGTGATGGAGAAGTTGGCGGTCGTGGAGCGGGAAGGTCGGCTGGACATCCGGGCGGTGGCCGCTCGACTCAAGTCGGTCGGGCGCGGTGGAGCACTGATCGTGGTGACCGGCGTACCCGACTCGGACATCCTCGAAGTCCAGCGCCTCATGTCCCGGGAGTACCGCACGACGGTGGTGATGTCCGCCGCCGAGACGGCGTCCAGTGGAGAAATCGCCCTGCAACGGGCAGGAGCGATCACCGTCAGCGCCTCACCTTCACAGTCGTGGGCGATGGCGTGGGCACGAGTGATGGGAAAGACATGGTCGACCGCGTCGTCTGGCTGACCGGTCTCGGCGCCGTCGTCCTCAGCCTGGGACGCCTGGGCCGGCTGCTCCAGCCACAGACCGAGGGGCCCCCGTGGGAGTTCGTGCTGCTCGCCGCGGTCGTACTCGGCGCCACGTTCACCTGGGTAGCCCGGAACAGCCGCCTCTCGGTGCCGATCGTGGCCGTCGTCAACCTGGTCGGGCTGGGTCTCGCCACTGTTCGCATCACCGCGCCCTCGACCCTGGTTGCGGGTGTCGTACCCACTGCAGCCACCCTCGACACGATGCGTTCGGAGATGACCTACGCCTTGGAGATCATCCGGTTCGGGGCTGCTCCGGTCCTTCCCGTCGCCGGCCTCGTGGCCGTGCTGGCCGCCGTCTATTGGGGGATCGGTGTGCTGGCATCGATCGGCATCACCACCCGCCGCCCAGGGCTCGTCACGATCCCCGCTCTCGCCTTCTATCTCCAGCTCGCCACACTCGATCGACGTTCGCCGGGGATCGTCTGGCTGATCGCCTTCGGTGTCGTCGCTGCAGCCACCGTGGTGGCGATGGCGAACCCGGGCGATCCGGCGGCAGGCCGTCTCCGCACCAGGACCGGCCTGCTCATCCCGCGAGTGTCGCCCATCGCGGCGGTGGCTGTTGCGGTCTTCGCCGGTGCAGGTTCCGTGCTGGCCGCCGACACCTTCGCCGCCACCGTCCCCGAGTCGGGTGTGCTCCAATGGCGCACACAGACAGGCATCGGGTCGGGCCTGTACGGCGGATCGTCTTACAACCTGTTCGTCGGCATGCAACAAACCCTGGTGTCCCAATCCGACACTCCGCTGTTCTACGCCACCGTCTCGGACACCGCCCCTCCCAACTCGGAGCTGTACTGGAAACTGATCACGCTCGAGGAGTACGACGGCGAACACTGGCTTCCCGGACAGTCCAACTGGGTCAAGCAGGGGACGTCACGCTGGGAACTGTCAGACCATGCCTTCCAGGGGCCGACCGTGCCGGTGGCCGCCCGGGTGCAAATCGCATCCCTGCGGGAATCGATCCTCCCCGCGTTGTATTCGCCTTACGCGTTGCGCAGCGACGAAGAACTCATCCGCGAAGGGTTCCGGGTTCGGGAGGACGGGGCCGTCGGCATCGACCTGCGCACCAATCCGGGTTGGGAGTACGAACTGGAAGCAAACATCCCCCTCCCCGACATCGAATACCTCGCATCGAACGGTGGGGAGTTCTCCCCTATCTTCGCCGAGGCTGCTACCGCCGGTGTGTTCGGTGGTGAACCGCAAAGCTTCCGTTCATTGGGTCGGCCCGACGACATCGCCGACTTCCTCGACCTCCCGGCCGAACTCCCGACCGAGATCCGAACACTGGCACGGACCGTGACCGAGGAAGGCAGCACCAGCTTCGAGAAGGCGCTCATCCTCGAAGCATGGTTGCGCGACTCCCGCAACTTCACCTACGACCTCGATGTCGATACCGGCCACACCAGCCTCGATCTCGCCGATTGGCTGCTCGATCCGGACTCTCCCAACTACCGCACCGGCTACTGCGAGCAGTTCGCCACCGCGATGGGGGTGATGGCACGGACACTGGGCATTCCGGCCCGAGTGGTTCTCGGATTCACTCCCGGCGATGTCCAACAGCAAGCCGACGGGTCGGACGTGATCGTCGTTCGCGAACGGAACGCCCATGCCTGGGTCGAGCTGTGGATGAATGGGCAGGGATGGGTCCGGTTCGATCCGACACCGAGGGGTGACGGTGCCAACCCGCCTCTCGTATCCGAAGTCGGGTTCGACCTGCGCGAGTACGTTCCCGCCCCCGAGGAGATCGACGCCACGGGATCCCCCACCACGGCCGGGGAACGACCCCAACTCGGTCCGGAGATCGATCTCTTGACCGGAGACGCCACACCCGACCTCGTTCCGGACAGCGGGTTCGACATCCCAGCCTGGCTGTGGGGTATCGCTGTCCTGGCTGGGCTGGTGGCATCCATACCTGCGTACAAGTGGTGGCGCCGCTGGCGGCGTCTCCAGGCGATTCGCACGGGGAACATCGATGCGGCCTGGGATGAGATCGTCGACCGTCTGCGCGACCTCGGCGGCGACGTTCCCACCTCGGCCACACCGCTGGAACTCGCCGCCAAGCATCACGAAGACCTCGTCCCCCTCGCCCAGCTGTATACCGCGGCGACATATGGGGGGCGCCCACGGGGTGACGGGCGCAAGGCATTCACACGGGCTGACGAACGGCTGGATCGCGGGTACAGCCGTCGGACGCGGGTCCTTTCCGCGTTGCGACTACGTTCCCTCCGGCGCCCCTGAGGCCGCCCTCGCCCGGTTCAGCCTTCGGCTGCCATCTCCTCGGCGACGTCGTCTTCGACCCGGCGGAGCATTTCGAGGAATTCGCTGCGATCCAACTCGAACCGTGTCACATCGTCTTCGACCGTACGAGTGATCTCATCGATCGCGACGAAGAAAGAAAGCTGACCTTCGCGCAGCGCGTCCATCAACTGTCCGTCGTCTCGAGCGATGCGGAAGATGGTCTGGCCGTCGGTGACCAGCTTGACCTCGGCCAGGTGGGTGTCCATGTCGGCGTTGCGCCGCAGGTAATCCCACGCTCGTCGCACTCGCTGCAACGACATCCCGTTGTCGAGCAGGCTACGAACGACACGCAAGGCGACGAGATCCCGGAACGAGTAGAGACGTCGAACCCCTGGTCGACCGCCCGTGCCCTGGATGGAGGGTGAGACCAGGCCCACCCGATCCCAATACCGGAGTTGATGATGCGTACACCCGGTGAGCGCCTGTGCCTGCTGGGCGGTGAATCCTTCTCGCAACGGAACCTCTCAATCGTTGCCTCGGGATCGGCGGGTGCATGGCACACACGACCGATCAGAGCCTTCATTTCTCGCGGTCCCCGGAGACCCGGACGGCTGCCGTCGGAAGCCCCACGGGGGCGTCACTCTCGCGAGAGGGTTTCAGCCGCGACGAAAGCGACGGTACCAATTCGAAGATGACGCGTCGGAGGGAGCGTTCACCTTCGTTCCGGCTTGGATCCGGTTGCGGATCCCGTGGGCGAGAGCGGTGGCAGAGGCGACCATCAACACGAACCCGAGGATGGCCAGCGGTGTGGAAACTGTGAAGGTGGCGAGAAGCACGACCATGCCGACGATCAGTCCGATCAGCGGAAGACGAACTCCGAAGCGCCCGGACCGGTCGATGTTGCGAACGGCAAGAGCCAGATCGGGGTCTTCTTCGTAGAACTGCCGCTCGATCTCGTCGAGGATGCGCTGTTCGTGATCGTCTAGTGGCATGGGCCGGTGTTCGCTCCACTCCAGGTGTGTTCAGTATACGTTTGCGCCGGATTCAACGGATGAGGCCGCGGCGTGCGTTTCAGGTGCCCGGACGCTCGGCGAGTCCGGCCGGACCGACCGCATCATCGCCGAACCTGCTGCGGATGGCGTCGACGGCCGCGTCGATGTCGGACCACCGTCGATCGGCTTCGACCGTCATCTGGTGACCCTCTTCGACCGGCGCCAACTGTTGGACCCCGATGCCGAGCAGGCGCACCGGCTGTCCGCCGCGCTCGACCGTCCCGAGCAGCTCACACGCCACCCAGAACAGGTCCATGTCACTGTTGGTCGTGCTCGGCCGAGTGACAGAGCGGGTGACCGTGCGGAAGTCGGCGGTCCGCAACTTCAGCGTGACGGTACGGCCGGCCAACCCCGCCCGTCGCAACCGTGACCCGAGACGATCGGCGAGGCGGCGAAGCTCGATACGCAACCGTTCGTCTTCGACGATGTCCTCTTCGTAGGTCTCCTCGACCGACACGGATTTCGCCTCCCGATCGGGCTCGACCGGACGCGGATCGTGTCCCCGGGCGAGGGCGGCCAGGTGTGCCGCGACCGTCGCCCCTACCGCGCGTTCCAACACCCTGTCAGGAACGGTTCTGAGGTCGGCCACGGTCTCGACCCCGACAGATTCCAACGCGGCGCGGGTCGCCTGTCCCACCCCCCAGAGTGAGCCGATCCCCAGTGCATCCAGGAATGTCTGGGTTTCGCCTACCGGGATGTGGCGCAGGCCATCGGGCTTGGCGCTCTCCGAGGCGAGCTTGGCGACGAACTTGGTACCGGCGATGCCGACCGAGGCGGTGATGCCGATCTGATCGCGGATCCGCCATCGGATTTCTTGGCCCACCTGTACCGGACCTGGAAAGTGGTGTCGTAGACCCCCGACATCCAGGAAGGCTTCGTCGATCGACAGACCCTCCACGAGCGGGGTGAACGATCGGAAGATGTGAAACACCGCCTCGGACACCCTCCGATATTCGGCGTGATCAGCCGGGACGATGACGAGTTCCCGGCACAAGGCACGGGCCCGGGACATGGGCATCGCCGAACGGATTCCGTACCGACGCGACTCGTAGGAGGCGGCAGCCACGACGCTGCGCGGTCCGGTTCCTCCGACGACCACCGGCCTGTCGCGCAGGGTCGGATCCCGCAACCGCTCCACAGCCACGAAGAACGCATCCATGTCGACATGGAGGATCGGCTCGGTCCACACCGGATCGACGCTACAGCGGTACACAGCAGGTCGATCCCGGCAAACACGCGGCGACCAGCTAAAAAGGCCGGCATGGCGAAGGTCCACCTGGTGCGTCACGGCGAAGTCCACAATCCCGATCACGTGGTCTATGCCTCCCTGCCGGGGTTCGGACTGAACGAACGGGGCAGGACACAGGCAAAAGAGGTGGCTCGTTATCTCCGGAACGCCCCAGTCACAGCCGTGTGGTCCTCGCCGTTGCAGCGGGCCATCGAAACCGCCGAGCCGATCGCCCGCGCCCATGATCTTCCGATCCGCATCGCCGAAGACCTCATCGAATGGAAGATGGCCGACGACTGGGCTGGAATCCCCTGGGACGGACTGGCATCCGAACGCCCCGGCCAGCTCGAGGCATACCTCACCGACCCGTTGAACATGCCGTTCGCGTCCGAGCCGCTCACGGCATTGGCCGCCCGCATGCGGTCCGCTCTGGCTCGGATCGCCGACGGCCATGACGGCGATGTGGTGGTCGTCTCCCACCAGGATCCCGTCCAGGCTGCCCGCCTCGCTCTCGCAGGCCGCGACCTGAGGACCCAACACACGAACAAGCCGCAACACGGCACGGTGATCACCATGAGGCCGGGTACGCCCTGGGTGGAACTCGCCGCTTGGACTCCTGCCCAGGCAGACGAAACGGCCCCGTCAGTGTCCGACCGCGGCGTCGACTCCGAAGCGGGCACGGAACAGTTCGGCGTCGGTGTCGAAGGCCAGCGGCGGTAGCTCGTCGAGCGGGAACCAGCGCGCATCCACTGCGTCGTCTCCCGGTGTGAGCTCTCCCCCCACCACCTCCCCGGCGAACCAGATCCCGACCGTGAGCTTCTCCGGATCGTGGAAGTTGGATCGGACGAATACCGGCTCGCCGACTTCGACGATCAGCCCGGTCTCTTCTCGCACCTCCCGTGCCGCCGCCACCCGAACGTCCTCGCCGTAGTCGACGAACCCGCAGGGGATGCACCACAATCCCGGCCTGCTGGATCCACTCCCCCGTTTCACCATCAGCACCTCCGAATCCCGGGTGAGCACCACCGCGGCTCCGACACCGGGGTCACGGAAATGGACATAGCCGCACGATGGGCACCCCATTCGCTGCCGTCCTCCGCGTTCGACGACGTTGAGACCCGAGGCGCACATCGGGCAGAAGCGGAACTCACCGGGCCAGAAGCCACTCATCGTCTTGCACACTCAGCCGACACCGTTGACACTCGGGGCAACGTAGCCGTGACTTCCTCCATCCTCACCACTCTCGCCCTTCTCGTCGCTTCTTTGGCGACGTCTCTGGTGCTCACCGGGCCTCAGCCGTTCTGGCAGGACGGCGCGGGCGCAATGATGGCCGTCGGTCATCTGATACTGACCGCGATCGCGATCGTCGGAGCCTTGGTCGGGGCGGCGCGTTGGTCCGTCGGGCTGGGGGTCGGGCTCACGGTGGTCAGCGGTGTCGTCGCAGTCGCCCATCCGGTGACGCCGGCCTGGGTGATCATGCTTGCCGCCGCGGCCGCCGCCGCCAGCGGCCTCGTCGGAACCAGACTGCAGGCCGTCGTTCGCCATCGCCCACCGGCAGACGCCCCTCCACCACGGGCGACGGCTCTGGCGATCGGGTTGCTCACCGCACCCGTGGTGCTCGGCGCCGTTCAGCCGGACGGAGTCGACCTTCTCGACTGGGTTATGGGTGGGGCGGCCATCGTCATCTCCTTGGTCTACACCCGGGCAGGTGTGCCCGCCGTGTGGTCGACCCGCATCGGCCTTCCACTTCTCACCGTTGCGAGCGGGTTGGCTGTCGACTTCCCAGGAATGGTCATTGCCATGGTGATGTTCGGCACTCTGAGCGTCCTCGCCTGGACCGAGGATGCGCGCCTGGCGGCGATACCGCATGCTGCGCCAGGACGTTCGGTTCCCATCCCTGCCGAGCTGGCTCCCGGTGAGATACTCGACGCCGCCGGCCTGGACGATCGCGGGCGGCGCAAGGAGCAGTCGTGAACCGGCGTCTGCCCAATCCGTGGATCGCCTTACCGTCGCTGGCCGTCGGTGCCTTGGGTGCGTGGATCACCTACCTGGTGATGGACGTGTCATGCCGCGTCGAAGTCGACGGAGTTGTGCAGACCTGCACCGGGCTGGCCTGGGCCCTGGCCGCCGCCGTCTTCGTCCTGACGACGATCGGCATGGCGGTCGTCCTCGTACTCGTCTACCGGTCGATCGCCGAGTATCGGGACGCCCAGATTCGAGGGGGCGAACCACCGGGTCCGGGGTGTGAGACGGGCTGAAGCGGGTCAGCCCTTGCTGAAGATCAGCGTGACGTTGTGTCCGCCGAAGCCGAAACTGTTCGACGCCACGTGCTTCACCGATCCGACGTGGCGCGCCTCGTTGGGAACGTAATCCAGATCGCATTCCGGGTCAGGATCGGAATAGTTGATCGTGGGCGGAAGGACGCCGGTTTCGATGGCGCGGATCGAGATCGCCGCTTCCAACGCACCGGCACCTCCCAAGAGATGCCCGGTCATCGACTTCGTCGAGGACATGGGAATCCCTCGGGCGACGTCCTCGCCCAAAGCCACCTTCATCGCCGTCGTCTCGGTCGAGTCGTTGGCGGGCGTGGACGTGCCATGAGCGTTGACGTAATCGAGGTCGTCCGGTTCGAGTTCGGCGTCGGCCAGCGCCGCCTTTACCGCACGCGCCGCCCCGGTGCCCCCCGGCTTGGGAAGGGTGATGTGATAGGAGTCGGCCGACATGCCATAGCCGGTGACCTCGGCGTGGATGGTGGCCCCTCGGGCGATGGCTCGTTCTCGTTCCTCCAAGACCAAGACCGCGGCACCTTCTCCCATGACAAAACCGTCACGTCCGGCGTCGAACGGACGTGACGCCGTCTGCGGATCGTCATTACGGGTGCTGAGAGCACGGGATTGGGCGAATGCGGCGACGGCATACGTCGTGATAGCCGCCTCTGCGCCTCCCGCCACCATGATGTCGGCGGCCCCTCGCCGAATGATCTCGGCTGCATCCCCGATGGCGTTGGCGGAGGCAGAACAGGCGGTGACCGTGCACGACACCGGCCCCAACAGGTGATGTTCGATCGACACCAAACCGGCGGGCATGTTGGCGATGATCTTCGGAATGCCAAGCGGGCTCACCCGACCCGGACCGCGTTCATGGAGGATGCCGACCTCTTCGATGAACGTCTCCATCCCGCCGAATCCGACACCGATGAACGCGCCCGCCCTCTCCGCCTCTTCCGAGTCCGGGTCCAAGGCGAGTCCGGCATCGTGCAGGGCTTCGCGGGCAGCCACCAGGGCGAACTGGCTGCAGCGGTCGAGCCGCCGCGCCTCTTTCGCCTCGAAGTGTTCGGTGGGGTCGAAGTCCGAAACCTCGGCTGCGATCCTGGCTTTGAAGTCGGTCGTGTCGAACAGGGTGATCGGGCCGGCCCCGGAACGGCCGGCCACGATCGCGTCCCACGTGTCCGCCATGGTGGCGCCCACCGGCGAGATCGCACCCAGCCCGGTCACCACGACCCGGCGGCGCTCTCGGGGCATCTTCAGTTCAGCTTGCCGTGAACCAGATCGACGGCCTGGCCGACGGTGTGGATGCTCTCGGCCTCCTCGTCGGGGATCTTGACTCCGAACTCGTCCTCGAGCGCCATGAGCAGCTCGACGACACCGAGGGAATCGACTTCGAGGTCTTCCTCGAAGCTGGCGTCGTCGGAAATCTTCGACTCGTCGAGACCGAGCTCGGATACGAGCAGGTCCTTCATCTTCGCCGAAATCTCACCACGGTCCATGCTTTCTCCTTCGTGTGTTGGCCGGCAGCCTAGAGGGCAATGCCCCCGTCCACCGACAAGACCTGGCCGGTGACGTACCCGGCCTCCTCCGATGCGAGGAAGGCGACGGCCGCCGCCACTTCTTCCGGCTGACCAAACCGCCCGACCGTGATCGCGGCCAACGACGCTGCGCGCGCCTCGTCGCCGAGAGCCTCGGTCATGTCCGTCGATATGAACCCGGGGGCCACGACGTTGGCTGTGATGCCCCGGGAACCCACCTCCTTGGCGATCGACTTGGTCATTCCGATCATCCCTGCCTTCGATGCCGCGTAGTTGGCCTGCCCGGGATTGCCGGAGATGCCGGCTACCGACGCGATCGAGATGATCCGACCCCACCGCCCGCGCACCATTCCCCGCATCGCCGCCTTGGAACACAGAAACGCCGATCGCAGGTTGGTGGCGATCACTGCGTCGAACGCCTCCGCACTCATGCGCAGCACCAGATCGTCCCGTGTGATCCCGGCGTTGTTGACCCGGATCTCCACCGGTCCGAGATGCTGGGTGACGTGTTCGAACATGGCTGCAACCGCCGCTTCGTCGCTGACGTCGGCCCGCACCGCCAGCGCTTGTCCCCCGGCGTCCGTCACCGCTTGCACGACCTCCTCGGCCGCGTCGGCCCGATTGGCGTAGTTGACCGCCACCCGATGCCCCTTCGCCGCCAAACCGAGGGCGATCGCCCGGCCGATCCCCCGGGATCCGCCGGTGACGAGTGCCACTCGACTCATCTCGGAACCTCCACACCGGAGAACTCGAGCGTGGGGCGAAGGATGTCGAACACGGTCCCGTCGAATGAACCCAGCTCGGCATCGGAGTGGGCGATCGGTTCGGTCCGTTCCCCCCACTTGACGGCGGCCGCGGCCCACGACAGGCCGCCGCCGAACGCAGCGAAGATGAGATTGGCTCCCGGCTTGACCCGCCCTTCTTCCAGCGCCTCGGTCAATGCGACCGGGATGGTGGCCGCACTGGTGTTGCCGTACCGGTCGACGTCGATGAACACCTTGTTCTCGTCGAGTTCCAACCGTCGGGCGGTGGCATCGATGATCCGCTTGTTGGCCTGATGGGGTATCAGAAGGTCGATGTCGTCGCGGGTCCATCCGACGTCTTTGGCAACTTGGAGGGCGGCTTCCCCCATGCGGGTGACAGCGTTGCGGAACACCTCCGGTCCGTTCATCTGCACCCCGCAATGAGCATGACTCCGTGCCCCGCGGGAGCCGGCACTACCGAACTCTGGAACCGTGAGATGCTCGGAGATCGAGCCGTCGTTGCCCAACACGCCACCGAGATATCCGACCGGTTCGAGCGTGGGCCGAAGCACGACCGAACCTGCGCCGTCGCCGAAGAGCACGCAGGTGGTTCGGTCTGAATAGTCCATGATGTAGTGCATCTTCTCGACGCCGGTGAGGAGCACGTTGCGGGCTGCTCCGGTCTGGATGAGCGACGCAGCGGTGACGAGTCCATAGACGAATCCCGAACAGTTGGCGTTGACGTCCATCGCCCCTGCTCCGTCCGCGCCGATCTTGGTCTGTACGTGAGCGACCGAAGCGGGGATCAGCGATTCCGGCGTACATGTGGCGTTGATGATGAAATCGAGTTCCGTCGCCTCCATCCCGGCTGCAGCGAGAGCTCGGCGGGCCGAGACGGCGGCCAGGTCGGAGGCCTCGACATGGGTGATCCGCCGTTCTTTCATGCCCGTACGAGATGTGATCCATTCGTCGTTCGTGTCGACGATCCGCTCCAGATCCGCATTGGAGAGGACCGTCGGCGGCATCGCTTTCCCCCAACCAACGATCTCGGCATTCGGCATCACGCACCTCCAGAGCGGTCGATGGTAGAGAGGGCATCGACGGCAGGGGCGATTCCCTCCAGGTCGGAGACCACCACGACATCGGCACCCTCCACGGTCCGCTTGGCCATCCCGGCGGTGACATCACCGGGTCCGACGTGGACGAAGGTCGAGATACCGGTCGCAGCCATGTTGCGTAGCGTGTCGGCGAACCGGACCCGACCGACGACCTGAGAGACGAGCAAGTCGATGATGCTGTCTCGGTCGGTGGGCGTCCCGGTCACGTTGGCGTACACCGGAAAACGAGGTGCGAGCGGTTCGATTCCCTGCACGGCGGCCGCGACTCGTTCGGCGGCCGGCCGCATGAACGGGGAGTGGAACGCGCCGGCCACCTTCAACCGGATCGCCCGTCGTACCCCGAGATACTTCCCATGCTCGTCGAGCCAGTCGAGGTCGTCGATGCCGCCTGCCACCACCACTTGACCGGGGGCGTTGTCGTTCGCCACGCTCAGTCGGCCTCCGGCCGAGTTGTTGGCGGCCACCACCTGTTCGGCCAGGTCGACGTCGGCACCCAGCAGGGCGGCCATTCCCGACGGCTCCAAATCAGCGGCCGCCGCCATCGCCCTGCCGCGCTCGGCGACCACGGCCAGGGCGTCGTCGTAACCGATGACTCCTGCCGCGGTCAGGGCGGTGTACTCCCCGAGCGAATGGCCGGCGACCGCGGCAGGAGGGATCTTCAGGTGTGCGTCGAACTCTTCCCACAGGGCGTACGCCAGAGCGAACAGCGCGGGCTGGGCATGTTCGGTCCGGGTGAGTTCATCTTCCGGACCGTCCAGGCACAGGGACCGCAGTGACCATCCGAGAATGTCGTCCGCGCGGTCTCCGAGCAGGTCCGGTCGGGCGTCGAACAGGTCGGCACCCATCCCCACGAACTGGCTTCCCTGACCGGGGAACAGGACTGCAAAGGTCATCGTGACTCCGGGTTGGGGCGAGCAAGCCTATTGGGTCGAAGCAAAGAGCGTGGTGACCAGCCGGTCGACGTCGGTTCGATCGACGTCCCGGTGGGTGACCAGACGCCAGACGCCTCCGAACAACGGTGGATTGACCTTGAAGCCGGCAGAGCGGAGGGCGTCGAGGGCTTGCACGATCTGCACCGGAAGATGATCGGTCGCCACGTTGACGATGTTCGTCTCCACCGAGCGGGGATCCAGAGCATCGGGAGCGTGATCGGCGATCCGTTCGGCGAGGTAGCGCGCCAGGGCGTTGTCCTCGGCGACTCGGTCGCGGTCCCGCAGGGCGATTCGGGCCGGTGCGGCGAGCACGCCCACCTGTCGCATCCCTCCTCCCATCCGTTTGCGGAGATAGTGGATCTCGTCGATCAGCTCACCGGTGGCGCAGATGACCGATCCCACCGGCGCACCAAGCCCCTTCGAGAAACAGAACGTGACGGTGTCGACTCCGTCAGCCAGTTCGTCGGCCCCCACCCCGAGTGCCGCAGCCGCGTTGAAGATGCGGGCACCGTCGAGATGGATCGCCAATCCGTGCCGCCGTGCGACCGCAGTGGCAGCCTCCATTCCCTCCACCGGGGTGACCCGACCGCCCGACAGGTTGTGCGAGTTCTCCCACACCATCAGTCGAATTCGGGGGAAGAACCCTCCGGCAGTGCGCATCACGGCCTCGACCTGCTCCGGCTGAATCCATCCGCCTGGCGCATGCACACTGCGGAACGCCACTCCGGAAAAGGCGGACGCAGCTCCCTTTTCGATGTTGCGAATGTGGGCACCTTCGTCACACAGCACGTCGTCTCCGGGCCGCGTTTGGGCCATGAGGGACAGTTGGTTCCCCATCGTCCCGGTCGGAACGAAGACTGCTGCCTCCTTGCCCACCGCCTCCGCCGCCTCCTCTTGCAGGCGGTTGACGGTCGGATCGTCTCCATACACGTCGTCGCCCACCTCGGCGTCGGCCATTGCCCGACGCATCTCCGGGGTGGGGCGGGTAACGGTGTCTGAACGGAAGTCGGCGATGCCGTCGTCGAAAGCCATGGTCCGAGGCTAGATCACCATCGTCGGGCGGTAGCGTGCGAGTCCGTGCCCTACACCACGCTCCTTTTCGACCTCGATCACACCTTGTTCGACTCTGACGCCTCGGAAGCGGAGGCGTTCGACATCACGATGCGGGCTGCGGGCATTTCCGACCCGGCATCGGTCTTCGACGCCTACCGACGTATCAACGGTGCCCTGTGGGAGGGGGTGGAAGCCGGAAGGGTCCAGCCGATCGAAGTGCGGACTCTTCGCTTCCAGCGCCTGTTCGACCAGATCGGGATCGACGCCGACATCGACGCCATGGCGGATCTGTTCGTGCGGTCGCTGGGCGACCACGGCGACCTCTACCCTGGCGCCCGGCAGGTCCTCGACCACCTGGCCGGCCGGGCACGGCTCGCCCTGGTGACCAACGGGCTGTCCGACGTCCAACGGGCACGGCTCGCCAGATGCGAACTCGACGATCTGTTCGAGGCGGTCGTCATTTCGTCGGAGGTCGGCGTGACCAAGCCCCGGCCGGAGATCTTCCAGACCGCGTTCGACCGGTTGGGAGGTCCGCCCAAGCACTCGGCGGTGATGGTCGGCGACAGCCTCACCTCGGACATCGCCGGGGCAATCCGATTCGGTATCGACACCTGCTGGTACAACCCGAACCGGGCTGACCGAAACGGTTTCGAGGTCACCCACGAGGTCACCGACCTGGCCGAACTAACCTATCTCGTCGCCTGACTCCCCGGACGATTCCCAGCCTGGCAGGCGACTCCTGTGGCGTTGCGAGGTCGAAGACGAGCGCTGGATGGGGCGCCTCCCGCCGGCTGCACGATCAGGCGGACAGTGCCCTCTTGAGGCCGAGGGTCGCTTGGGCGATACGGTGTTCGTTCTCCACCAGCGCGAACCGTACGAAGCCGTCGCCGGATGGTCCGAAGCCGACACCCGGACTGACCGCCACCTTGGCTTCGGCCAGCAGGTGGTAGGCGAATTCGAGTGATCCCATGTTTACGTAGGCGTCCGGGATGGGCGCCCAGACGAACATGGTCCCCCGGGGGCGCGCCACCTTCCATCCGGCGCGATCGAGACCGTCGATCAGCACGTCCCGGCGACGCAAGTAGATGTCGTTGACCTCGGCGACATAGTCGTCCCCTTCGTTGAGGGCGATGATCGCGGCGATCTGGATCGGCTGGAAGGTGCCGTAGTCCAGATACGACTTCAACTTGGCCAGGGCAGCGACGATCTCGGGATTGCCGACCATGAAGCCCATCCGCCATCCGGCCATGGAATGGCCCTTGGTGAGGGTGTACAGCTCGACACCTACCTCTTTTGCGCCTGGCACCTCCAACAGGGAGGGCGGGCTGTATCCGTCGAATGCAATGTCGGCGTAGGCGAAATCGTGGACGATGACGGTGCCGTGGGAATGAGCGAACGCCACCAACTTCTCGAAGAACTCCCTTTCGACGACGGCGGTCGTCGGGTTGTGCGGGAACGAGACGATGATCACCCGCGGGGTCGGCCACGAGTTGGCGAACATTCGCTCCAGGACTTCGAAGTAGTCCTCTTCCGAACTGATCGGTGCCCGCCTCACCTCCGCTCCAGCCAAAACAGGGGCGTAGATGTGGATGGGGTACGACGGTTCGGGAACCACAGCGACGTCGCCGGGTTGGACGAGGGTCCACAAGAGGTGGCTGAGGCCCTCCTTGGCGCCGATCGTGGAGATGACTTCGGTGTCTGGGTCCAGTTCGACGCCGAACCGGCGGCGATAACGGTCGGCTACCGCCCGCCGTAGGTTGGGAAGTCCCCGCGACACCGAATAGCGATGGTTCCGTTCGTTGCGCGCCGCCTCCACCAGCTTGTCGACGACGAAGGAGGCGGAGGGAATGTCCGGGTTGCCGAACCCGAGGTCGACGATGTCCTCTCCGGACCGACGAGCTGCCAGCTTGGCCTGGTTGACCTCGGCGAACACGTACGGCGGCAGGTTGTCGATCCGGCGGAACTCCATCGCCTGCAGGCTAATGACGGGCCGCCCTGCTCCGGTTCAGTCGCCTGAGAGCCGGGCGATCGTCTTGCGGAGCCGGGCAGGAACGAAATCCGATGCGACCTCGAGGACCGAACGGACCAGCTCCAGCAGGTCCCGTGATCCGTCCCAGTGCTCCAGCACGACGTCCTCACCGGCGGATTCCACCATCCGGTTGATGGCGAAGGCCATCAACAACAGATCGTCTGCCAACCCCACAACCGGAACGAACTCGGGGATCAGATCGATCGGGGACGCCACGTACGCCACCGCCGCTCCCACGACCAGCTTGGTGCGTCGGGGCACTCGCGGGTCACGCAGCAAGCGCCACAGCAGCTTCACCATGTTCGGCACGGTGGAGGCGGCATCGACTGCCAACCGGCGCAACGCCATGCGTCCGCCGGGTTCGATCACTTCATCAGGACGGAGGGGATCACCATTCATCGTCACCATTCTGCACCGCCCAACCCGCCAACGCGGCACCGACAGCTCCGGCAAAGGTGCCGAAACGGGCGGGAACCACCGGAATCGTGGGCCGGTGGTCGGCGCCGGGGAGTTCGGTGGCGAGCCATCGTCGAGCAGGATCTGCCAGCAGGTCGCCGGCTTCCGACACGGCACCTCCGATGATGATGATCGCCGGATCGACCATCAGCGACAGCGACACGAGACCACGTCCCAGCCACTCCCCTGCCCGCCGGTAGGCGTCCGCCGCCGCATCGTCGCCGGCCAGTGCGGCTCTCGCCAAGTGCTCGGCGGTGACCGGTCCTCCTGCCGCCGCACGTGCCACCATCCCGTCCGGTTGGCGCTGGGCGTGGGTTTGAGCTTGCTGGTCTAGCACCGTGCCCGACACGAGAGTCTCCCAGCACCCGGACCGCCCGCACTCGCAAACCGCCCCTTCCGCGGTCATCTGCATGTGACCGGCTTCACCGGCGAAAGCCCGGCCCCGGTACACACGGTTTCCGTAGCTGAGGCCCACGCCGATCCCGGTTCCGAGTGCGACTAGCAGGACCGGGTCGGCGCCCTGACCTGCGCCGAGCCTCGCTTCGGCGGCGACAGCCAAATTGGCGTCGTTGTCCACCGCCACCGGCATGTCCAGCGCTTCCTCCAGAAGACGGCGGTACGGGACCTGTCTTCCTTCGAGATGTGGTCCCCACACCAGCGTCCCCGCCGCAGAGTCCACCAGACCGGCAAGACCGATGCCAAGCGAAGACGCCGAGTACCGCTCGACGGCGACGGCCGCGGCGCGGGTCACGAACTCGACGACGCCGGTCGGGGGAAGCCGGCGACGATCATGCAGCGTGACTCCGCCGTCGTCGGCAAGGACCACGAGCTTCAGCCAGGAACCGCCGACATCGACTCCGATCGCGGTCACTCGACCTCGATGCGTACCGGGCCGCCCGGGTCCGGCTCCTCGTCACGGTCGCCAGCACCCACTTTGCCCAGCTCGTCGACGAAGGCTTCGACCGCTTTCAACCCCTCCACCCCGGCCCGCAACAGGTGGAACGCGGCACGCATCCCGGCCCGCTTCAAAGCTGCCACCGTCTCCGATTCCAGGTTCATGCCGGTTTCCGAGTCTTACGGCTCGTGGTCTGTCCGAACCGGATGCGCAGGCGACCGTCGGTGAGGGAGGCGTTCGTCACGGGCCGACGTTGGAGGGAGTCCGGCAGCACCAGGGACCGACGATACGGACCGACGGTGATGGCCAGCTCACTTCCCCGGCGGACGACATCGAGTTCCTCCCGCGAGGCGAACGGGACATCCATCTCGACCACGACGTCCTCAGCCTCCTCGCGAAGATGAAACGGGCTTACCGCTTCGAAGTCGGCCACCGGGTCGACCCCGGCATACAGCTCCGCGGCCATCTCCCGCAGCCGTTCGACCCCGACCATCTCGTCGTCGAACAGACGCAACCGCAGCCGTGCGACGTCGGCGAACGCCGCGTCGACCGTCTCCAAGTGGGCTGCCTGGATCGATCGCCACTTGGCGAAGTAAGGGTCGCTGACCTCTTCGGGCAGCACCCGGTTGACGATGATGCCGTCGACGCCGTATCCGAACAGACCGAGATAGGTGTAGGTGCGTCGGGCCTCGTCGATCACCATCTTCTCGGGGTTGACCACCAACCGGGCCGAGGTGATGTGCGGGTCGGCGAGCAGCTCCTTGACCTGTTCGATGCCTTCGAACACGGTCTGGGCGGCCTCGAACACCCGATCTTCCGGCACGGGAAGGTCGGTCATGCGGGTGAGGAGCGGACGAGCGGCACGCATGATGCGGCGCTCGGTGGGCATGACCCGCTCGAAATACCATGACAGCACTTCGGGCAGGCTCAGCAGGCGCAACGTCTCGGCGGTGGGGGCGCAATCGACCACGAGCACGTCGTAGTCACCCGACCGAGCATGCTCGTTCACGTCGAGGAGAGCGAACAGTTCGTCCATCCCGGGGAACACCAGGAATTCTTCGGCCTCGATACCTCCGACCCCACCCCAGTCGAAGACGTTCATCAACTGGTCGCGGATCGAACCCCAATGCCGTTCGAGCTGTTCTTGGGTGTCGATCTGCTGGCCGTGCAGGTTCCCGGCGACCGGCGTAGGCCGATCTCCCAAGGCGACATCGAGGGCATCTGCGAGACTGTGTGCCGGATCGGTCGAACTGACCAACGCGCGGTAACCCCGGTCGGCGGCTGCCAGGGCTGTCGTCGCCGCGACGGTCGTCTTACCGACGCCACCCTTCCCGGTGACGAGAAGGATGCGCATGGTCCTCAGCCTCCTGCGACAGCGCCGACCCGCTCGCGCAGTCCGCGCAATGCCGTGCCGACGATCTGCTTCTCCACCTGCCGGCGGAGGAAGCCAGGGATGGTGAACGCCGGTTCGGCTCGCAGCGCGTAGACGATCTCGGTGCGCCCGTCCCCGAGATCTTTGAAGTTGTACGACCCGTCCAGAGCCTTCAGATCGTCACCCGGCTCCGCCGTCCACGACATCGAATGCGGCTCGTCGTAGGTGTAGGTGAGCACGTAGGAAATTTCTTTCACCATGCCGTCGATGACGAAGGCGGCCCGGCGCGGGCGTCCCTGCTCGTCGGTTTCGAGCACTTCGGTCGAACGGACGCCGGTCGCCCACTCCGGGTAGGCGGCGACGTCGGCGGCAACGGCGAAACAGGCAGCCGGCTCTGCGTCGACTTCGATGCTCTGAACGGTCCCTTCGGCCACGGTCGGCGAGTCCTCCTCGTGTTCGGACGCTCAGGCTAGCGAGCGGTCGGGTTACCCGTTTTTCGGTTCGTGACGCACCGGACGTCGGGTGGCGCGGAAATACCCGACGTTGCGACATCGAGTGGATCCGATTCGCCAGGTCGACGCCTGCGGCTGGTGGACGTCGCCGTAGTAGTGGTATTGCGGCTGATGCTCGAGGATGTAGTCGAGGATCGGCTGGGATGCCCGTTCGGGACGCCCGGTGACGACGTCGAAGTGCAACGGTCCGACAGCCGGCGGAAGGTGAGAACACAGTACGTCCACCGGGCCCATCGCCTCCAACTTGGTCGCCATCTCCTCGTCGGTCACCTCTCCGCTGGCGTGGAGCGGCGTCGAGGTTCCGCCGCCGACGATCCCGACTCGCCAGCCTTCGATCTCCAGCACTTCTCCGTCGACGAAGGTCCACCCTTCCGGCAGGTGAGCTCGCAGTTGGTTGGGCCGGTCGACGTTCCCGAACGTCGTGTAACCCCGGGTACCGGTCAGCCGATCGCGCATCTCCGCGTACTGCGCCAGCGCCAGCTCTTCGAAGCGGTGCCGGAAGGACTCGTGGTCGTCGCCGATCGCCGAAGCCCACACCTGCCTCATGCCACCGAAGTCACCCAGCGCACGGGCGCGAGCGATTCTGCTCGCTACTTCGTGACCGAGGATTTCGGCCGTGATGCCGTCCCCGGTGCGGTAGTCCATCAGGTTGAGGAGGTCTCCCAACACGAGCAGTGTCTCACCGGAGCGCGCCAGGTCCGCCAACGGCTCGAAAGCGCCGTGGACATCGGAGACGATCAGCACCTCAGGCCGGCTCCTCGGCTTCCAAGCCGACCCGACCTGCGTACCACCCGGCAGCCACTCCCCCGGCGACGGCCAACGCCAGTGCGACGGGCCACTCGATCCCGAGGGGCGAATACTCCGCTGACATGCCGGCCATCCCGAAGCCGACCGCCCCGGCGACTGCTCGTCGCCCGGGAACCCCCCACCGTTGCTCTGGGTCGAGCCGCGGACGGGACAGATTGCCGGCCAGCACCGTGGCAAAGATCCAAGCGATCAGCGCAACGACGCCAACCACGAGCACGACCGCATAGACCTTGATCACGCGTTGGTGACCGCCCCGCTCTCGGCCGAGCCGACCAACCTGGCGTATTTGGCCAACACCCCCGAGGTGTAGCGAGGAGGATGCGGCTTCCAGTCAGCCCGGCGTTGGTCCAGCGTGGCCTCGTCGACGAGGACATCGAGACGCCGTGCAGGAACGTCGACCCGGATCCGGTCTCCTTCTTCCACCAGCCCGATGGGTCCGCCTACCTCCGATTCGGGGGCGACGTGACCGATGCACAGGCCGGTGGTTCCACCCGAGAACCGGCCGTCGGTGATCAACAGCACGTCCTTTCCGAGTCCGGCGCCTTTGATGGCTGCGGTGATCTGCAGCATCTCCCGCATTCCCGGCCCACCCTTCGGCCCTTCGGTACGGATGACCACGATGTCGCCTTTGACGATCCGATGACCGAACAGCGCCTCCAAAGCATCCTGTTCTCCGTCGAAGACCCGCGCCGGCCCCTCGAAGACGTCGAGGTCGATCCCTGCGACCTTGACCACCGCCCCGGCCGGGGCGAGTGATCCTCGCAACACCGCGATCCCGCCTTCCCGAGCCAGCGGCTGGTCGAGAGGCCGAATCACGTCCTGGTCGGTGGGGAAGGTCACGCCGTCGAGGTTCTCGGCCATGGTCCTGCCGGTGACGGTCAGCACATCACCATCGAGGAGCCCATCGTCCAACAACGCCCGCAGGACGACCGGAACACCTCCGATCCGGTCGAGTCCGACCATGTGGTACTTGCCGAATGGCCGCAGGTCGCCGATGTGGGGTGTGCGGCGGCTGATCCGGTCGAAGTCCTCCAGGTCCAGCTCCACTCCGGCCTCGTGGGCGATCGCCATCAGGTGGAGGACGGCATTGGTGGATCCGCCCAGCGCCATGACGGTGGTGATGGCGTTCTCGAATGCCGGACGGGTCATGATCTGACGTGGCCGAATGTTCTGTTCGAGGAGACGCATCACCGCCTTGCCGGATTCGACCGCATAGTCCCGCAGGCGAGGGTCGATCGCCGGTACCGAGGCCGATCCGGGCAGGGAGAGGCCGATCGCTTCCCCCACCGACGCCATGGTGTTGGCGGTGAACATTCCGGCGCACGACCCTGCCCCGGGGCAGGCGCTGCGTTCGATCTCCAGCATCTCGTCCGGGGTGATCCGACCTTCCGACAGGGCACCGATGCCTTCGAACACATCGACGATGTCGATGTCGCGATCTCGGTAGCGGCCGGGAAGTGAGCTACCCCCGTACAGGAACACGGTCGGCAGGTTGGTGCGGGCGGCGGCCATGAGCATGCCCGGCAGGGACTTGTCACAGCCGGCGATCGTGACCATTGCGTCGAAGCGTTCGGCGTGTTGGACCAGTTCGACCGAATCGGCGATCACTTCTCGTGATACGAGCGAAGCCCGCATCCCCTCGTGTCCCATCGAGATGCCGTCGGAGACTGCGATCGTGGCGTAGGTGAGTCCCACTCCCCCGGCCGACACGACGCCCTCCTTGGCTTTGGCCGCCAGTTCCGGGCCGGTCACATTGCAGGGCGTGACCTCGTTCCCGGCAGAAACCACTCCCACCTGCGGCTTGCTGAAGTCGGCGTCGGAGAGCCCGACCGCACGCAGCATCGCCCGGGCGGCAGCCTTGGCGGGACCTTCGGTGACATCCTGAGAGTGGATCTTGAGGCTCATGCCGCAAGGGTACGCCGTTGTGGGCGAAGCCCGCCGCATGGCTAACTTGCCGTTCCCGTGCCATTCGACATCCCCACACTCCCCAACACCGAGTTCACCCTCCCGCGCAGCCTGCGCCGACTGTCCGACCTCGCCTACAACCTCTGGTGGTCGTGGAATCCCGCCGGACGAGACCTGTGGTCGGCTCTCGACCAGGTGGCCTGGGAGCAGTACCACAACCCGATCGACTTGCTCGATGCGATCGATCCGACCCGGTGGCGTCAGATCGAACAAGTGGAGACGATCCACGATCTCGCCCACACCGCCCTGGGAGCGTTCGACAGCTACATGGGCGACCGGGAGACCTGGTACGACCGCCAGAACACGACCCTGCGTGGTCCTGTCGCCTACTTCTGCACCGAGTTCGGCGTGCACAGTTCGCTGCCGTTCTACTCCGGCGGCCTCGGGATCCTGGCAGGGGATCATCTGAAGTCGGCCTCGGATCTCGGCATCCCCCTGGTGGCGGTGGGGCTGCTCTTCCGCCGCGGCTATTTCCGCCAGGACGTCGACATGGACGGCGACCAGCAGCACTTCTATCCCGAACTCGACCTACGCCGTCTCCCCATCAAGCCGGTGGCCGCTCCCGGCGGCGGTCAGCTCAAAGTGACCGTGGAGCTGCCCGGCCGCGAGGTGTACGTGGCGGTCTGGAAGCTGGACGTCGGCGTCGTCCCGTTGCTGCTGTTGGACACCGACCTTCCCGAGAACGGGGTCCACGACCGCCCGATCACCCACCAGCTGTACGTGTCCGGACGGGAGATGCGCTTCTGCCAGGAGCTGGTGCTCGGTGTGGGAGGCGTCCGGGCACTCGACGAGCTGGGGATCGAACCGGCCGTGTGGCATGTGAACGAGGGACATTCGGCGATGAGCGTGCTGGAACGAGCGGCACGGCGCATGGCAGCCGGCGGTTCGCTGGAAGCCGCCCGTGAGGCGACCCGCTCCCAAACGCTGTTCACCCTGCACACGCCGGTCCCGGCCGGAAACGAGGTCTTCGATGCGGCTATCGCCGCAAAATACCTCGTCCCGTGGGCTGATCGGCTGGGTCTGACCATGGAAGAACTCATGCGACTGGCCAGCGCCGACGGTTCGGATCTCACTCGTTTCGATCTCGGGGCGTTGGCCATCCGCTTCGCGTCGATCACCAACGGGGTTTCCAAACGTCACGGAGAGGTGGCGACCGCCGACTGGCAGCATCTGATCGGCGGTGCAGCAGCCTCGGTCACCAACGGGGTCCATACCCCGTCGTGGATCGGACGGGACGGTGCCCGCATGCTCAGCCGCCGCTTCGGATCGAAGTGGCCGACCAAGCTGTTGGAGAACCCCGAACTGGTCACCGAAGGTCTCCAACTCGACCCGGTCGGAGTGTGGGAGGCACACATGCGACGCAAGGAGATCTTCACCAGATTCGCCCGGGGCCGCATTCGGCGTCAGCTCGCCCGGCACGGGAGTTCGCCCGACGAACTGGCGTCCGTGGCGGACATGCTCCCCGCAGATCGACTCACCCTCGGCTTCGCCCGCCGCTTCGCCACGTACAAGCGTGCCACTCTCATGTTCCGGGACATGGACCGCCTGCATTCGATCCTCACCGACGCGGAACGACCGGTGCAGGTGGTGTTCGCCGGGAAGGCCCACCCCGCCGACCAATACGGTCAGGCGTTCATCCGGGAGATCACCGAGATCTCCAAGTCGCCGGAGTTCCGGGGCCATGTCTTCATGCTGGAGGACTACGACGCCCGCATCGCCCGATTCATGGTCCAGGGCGTCGATGTCTGGGTGAACAACCCGCGCCCGCCGATGGAGGCGAGCGGCACGTCGGGGATGAAGGCGGCGATCAACGGCACCCTGAACTTCTCGGTGTTGGACGGTTGGTGGCTGGAGGGTTTCAACGGCCGCAACGGCTGGGTCTACGGGTCAGAACACGCCAACGGTGACTGGGAGGCTGCCGACCATCAGGACGCCGACGACTTCTACCGGGTGCTCGCCACCGAAATCGCCCCCCTCTACTACGACCGAAACGACCAGGGAATTCCACTGGCCTGGGTGGAGCGGATGAAAGAGTCTGTCGTCTCGTCGCTGGTGGCGTTCTCCACCGACCGGATGGTCGCCGACTACTGGAACTTGGCCTACCGGCCGATGGGCGCCGACTCGGACTGATCGAGCTCGAGAATCAGTTCGGCAGCTGGACCTCCGATCTTCTCGATCGCCCACCGCGCATGGTCGACCAGCATCGGATCGGGGTGCATCAGATAGCCACTGAGGAGGCCCAGGTGTTCGGTCGTGCCGGTGTTGCCCAACACCACCAGCGCATTGCGCCGCAGATAACGAGGGTCACCGTTGGGCATGTAGAACCGGTCGAATCGTTCGCGAAGCTCGGTGCTCCCGAGGGTGAGAACGTCGATTGGGTCGACCGTTCCCCGGGAGTCGGTGGCGGCCTGGAGGAGCCGAGCGCCAGGAGGACAGGCTTCGAGGCAGTCGTCGCATCCGTACAGCCGGTCTCCGACGGCGGATCGAAACTCCACCGGGATCGGTCCCGGCGCCTGCAGGATCGCCGCCAGACACCGACGAGCGTCGAGAATCCCTGGCGCGACCAGCGCCCCGGTCGGACAGGCGGGCAGGCAGGCTTCGCATGTCCCGCAGTCGCGTCGCATAGGCTCGCCCGGTTCCAATTCGGCGTCGGTCACGACACAGCCGATCAGGAACCACGGTCCGAGCCCGGGCGTGAGCAGCATGGTGTTCTTCCCCCACCACCCAACCCCGGACCGGTGACCGACCGCCCGATCGACCAGGCGACTGTCGTCGATGACCACTTCCGCCCGATGTCCACGAGCTTCGAGAGCCCGACAGATCTTCTCCATCCCTGCTCGTAACGGTTGGTAGTGATCGCGCTCGGCGAAACGCGCGACCCTGCCGCCGCCGGTCGGCGTTCCGGCTTCCGGAAGGTACGGATGAAGTCCGACGACGATGGATCGCGCCCATGGCCACGAGCGGGTCGGATCGGTTGAGATCTCAGGACGGGAGAAGGTGAAGCCGAGCCGGCCGGATGAGCCGTCCGCTTTCCGTCTTTCGATCTCCGTTCGCACTTCGGGGAACGGGTCGGCAGTGGTCCATCCCACCTGGTGGAGGTCGGTTCCGGCGGCTCTGACGAGTTCAGCCAGGTCGCTCACGCCGCCGATTCTGTCACACCCGTCCCCTACGTTGACCGTAGGCGACTTCGACAGGTCCGCGATGACGGAGGTTCGTGATGCTGATCGACTGCGACCGGTGCTCGATGCGGGACACCACCGCCTGCGACGACTGTGTCGTGGGTGTCCTGCTGTCGATCGGACCGGGACCCTTCGAGTTGGACGACGTGGAACGCCATGCGCTCGACACGCTGTCCGAGGCCGGGCTGGTTCCGAAGCTACGGCTGGTCAGCGACGACCCACCGACCGCGGCCGCGGGCTGAGTCGCAACCGCCAATGAGGGGTCGGAGCGGGCCGACGGGAGGGACGTACGGGTGCCCGTCGGTCCGCAGGGGCCCTCTCCTTCGAACGCACCCTTGTCGTCTCTCGGCCACGCAGAGTCACGGCTCGATGTATAGACCCGCCTGCAGCGGGTAGGTACACGGCCTTCCGGCAGGGTGCCGGAAGGGAAAGGGGAAGAACGATGTTCTCTCACCGAACCCGTAGGTTCCGACTCGTAACCGTCCTCGGGGCCTTTGCCCTAACGGCCAGTCTCGCTGGCCCCGTTCTGGCACAGGAAGAGGCTCCTGTCGTCGAGGTGTCAGCCAGCGACGACACCGCCACCGAAACCGGACCGACGGCCGGCAGCTTTGCGATCACCCGGACCGGTGATCTCAGTGCCGAACTCGACGTGCACTACACGGTGACCGGCACCGCCACCAGCGGCGACGACTACGTCGCCCTGACCGGCACCGCCACCTTCGCCACCGACCAGGCCATCAGCATCGTCACCGTCACCCCGGTCGACGACACCGAAGTGGAAGGCGACGAGACCGACATCCTGACACTCGACACAGACACCGCCTACACCATCGGCGACAACAACCAAGCAACCATCACCATCAGCGACAACGACCAAGAACCACTGCCGGAGATCAACGTCACCGCCAGCGACGACACCGCCACCGAGGAAGGACCCACCACCGGCGTATACACCTTCACCCGGACCGGTGATCTCAGTGCCGAACTCGACGTGCACTACGCGGTGACCGGCACCGCCACCAGCGGCGACGACTACGTCGCCCTGACCGGCACCGCCACCTTCGCCAC
>JBKHXZ010000011.1:0-11327 GCA_046565785.1 Acidimicrobiia bacterium
ACAAGATGTACCCGCCGCTGCGCAGTCTCGAGGACGTGGCGGCAGTTCGCGCTGGTCTCGCCGAGGGCGTGATCGACTGCGTGGCGACAGATCATGCGCCGCATTCCGCCCACGAAAAGGACGTCCCGTTCGACGAGGCCCCCCGCGGGGTGATCGGGCTGGAGACGGCGGCGTCGGTGGTGCATGCCACGATGGGTTTCGACATCGCCACTTTCTTCGACCGCTTGGCCGAGGGCCCTCGCCGCATCCTCGGGGCACCTTCCGGTCTGGTGGAGGTCGGTGTCCCGGCAGATCTGGTGGTGTTCGCTCCTGATGAGGAGTGGATACCGGACCGATTCCGTTCCCGCTCGGAGAATTCTCCGTGGCGCGGACAGGTCCTGCGTGGCCGGGTCGAAGCGACCTTCGCAGGCGGCGAGTTGATCTACCGAAAGGGGGAGACATGAAACAAGGACTGCTGGTGACCGCCGACGGTGCGGCGTTTCGCGCCCGATCCGTGGGAGCGGACGGCGTGACCACCGGTGAAGCGGTTTTCAACACGTCGATGACCGGATACCAGGAGATCCTCACCGATCCGTCCTACTCGGGCCAGGTCGTGGTCATGACCACGTCGCACATCGGGAACTACGGCGAAGCCGGTTTCGACGAGCAGTCGGAGGGGCCTGCGGCGTCCGGGTTCGTGATGCGCAGTCTGAGCCGGCGACATTCGAACTGGAGGGCTGAGGGGTCGTTCGCTGCGTATCTCCATGCTCACGGCGTCGTGGCGTTGTCGGATCTCGACACCCGGCGGTTGACCAGACACATCCGCGACCGGGGTGCCCAGCCGGTGGCGATGGGGGCGGACGTCGACGAGCGAGAGCTGCGGGAGATGGCGGCATCCGCTCCACCGATGACCGGCCAGGACTTGGCTACCGGCGTATCGACCCGTCAGCCCTATCGGGTGGCGGCGGAAGGAGATCGCCGGGGTTCGGTGGTCGCCATCGACTTGGGGATGAAACGGGACATCGCTCGCCAACTGGCAGGTCGGGGACTGGACGTGACGGTGGTGCCGGCCACGACCGACGCCGCCGCCATCTTCGATCTCGAACCAGACGGAGTGTTCGTGTCCAACGGCCCGGGCGATCCCGAGCCGTTGATCGGTCCCACCTCGACCATTCGTGGTCTCCTCGGAAAGGTTCCGCTTTTCGGCATCTGCCTGGGTCACCAGGTGCTGGGACTGGCGTTGGGTGCCAGCACCTTCAAGCTGCCGTTCGGTCATCACGGGGGAAACCACCCGGTGCGTCGGCTCATCGACGGGAGGGTCGAAATCACCGCCCAGAATCACGGTTTCGCCGTCGACTTGTGGTCACTTTCGTCGGGTGTCGCGCCTCGGCGCGAAGGGCTGGTGGACCCGAACCTGCTGCCTGACCGGGTGGACACCGAATTCGGGGTTGCCGTGCCCACCCACCAGAACCTGAACGACGGCACAGTGGAGGGTCTGGCTTGCCTGGAGGTGCCCGCGTTCGGGGTGCAGTACCACCCCGAAGCGGCCCCCGGCCCTCGGGACGCCCAATACCTGTTCGATGACTTCGTCCGTCTCATGGGAGTGGAGCGCTGATGCCGCCGCGACGCGACATTTCCTCGATCTTGCTGATCGGGTCGGGCCCGATCGTCATCGGCCAGGCATGCGAATTCGACTACTCGGGGACGCAGGCCGCCAAAGTCCTCCGGGCACATGGCTACCGGGTGATCCTGGTGAACTCGAACCCGGCGACGATCATGACCGACCCCGAGTTCGCCGACGCCACCTACATCGAGCCGATCACCGCCGACGTCGTCGAAGAGATCATGGCCTTGGAGAAGCCCGATGCCCTGCTTCCCACGTTGGGCGGGCAGACGGCGCTGAACGTGACACGAGAGCTCGATCGACGGGACGCCTTCTCCCGGCACGGTGTCGAACTCATCGGCGCCGGGATCGACGCGATCGAACGGGCAGAAGACCGGGGTCGATTCAAAGAGACGATGGAAGCGGCCGGGATGGCGGTGCCTCGGGCCGGCTACGCCCGGTCGATGGCAGAGGCGCTGGGCATCGTCGACGAGATCGGCTATCCGGTGATGATCCGGCCCTCGTACATCCTCGGCGGAGGGGGAACCGGCATCGCCGAGAATCGTGAGGAGTTCCTGGAAAAGGCCCGCTACGGCCTCGAGTTCTCCCCGGTACACGAGATCCTCGTCGAGGAGTCGGTTCTCGGGTGGAAGGAATACGAACTCGAAGTGATGCGGGACCGCAACGACAACGCGGTCATCGTGTGCTCCATCGAAAACCTCGACCCGATGGGAGTCCACACCGGGGATTCGATCACGGTCGCCCCAATCCAGACCCTGTCCGATCGCGAATACCAGGAAATGCGGGACGAGGCGATCGAAGTGCTGAGGGTGATCGGCGTCGAGACGGGCGGCTCCAACGTCCAGTTCGCGGTCGACCCGGCAACGGGTCGGCGGCTCGTCATCGAGATGAACCCTCGAGTGTCCCGCTCGTCTGCTCTTGCTTCGAAGGCCACCGGTTTTCCGATCGCCAAGATCGCCGCCCTGTTGGCGGTTGGGATGACCCTGGACGAGATCGCCAACGACATCACCGGGGCGACACCGGCCAGTTTCGAACCGGCGCTGGACTACGTGGTGGTGAAGGCGCCGCGATTCGACTTTGCCAAGTTCCCGATGGCCCCGCGTCGGCTGGGGACGTCGATGCGCAGCGTGGGGGAGGCGATGGCGATCGGACGGACCTTCGGCGAAGCACTCCAGAAGGCCCTGCGCAGCCTCGAGAACGGTCACTTCGGATTCGGGGCGGACGCGTCGGAGGGCCGCTACGGCGGGGTGGACGACGACGCCCTGTGGACCGAGATCGACATTCCGACCCCCGACCGGATCTTCGCCGTCGCCGAGGGCCTGCGGCGTGGCTTCGGAACCGAGGCGATCGCTCGACGCTCAGGCTACGACCCGTGGTTCGTCGATCAGATGGCGGAGTTGGTCGAATTGCGAGCCGAACTGGAAGCCAACCGACTCGATGTCGGACTCATGGCCGAAGCCAAGCGCGCCGGTTTTTCGGACCGACAGTTGTCGCATCTGTGGGGCGTCTCGGAAGGAGAGATCCGCGCCATACGGCTCGGGGCGGGGATCCGTCGCACGTACAAGACCGTGGACACCTGCGCCGCCGAGTTCGAGGCACACACCCCCTACATGTACGGCACTTTCGAGGACGAGGACGAGGTTCCGCCGGCCGACCGTCCGCGGGTCGTGGTGTTGGGTTCCGGGCCGAACCGGATCGGGCATGGAATCGAGTTCGACTATGCGTGTGTCCACGCTGCCTTCGCCCTGCGGGACGCCGGGTACGAGACCGTGATGGTGAACTGCAATCCGGAAACCGTCTCGACCGACTACGACACATCCGACCGCCTGTACTTCGAGCCGCTGACCGCCGAGGACGTGCTGGCGGTAGTGGAAGCCGAGCAGCCGGAAGCTGTCATCGTTCAGCTCGGCGGACAAACGCCACTGAACCTGGCGGCTGAGCTCGAGGCGGCCAACGTGCCGATCGCCGGAACGTCACCGGCGTCGATCGACCTGGCCGAAGACCGCGAGCAGTTCTCGGCGGTGTGCCGCAAGCTGGGGATCAAGCAGGCACCGCACGGCTTGGCGATGAACCGGCTGGAGGCGCTCGAGGTCGTCGATCAGGTGGGTCTGCCCGTAGTCGTACGCCCCTCGTACGTGCTCGGCGGTCGGAAGATGCGGGTCGTGTCCAGCTACGACGAACTCACCGACTATCTGGACGACTTGTACGGTGATGTCACCGAGCGGGAGATGAGTCAGGTTCCTCTGCTGATCGACCGGTTCCTGGAGGCCGCCACCGAAGTCGACGTCGATGCGTTGTACGACGGTACGGAATTGCTGGTCGGGGGAGTGATGGAACACGTCGAGGAGGCGGGGGTCCATTCGGGCGATTCGGCCTGTGTCGTCCCCCCTCCGACACTGACCGAAGTCGCTCACAAGACGATTCTGCAGCACACCGAGGATCTCGCTCGTGAGCTGAAGGTTCGCGGTCTGATCAACATCCAGTTCGCGGTGAAAGGCGACGACGTCTTCATCCTCGAAGCCAACCCCCGGGCGTCCCGTACGGTGCCTTTCATCTCCAAGGCATCCGGCCTTCCGCTGGCCAAGGCGGCCGCACGGGTGATGATGGGAGCGACGCTTCGTCAGTTACGTGACGAGGGCCTGATCCCACCGCCGAGGACGGTCTCGTTCACCGCCGTCAAGGAGGCCGTCCTGCCGTGGGATCGCTTCCCCGAGGAGGATTCGGTCTTGGGTCCGGAAATGCGGGCAACCGGAGAAGTGATGGGAATCGGGCCCGACGCCGGAGTGGCGTACGCCAAGGCGCTGCTGGCGGCCGGCCACGTGCTGCCGACCTCGGGAACGGTGTTCATCTCTCTGGCCGATCGGGACAAGCCGATGGGGTTGGCCGTCGCTCAAGCATTCCACATGCTCGGGTTCGATCTCGTTGCCACTCCGGGCACTGCCCGCTTCCTGGAACACCATGCAGTGCCGGCGACCGCCATCAACAAGGTCGGACAGGGACCGGACGACACCAAGGAGTGGATCGAATCGGGCCGGGTGCAGCTCATCGTCAACACCCCCCAAGGTGGACGCTCCCGGTCCGACGGTCGGATCATCCGCCACGCCGCTCGCTCGGTCGGCGTTCCGTGTGTCACCACCATCGCCGGGGCGCTGTCGGTGGCGAGGAGCCTCCGTGCCGGGGACCAGGCACTCAACCTTCCTCGCAGTCTCCAGTCCTGGCATCGATGATCGACCTCGCCACCACTTTGGGACCGGTGACCCTGCGGTCTCCGCTGGTGGCAGCGTCGGGAACGGTCGGGAGTGTGTACGAGTTCGCCGAGGTGACAGACCTGTCGGTGTACGGGGCGGCGGTGGCAAAGTCGGTGTCGGACGAACCGTGGCCGGGCCGTCCGCCGCCCCGTCTCGCTCCCGCGGGTGTGGGCATGCTCAACGGCATCGGCATCCAAAACCCGGGTATCGACGCCTGGGTGTCCGAAGTCGTCCCCCGTTTGAGCCGTCTCGAGGTTCCCGTGTGGGGGTCGGCAGTGGGACACACGCCGGCCGCCTTCGCTTTGGTCGCTTCGAAGATGCAGGCAGCCGGTATCGCGGTGGTCGAAGTGAACCTGTCGTGTCCCAACCTCGACGGCCATCTCTTCGCGCTCGACCCGGAGGCCAGTCGGGAGGTGGTGGCGCAGGTGCGCGAAGTCACCAGCGTCCCGATCGGCGTGAAGCTGTCTCCGAACGCTGCGGACATCGTGGCTGTCGCCGCCGCCTGCGTGGAGGCCGGCGCCGACTGGCTGGTGTTGACGAACACGGTCATGGGGGCAGGGATCGACATCGAGCGGCGGCGTCCACTGCTCAGCGGGGTGATCGGGGGGTATTCGGGGATCCCGCTCAAACCCATTGCCCTGCGTTGCGTTCTCGAGGTGCACCGCGCGCTTCCCGACGTGCCATTGGTAGGGCTGGGGGGAGTGAGCAGCGGGCGAGACGTGGTCGAGTACGTCCTGGCGGGAGCATCCGCCGTCGGGCTGGGAACGATCCATTTTGCCGAGCCGCGTGCGGCGGTTCGCATCCTGGCGGAGACCCACGCCACGCTTGAGGCGATGGGAGAAGGTCGGTTGGCGGATCTGATCGGAGGAGGGGTGGGGACATGATCGGGATCCCGATCGCGGTGGCGCTGGACATGTCGAGCGCCGAAGACGCGGTGCGGCTGGCGCGAAGGATCGTCCCGCATGTGGGAGCGTTCAAGGTCGGACTCGAATTGCTGTCCGGCCCGGGTCCGGGCGTCGTTTCCGCTGTTGCCGACCTGGGACGTCCGGTGTTCTGCGACGCCAAGCTGCACGACATTCCGAACACGGTGCGACGGGCGGCACACAACTATGCCCGGGCCGGGGCTCGTTGGATCACCGTGCATGCTGCCGGTGGCCTGCCGATGATCGAGGCGGCGGTCGACGGGGCCGGCAGCGGGGCACCCGATGCGGGAATCCTGTGCATCACGGTTCTGACCAGCCTCGATTCGGCCCAACTTGCCATGGTCGGACAAGGTGACAGCGTGGGGCGGCAGGTGGCGCGAACCGCCCGTCTCGCCCGCGACGCGGGAGCGGAGGGGGTGGTGTGCTCAGTGCGCGAGCTGGGTGACGTCGCCCAGGTGGCACCGGAACTGTTCAAGGTGACACCAGGGATACGGCCTCCAGAGGCATCCGTCGACGACCAGCGCCGGGTGGCGACGCCGCAGGAGGCGCTGGCGCGAGGCGCCGACCTGCTGGTCATCGGCCGGCCGATCACCGCCGCGGCTGATCCGGTGGTGGCTGCAGCAGCGCTGGCGGAGATGGTCGTGGCTTCAGACGACATCGGTCGGTAGCATCCGCACATGCCACCGGTACAACCGCCCTCGATGTCCGAGGAACAACGGGCTGCCGCCCTGGAACGAGCGGCGCAGGCCCGACGAGTGAGGGCAGAGGTCAAAGAGCTGCTCAAGTCCGGATCTCTCGACCTTCGCGGGCTGTTCGCCCGTGCCGAGGAGGACGAACTCATCGGCGGGATCAAGGTGGCGGCCGTGCTGTCCGCGATGCCGGGTACGGGAAAAGTCAAGGCGAAGCGACTGATGGAAGAGCTCGGTATCGCCGACAACCGCCGGCTCCGGGGTCTCGGTGACAGACAGCGCGCCTCACTCCTCGCCGAGTTCTCCTGACGGCCGTCTCGTCGTGGTGTCCGGCCCCTCCGGGGTTGGCAAATCCACGGTGCTCGAGGCGCTGGCACGGGAGGTGGAGTTCGGGTTTTCGGTATCCGCCACTACTCGGAATCCCCGTCCCTCCGAGATCGACGGAGTCCACTACCACTTCGTGAGCCGCGACCGCTTTCTGGAGATGATCGATCGAGGCGAGCTGGTCGAATGGGCCGAATACGGCGGCAACCTGTACGGCACGCCGATCGAGTCGGTCAAAGACGCCAGGGCTCGGTCCGATCTGGTCGTGCTGGACATCGAACTGGAAGGCGCAAAGCAGGTGAAGGCGATCTTTCCCGACGCCGTGCTGGTCTGGATCGCGCCGCCCTCCTTCGACGAGCTGGAAAGGCGACTCCGCACGCGCGGCGACACCGACGATGCCGCGGTCGCTCGTCGTCTGGAACGGGCCCGCCGGGACATGGCACTGGCGCCGTCTCTCTTCCATCATGTGGTCGTGAACGATCGCGTTTCCGACGCGGTCGACAGACTCGAGGCAATCGTCTCCGCCGACTCGGATATGACCTGAACGTTCCTCGCCCTACACTCGTCGGGATGAAGATCGAAAATGTCGTCGACGAGATCGGCAATCGGTTCGCCGCAGTCATCGTGTCGGCTCGTCGTGCGCGCCAGATCAACTCGTATTTCCATCAACTGGGCGGGGGTATCGGTCACTATGTGCCGCCGCAGGTGTATTCGCTGAGTCGCAAGCCGCTCACGCTCGCCATGGAAGAGATCGCCGAGGGCAAGGTCACGGTGGAGACCGAGGAATCCTGATGCCGCTCGACGGTCGACGCATCGTCGTCGGCGTCAGCGGCGGGATCGCCGCCTACAAGTCCGCCTATCTGGTCCGTCGCCTCTTGGAGAGAGGTGCGGACCTACGTTGCGTCATGACCTCGTCCGCCACCGAGTTCATCGGTGCCGCCACTCTCGCCGGGCTGTCGGGACATCCGGTGGTGACTTCCTTGACCGGACATCCGACGTCGGTCTCCCCGCATACCGAGCTTGGCCGCTGGGCCGATCTAGTGGTCGTCGCTCCGGCGACCACTGCCACGATCGCCCGCCTCGCCCACGGGCTCAGCGAAGACCCGGTGTCGGCGACCGTCACCGCCGCCCGCTGTCCGGTGATGATCGCTCCGGCGATGCACACCGAGATGTGGGAGTATCCGGCCACCGTCCGCAATATCGAAGTTCTTCGCGAGATGGGAGTCTTGATCGTCGGTCCGGCCGAAGGCGAACTCGCCGGTGGCGACGTCGGCGCAGGCCGAATGGTCGAACCTGACGAGATCGTGTCGGCCGTCGAGGCGGTGTTCTCGGGCCCACTGGAAGGCCTACGGGTGCTGGTCACAGCCGGGGGAACCCGCGAGGCGATCGACCCGGTGCGCTATATCGGCAACCGCTCTTCGGGCAAGATGGGTCACGCCATCGCGTCCGAAGCCCACGCTCGCGGCGCCCGGGTCGTATTGGTGACTGCCAGCGATCTCGCTTCCGCACCCGGTATCGAGCGGGTGCAGGTGGAGTCCGCACAGCAGATGGCGGATGCGGTCGCCGGGATCGAGGCGGATGTGGCGATCATGGCTGCGGCAGTAGCCGACTTCCGTCCCGAGACTTCGGCTGACCGGAAGCTGGCCCGGGCCGACGGACCTCCCGAAGTCCGGCTGGCACCGACCCCGGACGTCCTGGCATCGGTCGTGGCGCGCCCGCATCGTCCGTTCGTCGTCGGGTTCGCGGCGGAGACGGGCTCGCTCGACCGCGCGGTCGACAAGGCGCAGAAGAAGAACGTCGACCTGCTCGTCGCCAACGACGTCAGCGAGGAAGGCTCAGGGTTCGGTGTGGACACCAACCGGGTCAGCATCGTTTCCTCCGACGGGTCGGTCGATCATTGGGCACAGATGACCAAAGTCGAGGTCGCCCGGAAGCTCTTGGACCTCGTCAGCGACCTCCTGATCGACCGGGGGATCCTGTCGGGCGACGCTCGACGTCAGGGGTAGAGTCGACGCTCGAATGACCCCCATGAGCCTCCGCACCTGGTATTTCAGTTCCGAGTCGGTCACCGAAGGTCACCCTGACAAGGTGTGCGACGCGGTCTCGGACACCATCCTGGATGCCGCGCTCGCAGGCGATCCTGCGTCGAGGGTGGCCTGTGAGACGCTCGTCACCGCCCGAGTGGCCATCGTCGCCGGCGAGATCACGACTCAGTCCGAGTTGGATATCGAAGGCCTGGTTCGAGGAGCCATCCGTGATATCGGCTACGACGGCTTCGATCCGGAGTTCGCCGCCGACACGATCGCCGTGCAGAACCGGCTGCATCGGCAGAGTCCTGACATCGACGGCGGTGTGTCGGCCTCCCTGGAGGCCCGGCAAGGGTCGACCGATCCGCTCGATGCGCTCGGTGCCGGTGACCAGGGGATCATGTTCGGCTTCGCCTGCGACGAAACGCCGGAGCTGATGCCGCTGCCGATCCAGCTGGCACATCGGTTGTCGGAGCGGTTGAGCGAGGTACGACGGTCGGGACTGCTCCCATATCTCCGCCCGGATGGAAAAACCCAGGTGACGGTGAGATACGAGGGTGATCGACCGGTGGCCGTGACCAAGATCCTCATCTCCGCCCATCATGCCCCGGATGTCGATCGTCGAGACCTCGACCACGACATCGCGGCCGAGGTGGTCAAGCCAGTTCTGGCGGAGCACCTTGAAGGAGAGGAGGTACCGCTCCTTGTGAACCCGTCTGGGAATTTCGTCGTCGGCGGTCCGGTGGCCGACACCGGACTGACCGGTCGCAAGATCATCGTCGACACCTACGGCGGTTACGCCCGTCACGGCGGCGGAGCGTTCTCGGGGAAGGACGCCACCAAAGTCGATCGGTCTGCCGCATACGCCGCCCGGCATGCAGCCAAGAACGTGGTCGCCGCCGGTCTCGCCCGCCGGTGCGAGGTGCAGCTTGCGTATGCGATCGGACAGGCCCGGCCGTTCTCGATCCACGTCGAAACCTTCGGAACCGAACATGTGGCACCGGAGCGGCTGGAGACGGCGTTGGGTGAGGTGTTCGACTTCCGCCCGGCTGCCATCATCGACCGCCTGGGGCTCCGCCAACCGATCTTCCGGCCGACGTCTGCCTACGGCCATTTCGGTCGAGGCACGTTCGCGTGGGAGCAGACGAATCGGACCGCCGACTTGGCGGAGGCGGCGGGGCTCTGACCGCCCGCCGGGCGCTCGTCGTTCCGGCCGTCCCGTCCTTCTCGGTCGACGGAGGCTTTCGTTATGGGGTGGCAGCGGGCATGGACGGTCTGGCGATCGGGTCGCTCGTGAGGGTGCCGCTCGGCGGCCGCCGGGTACGCGGATTCGTCATCGATCTCGACGACGGGCCGGTCGAAGATCTGAAGCCGATCGCAGCCCAATCCGGAGACCGTCCGGTTTTCGACGTCGGGCTGTTGGAGACGCTGCGCTGGGCTGCACTTCACTACGTGAGTCCTCTGTCGACCATGCTCGAAAGGGCCGCTCCGCCCAACAACCCGCAACGAATCCGATCGGCCGCGGTCGACTTTGCCGTGAAGGTTCCTGGTTTCGACGAGATCGTCGAGGCGGGAGCGAGTTCCCGGCGCACACCGCCCATCGTGGTGCTTGCGCCCCGACCTCCGATCGAGAAGATCGCCGGGACCGCCGCCCGCCTGCTGGAGGCAGGGCGATCGACCCTTGTCGTCACCGCAACCGTCCACGAAGCCGAATCTCTGTTCGACGAACTCGGGACTGTTCTCCCCGGGGCGGCGGTGGTGGCACACGGCGACATGGCCGATCGCAGCATCACCGGGGCGTGGAACCGGGCGCAGAGTCCGGTGGTGTTGGTCGGCACTCCGCGAATCGCGGCCTGGCAGGTCGCTCGGGTTGGCGCCGGGTTCGTGATCGAAGAAGGGCGGCGGGCGATGAAGGACCGCCAGACACCCACCCTGCACGTCAGGGAACTCCTTCGGGCCCGAGCTCAGCGTGAGCGATTTCCGCTGGTCGTCGTAGGGCCGACACCGACTACCGAGATCCTGGCGCTCGGCCCGAGAATGATCCGATCCGTAAACGGACGGCTGTGGGGACATGTGGAGGTGATCGACCGGCGTGTCGAATCTTCGGGAAGCGGGGTGCTCACCGATCCGGTGAGGCGGGCGCTGGCCGCGGTCAGCCGACGAGGGGGGAGAACCTTCGTGTTCGGCCACCGTCGGGGGTATGCCGCGGCTTCACGATGCGTCGCCTGCAAGTCGCTCCGCCGCTGTCCTGGTTGCGGCTCCCGGCCCGACCCGGGAGAGGTGTGCATTCGATGCGGGGCGTCTCTTGGAGGATGCACCGAATGCGGCCGTACCCGGTTCGAGCCTTTGGGCGCCGGGGTCGGACGGCTCGTGGCGGAGGTGTCGCGCATCGCGGACTCGGTGGAAGCGGCCCCCTCCGATGCGGCCGTCGTCGTCGGAACCGAGCGGGATGTGTTGGACTTGCCGATGATGGATCTGGTGGTGGTCCCTGACATGGATGGCCTGTTGGGCGG
>JBKHXZ010000012.1:0-17134 GCA_046565785.1 Acidimicrobiia bacterium
GGCGGGGGCCCGGGCGGTCAGCGCCGCCCGGGCCACGCTTCCAGACGGGCTGGCACAGCGGGCCAGGATCGAGGTTCATCGACCAGCCACCGCCGGCAAGCCGGCCAGGGTGCGAGTCAGCGTCGACGTGCCGTTGGTCACCCCGATCCTGTCCGGGCTCACGATTCCACTGACGTGGACGTCTTCGATGCTGGTCGAACCATGACCGAACGGGGGAGTGCGACCATCTTGGGCACGGCCCTGGCGGCGGTGATCCTCCTGATCGGTCTGATGGTGACGACCGGGGTGGGCATCGTGGCGGCAGGCATCGGTGCCCGCAGTGCGGCCGATGCCGCCGCTCTCGCTGCCGTGTCGCCGGTGGTACCTGACCCTCTCGCCGCCGCTCGAGGAGTGGCGGCGCTGAACAATGCCAGGCTCATCCGGTGTGACTGTCCTTCGCCCGGCGCCGAGCCCCCGCTGCGATCCTGGGTGGTGGTCGAGACGACGATCGACGTTCCGTTCTTCGGTGAGATCGTGTTCTCGGGGGAGTCGAGTGCCGAGTATGCGCCGGGAGCCTGGTAGAACCGGGGCCGATGGCGAAGATGACGAGAGGTGTCCAGGTCCTGGAACGGGCGGGCGTGACGTTCACGCTGCATCCCTACGAGCTGGACCGGGACGAACACGACAGCTACGGAGAGGCGGTGGCGGCGGTGCTCGGCGTGGCTCCCGAGCGGCTCTTCAAGACGCTCCTGGCCGCGGTGGACGGGAACCCGGTGGTGGCCATCGTTCCGGTCGCCGCTCGACTGAGCACCAAGGCGCTCGCCCGCGCAGCCGGTGGGAAGAAGGCCGAGATGATCGCCCCGGCCGACGCCGAGCGCCTGACCGGGTACGTGACCGGCGGCATCTCGCCGTTTGGCCAGAAGAAGCGGCTTCCTGTGTTCGTCGACGATTCGATCATCGTCCACGAGACGATCTACTGCAGCGCCGGCCAACGGGGACTTCAGGTAGAGCTCGCCCCGCAGGATTTACTCGACCTCCTCGCCGCCAAGACGGCAGCGTTGGGCGAAAACTGAGAAGGGGTCCGATCCAGGCACGGATCGGACCCCTTCGGGTTGTCGATTGGTTCTCTCAGAGATCGCCCGCGGCAGATCCGCAGATGGTCTCCAGCATGAGCCGAGCGACCGTGTACGGATCGCAGTTGGCGTTGGGACGGCGGTCCTCCAGATACCCCTTGCGGTCGACGGCCGCCTGCCACGGGATGCGGACCGACGCTCCTCGGTCTGACACGCCATAGGAGTAGTGCGTCCACGGTGCTGTTTCGTGCATGCCGGTCAGGCGGTGCTCGATGTCGGCGCCGTAATTCTCGATGTGGAGGTCGTGGCGACGTCCCAACGCCTCGGCGCCGGCGATGATCGCGTCGTAGTCCTCACGCATCTGCTTGGTGGAGAAGTTGGTGTGGCACCCGGCACCGTTCCAGTCGCCTTTGACCGGCTTGGGGTCGAGGGTGGCTGCGACGTCGTAGTCCTCCGCCACCCGATACAGCAGCCAACGGGCCAGCCACAGTTGGTCGCCCACTTCGATCGGGCCGAGCGGACCGACCTGGAACTCCCATTGACCGATCATCACTTCGGCGTTGATGCCGGAGATGGCGATGCCGGCGTCGAGGCAAGCCTGCATATGCGCCTCGACCACCGGGCGGCCGTAGATCTCGTCGGCGCCGATGCCGAAGTAGTACCCGCCTTGAGGGGCGGGATACCCGAACTGGGGGAAGCCGAATACGCGGCCTTCGCGGAAGAACGTGTACTCCTGTTCCAACCCGAACCACGCGTCGAAGTCGGCGTACTTCTCGGCGACCGGGGTGAGCAGCGCCCGCGTGTTGGTCGGATGCGGGCTCATGTCCGGGAGCAGCACTTCACACAGCACCAGGACGTTGTCCCCGCCGCGCACCGGGTCCGAGACCACCTTCACCGGGCGGAGCACACAGTCGGAGCTGTCGCCGGGTGCCTGGTTGGTGGATGAGCCGTCGAAGCCCCAGATGGGCGGCTCGCTGCCCTTCTCGATGATTTTGGTCTTGGAGCGGAGCTTCTGGGTCGGTTTGCTGCCGTCGATCCAGATGTACTCGGCGCGAATCATGGTCATGTGATCGGACTCCTGGGTCTCGGGTGACACATGGGGATGGGTCACGTCTACCCCCAGAAGATGTCATGACCCGATTTCGCTCGAGTCACTGAAATGTGAACAACATGTTTCGAGGGCCCCGCGAACCCAGGGTTCCAGGGGCCCCGGGAGGGCCCCCACAGCCCACGGTTCGGGAGAGCCGGCGAACCGTGGGCCGGCCGGGCCCCTGGAGGGCCCCACCAACCCTGGGTTGGCGGGGCCCTTTTCTCACTCCTCCTCGTCGAGGCCGAGGGCGGCTTCGAGGCGGGCGATGCGACGTTCGAGTGCGTCGAGGCGGTCGAGGTCGACCGAGGAGACGGCCGGGACAGAAAGGTGCGCGTCGGGTTCCAGCAGTAGGCAGCGGTAGCGGTGTTCCTTCTGGCCGGGTGCCCGTTCCAGCCGCTCCACCAGCGGCACGTGCCGGTTCATCAGATCCACCAGTCGTTCCTCCACCCCAGCCACGTCGTCGAAGTGGACGTAGCGGTCGGTGCGGATCCGCAACTCACCTGGTGTCTGTGCGCCGCGCAGCAGCAGAACCGCCACCAGCGACGGCTGTTCGTCGTCGAGTTCCAGTGCGGACTGGGCGCGATGTACCCAGCGGATGGTACGCCCGCCGCTGGCACGGGTGAGCCCCGCCAGGCCCCGTTCGTCGAGACCCCGCAACGCCCGTTCGACCGTCTCGGCGTCGTAATCCACCACCGGATCACGGTTCGAACGTTGATTGCATGCGGCGACCAGTGCGTTGGTGGTCAGCGGGTAGACGTCCGGCGTCGTGAACGCCTTCTCGATCAGGGCACCCAGCACCCTGGCCTCTTCTGCGGTGAGTGTGTCCATCGTCGGCGAATGTACCGCTTCAGTCGAGGATCGCATCGAGCAGCCGCACCGCCGCATGTTTGTCGAGCGGGTCGTTGCCATTACCGCATTTGGGGGACTGGACACAGGAAGGGCAGCCGGAAAGACAAGGACAGTCCCGTATGGCGTCGCGGGTAGCTGTCAGATGGTCCCGCCCGGCAGCGAAGGCGACAGGCGAGATACCCGCCCCTCCCGGGTAGGCCTCGTAGATGAAGATCGCCGGACCGCCGATCTGCGGGTGCCATGGGGTGGAGAGCCCGCCGATGTCCCAGCGGTCACAGATTGCCATGAGCGGCATGAGGGCGATACCGGCGTGTTCGGCGGCGTGCAGCGCGCCAGGGGCAGTCCGCTCGTCGACGTCGGCGTTGTCCAAGACGGCATCGGGGATCGAGAACCAGATCCCCTGGGTTTCGAAGGTGGTGGCCGGCAGGTCGAGGTCGAACGTTTGAAGCACCTCCCTGGTTCCGAGCTTCAGCTTGCGATAGCCGGTAACGAGGGTTTCTACTCGGAGCCGGCCGAGGGCGTGGCGGACGGATCCGAGATGATCGGCCCGCTCCTCGTCGATCACTTCCAGCATCTTCTCGGTCTGCGGCTGGGTGTAGTAGCCGACCTGTTGAGGATGGACCCGCACCTCCCGCCGCGCCAGATCGAGATGATCGACCACGAAGGTCTCCCCCTGATGCAGGTAGATCGCCCCTTGATGTCCGTCCCGGAACGCTCGTTCCTCGTCGAGGGTTCCGATCAGCCCATCGGGTCCGATCACCTGGTAGGTGGGTCCGCCGGAGGCGCGAATGTCGATGCTCGCGGCGGGGCGCTGTCGATGTGCCCAGAACAGCCGTCCGTCCCGGAGCCGCAGGAGTCCTTGTTGGACGAGACGACCGGCCGCTTCCTCGACACCGTCACCCAGGATCGCCCTGTCGTCCGGAGTGAGGGGAAGTTCGGCGGCGGCGCACGCCGTGTGTGCCTCCAGCACCATCGGGTTCGACGGGTTGATGACGGCGGCTTCCGGTGGGCGGGTGAATAGTTCAGTCGGATGAGTCATGAAGTACTGATCGAGCGCGTCCTCGCCACCGACCAGCGCCACCAGCGACTCGTCTCGGGATCGCCCGGCCCACCCGACTGCTGGCGGAACCCGGAGATCGTCCCGGGGAACGACGAGAGGATGGCTGCGTCCAGCCCGCCGACATCGATTCCGAGTTCGAGGGCGGTGGTGGTGACGATGCCGATGAGCTGTCCTGAGAACAGTCGCGCTTCCACTGCGCGGCGCTGCTCCGGTAGGTACCCGCCGCGGTAGGCCGCCACCCGGTCTCGGACAGTGGTCGCAAGACGCTCCTGGGCGGATCGGAAGAGCAACTCGGTGGCCTTGCGGCTGCGGGCGAAGACGATGGTGCGTTCATCGCGACGCACCAGGTCCAAGAACAGGTCGGTGGCTTCCCCGAGGCTCGACCGACGTCGGTTGGTCTCGTCGTCGACGACCGCCGGATTCCACAGCGCCACCGTGCGGGCACCGGCAGGCGAGGTGTCCTCGTCGATGACGGTCACGTCCAGACCGGTGAGGGCCGCTCCGAGTTCACCGGGGTTCCCGATGGTGGCCGAGCCCAACACGAACGTGGGCGACGCCCCGTAGTGGGCGGCGACCCTTCTCAGCCGTCTCAGGATCATGGCGGTGTGCGTGCCGAAGATCCCACGCAATGTGTGCATCTCGTCGACGACGACGTAGGCGAGCCGATGGAAGAAGTCCGCCCAACGGTCGTGGGAGCCGAGGATGCCGACGTGGAGCATGTCGGGGTTGGTTGCCACGACGTTCGCCCGGCGGCGGATTCGCATCCGCGATTCGACGTCGGTGTCCCCGTCGTACGTGTCGGCGTTCACCTCGGGGATTCCTAGGTCGGTGAACCTCCGCACTTGGTCTTGGGCGAGGGCTTTGGTGGGAAACAACAGGAGAGCGGTCGTCTTGGGGTCGGTCAATTGGGCTTCGACGATCGGGGCGAGGTATCCGAGTGTCTTTCCCGACGCGGTGCCGGCGACCAGCACCGTGTGCCTACCGGCACGGACCGACTGGATCGCCCGCACTTGATGGCGGTAGAGGGAGGTGATCCCTTTCTCGGCCAACCGGGCAGCCAGCAACGGAGGCAAGGGAGGGTCGAGGTCGGCGTGGATGGCGGGCCGGGCGGGGAAATGTTCGACATGGACCAGTTCACCGTCGAGATCCGGGTTGGCGACCCACTCGTCGACGACGGTCCTGAACCGGCTCGCCGTTTCGGACTCGGCCGTCACTCCGACTCGGAGCCGGGGCGACCGATCCCTGCCACCTCGTACGCTTCGCTCTCTTCGAGGGTTTCTTTGTCTAGGAGCGCTGCGGTCAGGGTTTCCAGCTTGTCCCGGTGTTCGTGCAGTTGTTTGACGGCGGCGTCGTAGCACTCGTCGATGATGCGTCGGATCTCGGCGTCGACCAGTTCCAGGGTGGATTCCGACACCATCGGCCGTCCGAAGGCGTCGACCGCCCGATCGTCGAACACGGTCACCGGGCCGATGCGCTCGGACATGCCCCACCGTCCCACCATGTTCCGGGCCAGTCCGGTGGCTTGCACCATGTCGTTCTCGGCTCCGGTCGAGACGTTGCCATAGATGACCTCTTCCGCTGCCCGGCCGCCCAGCATGCCGATGATCTTGCCCCGCAGGTAGTCGGCACCGTAGGAGTACTTGTCGGCGTCAGGCGATTGCAGGGTCACACCCAGCGCCCGTCCGCGGGGGATGATCGAGATCTTGCGCACCGGATCGGCACCCGGCTGCAACATGCCCAACAGGGCGTGACCGGACTCGTGATAGGCGGTACGGGTCTTCTCGTCCTGGGACATCATGATCCGTCGTTCGGTGCCGAGGACGATCTTTTCGAGGGCGTCGGTGAAGTCCGCAATCATCACCTTGTCGTGGTTGCGGCGGGCGGCCATGAGCGCGGCCTCGTTCACCAGGTTGGCCAGGTCGGCGCCGACCATGCCCGGGGTGGTGGAAGCGATGGCTCCCAAGTCGACGTCGTCACCGAGCGGAACCTTGCGGGTGTGGACTTCGAGGATCTTCTTGCGGCCGGCCTGATCCGGGGGCGAAACCGGCACCTGGCGGTCGAAGCGTCCGGGACGCAGCGGGGCTGCGTCGAGAATCTCGGGCCGGTTGGTGGCTCCGATCACGATCACCCCTTCGGAGCCGTCGAACCCGTCCATCTCGGTGAGGATCTGATTGAGGGTCTGCTCGCGCTCGTCGTGGCCGCCCAGGCTCGCCCCCGACCCGCTGCGGGATCGCCCGATGGCGTCGAGTTCGTCGATGAAGATGATCGCCGGCGCCACCTGTTTGGCCTGCGTGAACAGATCCCGTACCCGACTGGCGCCCACTCCCACCACCATTTCGATGAACTCCGAGGCGCTCATCGAGAAGAACGGGACGTTGGCCTCCCCGGCGACGGCACGAGCCAGGAGGGTCTTGCCGGTGCCGGGCTGACCCGACAACAGCACACCCTTGGGGATCCGGCCGCCGAGGGCGGTGTATTTCGAGGGGTTCTTCAGGAAGTCGACGATTTCGGCCAGTTCCTCTTCGGCGTCTTCGATGCCGGCGACGTCGTCGAAGGTGGTTCGGCTGCCTGTGTCCTCGTACCGTTTGGCCCTCGACCGTCCGAGTCCGAGCGCCCCGCCGCCGAGCGCAGACCCGGCCCTGCGGAACATGTAGAAGAACAGCCAGAGGATGAACAGGGTCGGTCCGAAACCGAAGATCACTTGCTGCCACAACGGCACGAAGTCCGGGTCTTCCGCATTCACTTCCACGCCTCTGGCGCGGAGGGTGGCGAGGAGGTCGTCTTGGGCGAAGGTGGGGCGCTCGGTTTCGATTAGGTCCGAGGTGACCTCCGGATCGTTGGGGTCTTCGATCTCGGCGTTTAGCACGGCGTGGATCGTTTCTCCGGTGGCCGAAACGCTCTCGACGTTGTCGGCGTCGATCTGATCGAGGAAATCCGAATACGAGATGGCGATGCGCGGGTCGGGTTGCAGCAGCGTGTTGGACACGAACACGTTGAAGGCGAGCAGACCGACCAGCAGGATCCAGAACCAGCGTCCTCCCGGTGGGGTGGGGAGGAGACGTGACTCCTTGTCGTCCTCGCTCTCACGCGGGGGCATCCCCTCCACTCGCCAGGCGGGAGGCTTCTTCTCGTTCTCGTCGGGGCCGGTCCGGGTTGGTCTGGTGGTCATCGGGAATCGCCCGGAACGGTACACGGGGCCTCCGACAAGACACACCGGTTCGGACGCTCCCGGGCGGGTAGCGTGACCCTCGTGCACACCCGCGACGTCATCGCCATGTTGTGGGAACTCCACGCGCTCACGGTCCTCGACGAGGGCAGTCCACAGTCGTTCAAGGCACGGGCCTACGAGAAGGCGGTAGCGGCGATCGAGTCGGCCGGGGTGGATGTCACCTCGATGGACAAGAAGGAACTCACCGCACTCGACGGCGTGGGTGGGTCGACCGCCGACAAGATCCTCGAGTTCCTCGCCACTGGGACCGTCGACAAGATCGAGCGCCTGCGGGCGCTCTACCCGCCGGAGTTCGTCGCCCTTTCCAAGATTCCCGGGGTGGGCCCCAAGACGCTGAAAGCGCTACGGGCCGAACTCGGGATCGAAAACCTGGACGACTTGAAGGCGGCGATAGCCAGCGAACAGTTGCGTACGGTGCCCGGACTGGGCAAGACCTCCGAGGAGAAGATCGCCATGGCGATCGAACGGTTGGGAATGCACGGCAAAGACCGACGTACGCCGATCGCCGAGGCGATGGACGTGGCGGTACGGATGGTGGCCGACTTGGAGGTGCTCGACGGGGTGAGTCGGGTCCAGTACTGCGGGAGCCTACGTCGCTTTGCCGAGACCATCGGGGACGTCGACATCACCGTCGCAGCTGATGATCCTGCTCGGGTGATGGAGGCCGTCCGTACCCACCGTGTGGCGACCGAGGTGATGGCGGCCGGCGACACCAAGACCTCGATCCTGACCCGGGAGGGCCTGCAGATCGACGTGCGGGTGGTCTCGCCCCAACAGTTCGGTGCGGCCATCTTGTATTTCACCGGATCGAAAGCCCACAACATCGAATTGCGCCAGCGCGCCATCGACCGTCAGATGCTGCTCAACGAGTACGGACTGTTCACCACCGACGACCAGCTCGTCGCTTCTGAGACCGAAGCGTCGATCTACACCGCTTTGGAGTTGGACTTCATCGAACCGCCGCTGCGGGAAGGAGCAGGTGAGATCGCCGCGGCGGCGAACGGGAATCTGCCTGAGCTGGTGCGGCGTGCCGACATCCGCGGCGACCTGCATTTCCACACCGACTGGTCGGGGGACGGGCGGTCGAGTCTCGAGGACATGGTGCAGGCGGCTGTCGACGCCGGGTACCAATACGTGGCGATCACCGATCACGGTGAGGATCTGGCGATCAACGGACTGTCCCGAGAGCGGATGGTGGAGCACCGTGACCGGGTCAGGAACCTGGAACAGCAGCGGGGCGACATCCGGCTGCTTTTCGGCTGCGAACTCAACATCGGCCCGGACGGAAGCCTCGACTACGACCCGGAGTTCCGGGCGATGTTCGACTGGTGTGTGGCGTCGGTGCACTCTGCGTTCGATCTGTCGGCCGAGGAGCAGACCGCCCGGCTGATCAAGGCGATCTCCGACCCGTCGGTCAACGCCGTCGGGCATCTCACCGGTCGTTACATCGGACGCCGTCCTGGGATCGAGCTCGATCTCGACAGCGTCTTGGAGGCGCTACAGGTCTCCGGAGTCGGCCTGGAGGTCAACGGGGCTTTGGAACGTCTGGATGCGTCGTCGTCGGTCGTTCGGCGGGCGGTGGGTGCCGGGGTTCGTCTGGTGCTTTCGACCGACTCGCATCACGTCAACGATCTGGTGCGCATGCAGTTCGGAGTGTGGAACGCCCAGCGCGGTTGGGCGGAACGGTCCGACGTCGCCAACACAGTGGCGACAGCGGAGTTCGAGACGTGGGCTGCCAGCCGCTTCTGATCGTCCTGGCACTGGCCACGGCGCTGGCCGCGCCGCTGTCTGCAGATGTGCCCACCTGTGAGTCGCTGGATCTCGTTCGTGGTGCTTCCCGTCCGGCCGTGCGCGGTGTGGTGGAGCGGACTCGGGTGGTGTCGAATCCGCTTCCGTGGGGTGCGTCGATCTCGGCGGTAACCCGGGTGTGGGGCGGGGTGGTGGTCGAGCGGTGGGCGACTTCGGGTGAGATCCGGCCGTGTTTGGTTCCGGCCGATGCTCCGACCTATCAGGCGGTGGGGATCGAGGAGGTGCTGGTGCCGGCGGCGGGGGAGATCAGTGGTTTGGAGTTGGGAGCGTTGACCGCCCAGTTCGGGCCGCCGGTGGTCTACGAACCGTCGGGGTTCGATCGGGCGATGGCGTGGTTGCGGGTGTTCCCGTCGATCCCGATCGTGCTGGTCTTGGTGGGCTGGTCGGTGGTGTCGATCAGACGCCGTCGCCACCGACCCGACCCGTATCTGTTCTGAACTGCCGGCTGCCTCATGCGGCGGTGATGATGCCGTCCGGGTGGCGTTGCAGGGCTGCCACCAGTCGAGCGAAGGCGCGTTCCCGTGCCACCGGCGGTGCAGCCGGATCGCTGAGGATGCCGGCCAGGATGGGTGCGACGCCCCGGCGGTAGGCGTGGTCGGCGATGGCGCGCACCTCTTCGTCGAACCGGTCGATTCCGAAGACGGCGACGTCGTGGCTGAGAGTGTCGTACACGGTGTGGTCTCCTTTCTGATGCCAACGTACGGGGACCGGTCGATCGCGTCCAACGATCGTTCCGCATGACTACAATCAGCACCGCTTATGAACATCCACGATCTGGAGCTGCGTCATCTGCTCACCTTCCGGGAGGTGGCGAACCATCGGTCGTTCGGACGTGCCGCCGCCGCCCTTGGCTACACCCAGTCGGCGGTGAGTCAGCAGATCGCCCGGTTGGAGGCGGTGGTCGGTCACCCACTCTTCCACCGGCCGGGCGGTCCAAAGCCGATCGAGCTGACACCCGCCGGTGAAATCCTGTTACCTCGGGTCGAGGAGCTGGTTGGGGGCATGCACCGGATCGAAGACGACCTCGACCGTTTCGTGGACGGCCATGTCGGTCGGATCGCCGTCGGCACCTTCCAAAGCGTCTCGGTTCGTCTGCTTCCAGCGATCATCGGTGTGCTGGGGGTCGAGCGTCCCGACCTTCAGGTCGACCTGCTGGAGTCGAACTCGCGCAACGTCTTGGAGTCGGCGCTCTCCGACCGTCGACTCGACCTCACCTTCTGGGTGCGGGAAGAACAGGACTGGCCGGGATTCGAGACCATCCCCCTCTTCGAAGACCAGTACGTGGTCATCGCACCGGCAGCATCGGCGCAGGACGCGTATTCGTTGCACGACCTGGCCGGACTGCCGATGATCGGCCAGCACGCCAGCGATGTCTGCCAGATCCGGATCGACGCCGGCCTACGCAGTCATGGGTTGGAAGGGCGCTACGTGTTCCGTTCCAACGACAACGCTGCCGTTCAGGCGATGGTGCGGGCCGGCAATGGTGTTGCCGTGGTGCCTGCGCTGGCGGTGGACTCGTCCGACCCGGGTGTGGTGGTACGGCCGATCGACCCTCCGCTTCCCCCTCGAGTCGTGGTGTTGGTCACCCGTCAGGGTGACGACCGTGCCGCGGTGCGCCGTTTCATCGAGATCGCTCAGGAAGAGTCCGCCCACCAGCTTGCGGCCGTCTGATCAGCCGTCGAGCGATCCGTCGGCCAGGTCGGCCAGCATGGCGTGTGCCGCCGGAGTCAACTCGATCGTCGACGATGCACCCCGCTCACCCGGGACGCCCGCCAGGACCTCGTTGCGGGCGGTGAGCGGTGGGGCGGTACGCACCGTCGCCGCCAACCGGACGAGGAGGGTGGGGTCGAGGTCGGTCCAGCCCCATTCGGCGGCGCCGGCCAACAGGCGGGCGGTGTCCTCCACTGGCCGATGGCGAGCGGTGAAGGCGGCGGCGATCAGGATCGACCCGCCGTTGCGTTGACGGTCGATGTCGCCCAGGACCAGACTCTTCCGGGCGCGGGCGAAAGCGAGTGCGTCGGGTCCGTTCATGTATTGGTCTCCGGCCGGGAAGTCGGCGCCGGCGGCAGCGTCGGTGATCGGGGCGTCGAGGGTGATCTGGACGCCACCCAGCACGTTGCCCAGGGCTTCTTGGAACCCTTCGAAACCGGCGATCGCCATTCCGTTCAACGGATAGCCGGCGAGGCCTTCCAGAGTGGCCCGCAGGGTGGACGGCCCGCCGAGGGCGAGCGAGGACGTGATCTTGGCGAACCCGTGCCCGGGAACGCTCACCCACGAGTCCCGGGGGATGCCCACGATGTCGAAGGATGCCCGAACTCCGTCGAACCCGATGAGATGCAGCGAGTCGGCGCGGGCTCGCAGCGGATCTTCGCCCGGGCGAGCGTCGGAGCCGACCACCGCAACCACAGCCGACTCGAAGCCGAGATTGCGATGGTCGAGTGACGGCAGATCGACGGCCACGACCCGCCATCCCGTCCCGTCGTCCACCGCGGCGATCAGATCGGGACCGGCTCCCACGAAGGCGATGTCGACGTCACCGAGTCGACCCGTGCCTCCGACGGCGGTTCTGCCTGCCATCCCTCGCCCGATCCCGCGAACGGGAAGCAGCGCAGCGTCGACCGGCGAATCCCCGACGTCGGCGGCGTGTTCGTAAACGGATGCGACCAGCCGTGCGAGTTCGGCGGGGACGCCCGTCACCGTCATGGGTGGGGCGGATGCGGTGGTAGTGGTGGTTGTCGACGTCGTCGTCGATGGTGTTGCCGGGATGCTGGCCACCGCTTCGGGTTCGGTGGTCGAACAGGCAGCCACCAACGAAACCACCAAGAGGAACGCCGCAGCGAGTCGAAGACCAGACACGGGCGGCGACCCTAACGGACCGGTGTGGGGTAGGAGTCACCACTCCCACCCCACACCGCCCTGTCTCAGCTACCCGGGGTCGAGGCCAGGCCTTCGTCGACCAGGGTCGACAGCATCCGGGCAACGACCGAAGCCACCTGCGCCCGGGTGGCGTCGGCGTGCGGGTTGAACAGACCGCCACCGATCCCGTTCATCCAGCCGGCCGCGGCGACGGCGTTTATCGCCGCCTCGTGACCGGATGCACTGTCGTCGTCGAACGCGTTGGCTCCGGCAGCCAGAGCCTCGCCGGAGACCACCTCGTAGGCCCGCGCCATGAGCGAGGCCAACTCGGCCCGGGACACGGGTGCGGTGGGATCGAACGTGCCGTCCACCCTTCCTTGGATGACACCCATGGCGGCGAGGATGTCGATGTCCGCCTCGTGCGGCGACCCGTCGTCGTCGGTGAAGGCATCGGCCGCACCTTGGATGACGGCGACGTCGGCGGCGGTGATCGCTCGCAGGATCACCGACGCAGCCTGTTCCCGGGTGAGCGAACTCGTCGGCCCGAACGCCGTCGTGCTGAACCCGTTCATCACGCCCCACCAGGCCACACAGTCGATCGCTTCACGATGTGTGCTGGACTTCGTGTCGGTGTAGGAGGTGCCGGGAACCGAGGCCGGGTCGCAGGCGGCTGCGGTGGCAGCGTCCCCGGCGACGGACGGGTCGATCTTCCACACCATGCCCTGACCCGGTCCGCACAGGGTGCAGGCCGAGACGTAGACCATCCCGTCGTCGGCGACCGTCACACCACCCGGAACCGGCAGTTGGCTGCCGTAGAGCAGCACCTTGCGGGTGCCGTCCGGCCGCACCTGGGTGAGGGCGGCCTGTGGCCCGTCGGGCGACAGCAGGCTGTTGGAGGCGAATTCCAGGACGTACAGGCTTCCGTCGGGGGCCGAAGCGATGTCGATGATGTTGGTGAATCCGGCCTCTTCGGCGATCAGGTTGCCGCCCACGACCGCCACCACCCGGGCGTAGCCCGGCATGAACGGGAATCCGGTCAGGTTGCCGACCATGATCCGTCCGCCGTCGGTGATGGTGATGCCGGTGGGCACCGCCTCCATCGGGAACGGCCCGGGGATGCCGAGGAACGCCGGGGGATCGACGAACTGGGTGGGGAACACCGCTTCGGTGCTCGTCGTTCCGTCCGACTTCACCCGCAGCAACGCGTTGGCTCCAGCGTCCACGACCAGGGCGTCGGATCCGTCGAATGCGAGCCCGAAGGGGTTGGAGTCAGGTCCGTGCCCGCCGGCCACCGGGTCGTTCTCCTGTTCGTAGGCGGTCAGGTCGGAGACGAGGACGGGGTCGCCGCTCACGGGGATCCGTAACAGCGTCCCGAACAGCTCGTTGCCCAACGTTGCCCGTGAATCGACGTTGCCGCCCAGCCCGACGGTGACGTGCAGACGGTTGGATGCGTCGAATCCGATGCCGGTCGGCCCGATCACCTCTTGGCCGAGAGAAACCGACGGCAGACCGGTGGCCACACGGGACTGGCCGGCGGCGGTGATCTTCGTCACCGACCCGGTCTCGCCGACGCAGGCGTCGACGGGTGCGCCTTCCGGTCCGATGATCTCGGCGCAGGTGTCACCGCCGGTCCCGGCTTCGGCGACGTAGATGGCGCCATCGGCGCCTTGTGTCAGCTTGTACGGAGCGTTCAGCCCGGTCGCAACCACCTCGGGTGCCGAGACGGCGGCGGCCGGGAGTGCCATGAGCGGTACGACGCTCATCACGAGTGCCAGCGCCGCCACAATGCTCGCGGCGCGTTTCCTACGGTTCATCGAGTCCCTCCCAGTTCGCAGATGCCCAGTGGGAAGCTACCGAGGTTCTCGACCCGATGCGGTCCAGATCGGGGTTGGTGTGCTGGCCATGTGCCGATGTGCTGTCCCGGGCGTTTCCGGCGACGAGTTCCCCGTTCGAGTTGGTAGGCCGCGAGGTGCCGTTCATATACTGCGCCGCCCCCTTCAAGTCGTTCCGGGAGAGAACACGCGATGACAAACACAGTCCTGTCGATCGCGCTCGTGGCCGGGGTGGCGGCACTGGGGCTCGCGGTGTTCTACACCCGGGCAGTGCTCGCCACATCCCAGGGCAACGAGCGCATGGTGGAGTTGGCAACCGCCATCCGCGAAGGCGCGATGGCCTTCATCCGCCGCGAATACACCTGGGTGGCGGCCTTCGTCGCCGCTATGGCCGTTCTCATCTTCATCTTCCTCGAATGGGGTCGACCCTGGGGTGCGATCGCCTACGTGGCCGGTGCCGTCTTGTCGGCGGCGGCCGGTTTCGTCGGCATGAGGATCGCCACCGCATCCAACGCTCGGACCACCGAAGCCGCTCGCACCGGGGGCATTCCCGCTGCGCTGCCGGTCGCCTTCCGCGGCGGTGCGGTGATGGGATTCACCGTCGCCGGTTTCGGTCTCCTCGGCGTCGTCGTTGCCTACATCCTGTTCCGCAACGTTCTCGACCTCGACGGCTGGGCGGACATCGTGACCGCCGTCGGTCTCGGCGGCTCGTCCATCGCCCTGTTCGCTCGTGTCGGCGGCGGCATCTACACGAAGGCCGCCGACGTGGGTGCCGACCTGGTCGGAAAGGTCGAGGCGGGGATCCCCGAAGACGACCCTCGCAATCCGGCGGTGATCGCCGACAACGTGGGTGACAACGTCGGTGACGTCGCCGGCATGGGTGCCGACCTGTTCGAGTCCTACGTGGGCTCGCTGGTCGCGCCGATCGCCTTCGCTGCGCTCGTGTTCTCGGGCAACGATGTCCTGCAGGTGGCGGCCATCATGTTCCCGCTCGCCGTGGGTGCGATCGGGATGTTCGCTTCGATCATCGGTTCGTTCCTGGTCAAGGCGAAAGACGAGAGCCACCTGGCCGCTGCCCTCCATCGCGGCACCAACTTCGCGCTGATCGTCACTGCGCTGGGCACCCTCGGACTCGTGTACTGGGTGTTCGGCGATGCTGGCCTGGACAACCCGATCGGTCTCTGGTTCTCGGTGGTGGGTGGTCTGATCGTCGGCTGGTTCGTCGGCAAGATCTCCGAATGGTTCACCTCCGACGAGTACAAGACGGTCAAAGAGATCGCCCGGCAGAGCCAGACGGGTCCGGCGACTGTGATCATCTCGGGGATCGCCGAGGGGATGCGGTCCGCCGCATTCTCGGTCGGTGTGGTTGCCGCCGGTATCGCCGTGGCGTTCTTCGCCGGGGACTGGGCTTTCGGTGACGTCGCCGGTGGCGGCATCTACGGGGTGTCGGTCGCAGCCATCGGGGTGCTCGCCACCCTCGGCATCACCATCTCGGTGGACGCCTACGGACCGATCGCCGACAACGCCGGCGGTATCGCCGAAATGGCCCACCTCCCCAAGGAGGTTCGCGAGGCCACCGACGCCCTCGACTCGCTCGGGAACACCACCGCGGCGGTCGCCAAGGGCTTCGCCATTGCTTCGGCCGCGGTCACCGCATTGGCGCTGTTCGCCACCTACACCCAGGCCGTCCAACTCGAGGCGATCAACCTGGTCGATGTGGAAACCGTGATCGGGCTGTTTGTGGGGGCCGCCTTCCCGTTCCTCTTCGCGGCGATGACCATGAACGCCGTGGGGCGGTCCGCCAATCGGATGATCGACGAGGTCCGTCGCCAGTTCCGGGAGATCCCCGGCCTGAAGGACGGCGACCCGGAGGCGAGAGCCGAATACGCCAAGTGTGTCGACATCGCCACCGCCGCCGCCCTGCGGGAGATGATCATCCCCGGTGCGGCAGCCGTGGTCCTGCCCCTCATCATCGGCTTCTACGACCCGGAGATGTTGGGTGGCTTCCTCGCCGGTGCTCTCGTCACCGGCTTCCTGCTCGCCATCTTCATGGCGAACTCCGGTGGTGCGTGGGACAACGCCAAGAAGTTCATCGAGGCCGGCGCTTTCGGTGGCAAGGGGTCGGACGAGCACAAGGCGGCCGTCATCGGCGACACCGTCGGCGACCCGTTCAAGGACACGTCCGGACCGGCCATGAACATCGTCATCAAGGTCATGACGATCGTGTCGCTGATCTTCGCCAGCGCCTTCGTCTGAGTCGTCCGAGACCCGACCAAAGGAGCCCCCGACGGATTGTCGGGGGCTCCTTTCGTCGCGCTACCTTCGTGAGGGCACCCATGACCGTCTCCATCACACTCGTCCGCCACGCCCGTTCCGAAGCCAACGAGGCCGAAATCTGGCAGGGACAGGGAGATGCCCCCCTGTCGGCAAACGGCCGGCGTCAGGCGGCGGCTCTCGGCGAGAGGCTGGCCGGCAGATCGTTCGACCTCGTCGTTTCGTCGGATCTCGAGCGGGCCCACGAGACCGCTCTTGCCGTCGGACATCCGGTGGAGACCGACCCGGCATGGCGGGAGATGAACCTGGGTGACTGGGAAGGCCGCACCTTCGCAGAAGTCGCCGCCGAGCATCCCGACCTGCTGGAGGCGATTCGAGCCGGTGACGCTGTCAAGTTCGGGAAGGTGGGCGAGACCATCGCCGAGTTCGAAGAGCGCGCCCATACCGCCCTCGAAGCGCTGGCTGCCAGGCTGGGCTCCGGGTCGGCACTGGTCGTCACCCACGGCGGGCTGATCGACACATTCGTCGGCCGGCTCATGGGACGTATCGACCGGCGCACCTTTCCGATCGTCACCAACACGTCGCTCACCGAAATCCGATACGAGGCGATCGGGAGCGAACCACCCCGGTTCCGTCTGCAGACTTTCAACGATGCCACCCACCTCGGATGGGATGAAGGCTTCCTGGGGCGGATGCGGGCGGAAGGCAAACCGGTGATCGGCTTCCTGCGTCACGGGGTGACCAACGCCAACCAGGATCGGCGGATCCAAGGCCAGACCTGTTGGGGGCTGGCCTACGAAGGGCATGCGCAGGCGGCGGCGTTCGCCCGCAGCTACGGACGGGTCGACCGCTTGTGGACCTCGCCCATCCAGCGAGCGATGGAGACCGCGGCTGCTTTGGCTCCGCCCACTCCGCTTCCCGACGACGACCTGATGGAGATGGCGTTCGGGGAGTGGGAAGGAGCGTTGTACGACGATCTGATCGCCAGCGGCGACGAAACGGTGCGGCGAGTGTTCGTCGACGGCGAGGACCTTCCCCGAGGAGGTGCGGAGCGGTTCTCCGACGTCGCACGACGGATGCGGT
>JBKHXZ010000013.1:0-3851 GCA_046565785.1 Acidimicrobiia bacterium
AGGTCGGCGGCGACATGGTCGGCAGTGGTATGCGACACATAGGAGAAGCGGTTGGCGCTGGGCGCGGCGATCGGCTCGCCCACCAGATCCAGCAGGGTACGGGCCACCGGATGGCTCGGGGCGCGAACCGCCACCGTCCGACGGCCCGAAGTGACGACGTCCGGCACCGCATCGGATTTGGGGCCGACGACGGTGAGGGGACCGGGCCAGTGGGTGTCGATCAGGCGGCGCATGGTGTCGTCGACTTCGGCGAAGACCCGGACGAGATCCCAATGCGGTCGGACGTGGACGATCAGCGGGTCGTCTGCCGGACGACCCTTGGCGGCGAAGATCCGAGCCGCCGCGACGGTGTCCAGTGCCAGCGCACCGAGCCCGTATACGGTTTCGGTAGGGAACGCCACCAGCCCCCCGGCCAGCAGCGCATCGGCGGCCGGACGCAAGTCGCTGGAATCGGGATGTTCGGGATCGACGGTGATCGTGCGCATCGACCGGGAAGTCTGGCAGCCGGGGAGTAGGGCGGAATCAGCCAGACTCTCCCGACGTTCCATCGAGGTGTGCACATGACGACCGAAGAGTTGATCTACGTCGGCGACCCGCTGTGTTCGTGGTGTTGGGGCATCGCCCCCGAACTCGACCGGGTGGCGGCGGCACGAACCGATCTTCCGTTCTCGATCGTGTTGGGTGGGTTGCGTCCCGGACCGAACGCCCGGGAAGTAGACGAACAGATGGCCGCCTCCCTCACCCACCACTGGCGTGACGTCTCCGAACGATCCGGACAGCCTTTCGACTTCGGGCTGTTGGCACGGCGCGGCTGGCTCTACGACACCGAACCGGCGTGTCGGGCGGTGGTGGTGATGCGGGAACTCGACGAGGCACAGGCCTGGCCCCTCTTCAAGGCGATCCAGCGACTCTTCTACGTCGAAGGCGTCGTTCCGGCCGGTCGCGCGGAGCTCGAAGGGCTGGTCTCCACCTTCGACGTCGACCACGACGCCTACTGGACGACGTTCGCATCCGATGCGGGCGTCAAGGCCACCTGGCGGGATTTCGCCCAGGTCCACAAGTGGGGTATCGGCGGGTTCCCGACGGTGATCTACCGCACCGGAGACCAGGGTCACATCGTGACCAGGGGTTACACCACCGCCGACCGGATGCTGGGAGTATTGGATTCGCTCGCCCCTCTCGCAGGCGAGATGTGCGGCCCAGACGGAGTGTGCTGACCGGGAACCGGATCGAGGGCGCCGACGTCTGAACGTCACCTACATCGAGGGAGTTCGACAATGCGGCGCAGTGCAGCAGTCATCGGCCTGCTGGGGATCGTCCTGGCGGCATGCAATCCCATCGCCGTCGACGGCCCGGGCGACGGCCCGACGACCACATCTCGGACCATCGTCGGGGCTGCGTTCCAGACCTTCGACACGTGCGACGACCTGCTCGACTACTACATCTCCCACGCCGTCGACATCGTCGGGCCGTATGGGCTCGGTGGGCCGATCTGGATGTTCGGCGACGCCGTGGACATGGCAGCCGAAGAGTCCGCGGCCGACACCGCCGCCGGTGGCGACGGGTCCTCCCGTTCGTACACCGAATCGAACAACCAGGTGACCGGGGTCGACGAGATCGACATCGTCAAGACCGACGGCAACCGTATCTACACCGTGGTCGACGGGGTGCTGCGGGTCGGAGTCGTCGGCGACCCGGGGATCACCATGGCCGGATCACTGAGCTTCCGGGACTGGTGGCCGCAGGGAATCCTGCTGCAGGGCGACACGGTGCTGGCCGTCGGACAGGTGTGGGGCGGGGAAGTCACTCCGCTTGCCTCCGACTCCCGGATCGCCCCCGGATACTGGACGTCGATCACCCGCATCGCCGAGATCGACGTCTCCGATGCCGCCAATCCGACGATCGTCCGCACCCTCGACATGGACGGTTCGTTCATCTCCGCTCGCAACGTGGACGGGTCGATCCGGCTCGCCCTCAATTCGATGCCTGTGGGGCTGGAATTCGTGACTCCGTCAGGTGGTGGGTTGCGCGCCGAGCGGGAAGCGACCGAAGCCAACCGGGAGATCATCCGCAACTCGACTCTCGAGAACTGGCTGCCGTATCACGTGCTCAGTGACGGCGCCGGCAATGTCATTTCGGAAGGTCAGCTCCTCGACTGCACCAAGGTCATGGCGCCGAACACCTTCTCCGGGATCGACACCCTGTCCCTGCTCACCTTCGACGTCGGAGCGGGCATCGGAACGTGGGCGGATGCCGGGGTGGTGGCTTCCGGAGCCACGATGTATGCCACCGCCGACTCGGTGTACCTGGCCACCCAACGCTGGATGGACTGGCGGATCATGACCGAAGGCGAGGCACAGGACGCCGCCGACGGGTTCACCACCCAGATCCACAAGTTCGACACCACGGCGGGCGTACCCGCCTATGTGGCGAGCGGTGAGGTGGAGGGCTTCTTGTTGAACCAGTTCGCCATGGACGAATGGAACGGCGACCTGCGGGTGGCGTCGACCACCTCGCCCGGCGACTGGTGGATCTCCGACGAGTCCGAGAGCCGAGTCACAGTGTTGCGGCCCAGCGGTGACCGGCTCAACACCATCGGCATGGTGGACGGACTGGGGCTGACCGAACGCATCTTCGCTGTGCGGTTCATGGGTGAGCTTGGCTATGTGGTGACGTTCCGTCAGACCGACCCGCTGTATGTCGTGGACCTGTCCACTCCGACGTCGCCGGCGGTGGTCGGCGAGCTGAAGATCCCCGGCTACTCGGCCTATCTGCATCCGGTGGGCGACGGAAGGTTGCTGGGTGTCGGCCAGGACGCAGACGAGGACGGGCGGGTGCTCGGAACTCAGGTGTCGCTCTTCGACGTGTCCAACCCGGCTTCGCCGCAGCGCATCGACCAGATCACCCTGGAGGGCGGTTGGTCCCAGGCTGAGGGCAACCACCTGGCGTTCACCTACATCGACGGCACGGCCCTCGCCCCATACGAGCGGTGGGATTGGGCGATCGACGAAGGAACCGGCAAGGAGACTTCCACCTTCGACGCCGGGGTGCTGGCGATCCGGGTGGAAGGCGACACGCTGTCGCTGGCCGGGGTGCTGCGAGCCGAAGGCGATTCGGCGGTGGTACTGGACTCGGAGGACGACTGGGGCCGGATCGACCCGTACCGGGTGGTTCCACAGCGGACGATCGTCATCGACGGCTACGTCTACACCATCACCCACGGCGGCATCGCCATCCACAGCCTCGACACCCTCACCCGAGTCACCTTCCAGACCTACTGAGCTCGTACCCAGGGTTCCGATGGACGCCGGCGTCCGTAGGAACCCTGGGTACGCGAAGTCTTGCCCGAGATCGCGAAAAACGCGCACACTTGGGCGTTGACGAACAGGTGTTCGATGGCCTAGCTTCGGTTCGCATGGCGACTCCCCCGCTCTACGGTCCCACCTCGCTCGACCGGCTCGGGCGGGTGAATCGACTCCGCACCCGCCTGGCCGAACTCGAAAACCGCTACGGAGTGGAGCCGGCACCTGAGGTCGTACGACTCGAACAGCAGGTCGCCCGTCGCACCTCTCGCATCGGAGTGCTGTCCGACCGGCTCGACGAGATCCTCGACGAGCTCACCCTGCTCGATGACGAGCGGGCTGGGCTGCTCTCTGCTCTGGAACTCGTCCTCGGCGAGCAACTCACCGAGATCACCGAAGACCACGACGAGGCGTGGTCGCCATGGCCGGTGTTGGCCTATCGCATCTGGGGTGTGACCAATCGGGGCCTGGTCGGGATGTTCGAGGAATGGCCCACGCCGGTGAAAGAGGCGAGCTGTTCCAAACTCGGCGCCAACCCGGACGTCCCCC
>JBKHXZ010000014.1:0-14867 GCA_046565785.1 Acidimicrobiia bacterium
GCCTTCGCCATGGCGCTGACACCAGACGATGCGGTGGACATCACCGACCAGCTCTTCCGTGGCCTCCTCGACTACACGATCCCGGTGGTGTCGCTGGTCAAAGGCGAGGCCATCACCAAGGCATACGCCGAATGGGAATTCGAAGACCTGTGGCGACCCTTCTTCTGCATGTCCACCAACCTGACCCGATCCGCATCGGTGATCCATCAGCGTGGCGAGATGGTCCCCGTGATCCGTGCCAGCGTGTCGATCCCCGGGGTGATGCCCCCGGTTCCATGGGGGGAGGATCTCCTGGTCGACGGAGGCGTCCTCAACAATCTCCCGGTGGACGTGATGCGCACTGAGGTCGAGGACGGCGCGGTGATCGCGGTCAACGTCGCCCCACCGGTAGGACCACGAGCCAAGGGCGACATGGCGCTGAGCGTTTCGGGCTGGGAAGCCCTGCGGGGTCGCGCCGGCAAGGGCAGGGCGAAGTATCCGGGCGTCACCGCCATGTTGATGCGAACCATGATCGCCGGTTCGGTTCGAGAGCAGAATCGACACATCGACTCGGGGATCATCGACCTCTACCTCGATCTCGACCTGCGGGGCATCTCGCTTCTGGACTTCGAAAACGTGCGTCCCGTCGCCGCGGCCGGCTACGAGGCGGCCATGCCGAAACTGGAAGCCTGGCTGGCCTCCCAGCCGTAGGGCAGTTCTCTTCCCCCAGGGCGAAGCCCGTTGGGGGGAGACAGCCGAGCCCGCCACTCGCTTCGCTCGCTCCCCCCTCGGCCGGCCCAAAGCCGCTGCCCTCTCCTCCCAAACGGGGGGAGAAAATGGCAGAGGGGGGCGGTCCCCGAACCAGGTGGACCGACGAGCTCGCTCCGCTCGCAGTACCCCCCTGGCCCGCTTGGGGCGGGCCTGTCCCCCCAAAGAGGGGGGACAAAGAGAGGGGGCGGTCCCCGAACGAGGTGGACCGACGAGCTCGCTCCGCTCGCAACCCCCCTCGAAAGTCCGCTACGCGTCCCTTCGGTCCCCCCAAGAAAAAGGGGGGACGTGGTCAGATGAGGTCTTGTTCGCGGATGCCGAAGGAGGGGTGGCGAAGTCGGCAGAGTGCCAACTTCTCGAGCTGGCGGATGCGTTCCCGGGTGAGGTTGAACTCCTCGCCGATCTCTTCCAGGGTGCGGGGCACCCCGTCGTAGAAGCCGTACCGAAGCGCCAGGATGCGACCTTCCCGCTGAGGCAGCCGTTCGATGGACTTACGCAGCGAGTTGGCGACGTCCATCTCTTCGGTGATCTGCACCGGGTCGGCGGCGTCCTCGTCTTCGATGAAGTCCCCCAGCTGGGCTCCGTCTTCACCGACCGGCTGCTCGAGGGACACGGTGTCGGCGACCCCGAGGGCGAGTTCCACCTTGTCGACGGTGACCCCGGCTTCTTCGGCGATCTCCTCGGGCCGTGGATCACGTCCCAGCTCGGCCTTCAAGCTGGCCTGGGCGGCACGGACCGCCGCCAGGGTGTCGTGAAGGTGAACCGGGATCCGAACCGTTCGGGACTTGTCGGCAATGGCGCGAGTGATGGCCTGGCGAATCCACCACGTGGCATAGGTTGAGAACTTGAATCCCTTCCGCCAGTCGAACTTCTCGACCGCTCGGATCAGACCGAGGTTGCCTTCCTGGATCAGGTCGAGAAAGTCGATACCGGAGGTATTGGCGTACCGACGAGCGTTGGCGACGACCAGACGTAGGTTGGCAGTGAGGAATGCGTCCTTGGCCTCGCGACCCTTGCGTTCCTGGCGCCGGAGCTCGATCTCTTCCTTCTTACCGGAGAAGTCACCTTTTTCGAGGCGTTCGGCTGCTTCTTCGCCAGCCTCGATGCGCTGGGCGAGTTCGACTTCCTGCTCAGCGGTCAACAGGTCGTACTCGCCGATGGCGGTCAGGTACTGCGAAACGAGGTCCGTCGTCAGACGGCCACGCTCGTCGGTCAGTTTGCTCACTACCGACTTGCGAGCCTTTTCTTTGTCGGCCTTGTTACGCGTTTCAGCGGATGCCACGGGAATCGAACCTCCGAAGGGCGATGGATTGTGTTGGGAAATCGGTTGACGCGGAGAGGAGATTCCTGCCCGCCGCTGTGCCTGCCTCCTGCCTCATGAACGACCGCTGATCGGAAACCCGATCGACCGCGGATGCGCCGACACGGGTGTCGCGAGGGTCGCTCGGGCCTCGCCTGTATTTCGCGGACCGAGGAGACACGGGGCCTCAATATGACAGATGGACAGTGGTTTGTGAACCCCTGGAAGCATGTTTCTCGTCTACCCGACGGTAACCGGGGCGAAACCTCACGTTTCCCCAGGTTCATCCCCACGGGATCCCCAGCCTGTCCACAGACTTATCCACAACAACGTCGTCCTGTGGGGAATTGTTCCCTGCGGTGCGGCGCGTCGACGACGTTGCAGACGGTTCGCACCCGGCCGGCGCTACCCGAGCCGACCTGCCTGCGGGCGGGAAGAACGCCGACGATACCCTCGGACACCCGACCCGGAGGGCCGGATGCCCAACCGCCTCGCACACTCCACTTCGCCGTATCTCCGCCAGCACGCCGACAATCCTGTCGACTGGTTCGAGTGGGGAGAGGAAGCCTTCTCCGAAGCGCGCAGACGAGACGTACCGATTCTCCTCTCCATCGGCTACTCGTCATGTCACTGGTGTCACGTCATGGCACACGAGTCGTTCGAGGACCCGGATGTGGCGCGCCTGATGAACGACGGGTTCGTCAACATCAAGGTCGATCGCGAGGAGCGTCCCGATGTCGACGCCGTCTACATGAATGCCACCCAGGCGATGACCGGACGAGGTGGATGGCCGATGACCGTGTTCTTGGACACCGACCGACGACCGTTCTACGCGGGCACCTACTTCCCTTCCACTCCTCGCCACGGGATGCCGTCGTTCCGCCAGTTGCTGAGTGCGATTCGTGAGGCGTGGACCGAACGTCGCGGGGAACTGGCCGAGCAGGCAGAACGCCTGACCGAGGCGATCAGTCGCCCGATACCGAGCGCGGACTCCCTGCCCGACCATGCCTCGCTCGAACAAGCGTATCGGCACCTGGAACGGGCCTACGACCCGGTCCACGGTGGCCTCGGTGGTGCTCCCAAGTTCCCTCAACAGCCGGCAGTTGGATTCTTGCTGCGTGTAGCGGGGCGACCGTGGGCGCCGCGTGCCGGTTCGATGGTCAGGCACACGCTGGAGCGGATGGCGGCGGGCGGTATCCACGACCATGTGGGAGGAGGGTTCGCCAGATACTCAGTGGACAGTGAATGGCTCGTCCCCCACTTCGAGAAGATGCTGTACGACAACGCTCAGCTCGCTCGGCTCTACGTCCGCGCCGGCCAAGTGTTCGGAGTTCGTTGGTTCACCGAAGTTGCGTTGTCCACTCTGGAATACATCGATCGTGACCTGGGACTCAAAGACGGCGGCTTCGCCTCAGCCGAAGACGCCGACTCGGAAGGCCGGGAGGGCGCCTTCTACGTGTGGAGCGAACCGGAGATCCGGGAGGTTCTCGGCGCCGATGCAGAGTTTGCTGTTCGCCGTTTCGGAATCACTCCTGGCGGCAACTTCGAGGGAGAGAACATCCTCCACCACGCGCGGCTGCTGTCGGAGGTCGCCGAGGAGATGGGTCTGAACCCGGACGAGGCCCGCCGGCTCGATGACCAGGTTCGCCTGCATCTGCGTCAGATCCGTGACCGGCGGGTCCGCCCTGGTTTGGACGACAAGGTGGTGACGGCGTGGAACGGCCTGGCGATACAGGCGTTCGCCGAAGCCGGTGCAGTCCTCGGCCGTCCGGACCTGATCGCCCGTGCTATTCGAGCAGCCGAGTTCGTGCTGGGATCGGTTCGACAGGGTGGCCGTCTCCACAGGGTGTGGGCGCGGGGCCAAGCCTCGGTGCTGGGATTCGCGGAAGATCAGGCGGCGATGGCACTGGCCTGCTTCACCCTGTACGAGGCGACCGGCGATCTGCGCTGGTTCTCCGAGGCCTCGGGCTTGACCCGACAGATCCCCGAACTGTTCTCGGCCGACGATGGCGGCTTCCACGCTGGCGGCGTCGACGCCGAACAGATGCTGGTTCGCCACAAGGATCTGATGGACAATCCGTCGCCGTCAGGGAACTCGATGGCTTCAGAAGCGTTGCTGCGGTTGGCCGCCTACACCGGCGAGGCCGATCTCATCGATGCCGCCGAGGGCGCCATGCGAGCTGCGGCCGTGCTGGTGGAACGGTCGCCGTCTGCCGTGGCGCACATGTTGGGGGTCGTCGACTTCGACCTCGCAGGTCCTGTGGAAATCGCCATCACCGGCCCGAAGTCGGATGACCTCGCCCGCGTCGTGTGGAATAGGTATCGGCCGAACATCGTGCTGGCGGTCGATCGGGACGGTTCGGGGGCACAGCATGTGCCGCTTCTGGCGGACCGGTTCGACCGGACACGAACCCGTGCGTTCGTTTGTGAGGACTTCGTGTGTCAGCTTCCGGTGGAGACCGGCGAAGACCTCGAATCCCAGCTTGCTTCGATGACCAGTGGCGGACCCGGGGAGGGCACTGCCTGAAGGGGAGGGCGGGTGTCACTCACGGCAAGCTCGTGGGTCGCCCGTCCCCGGGTCCGTTATCCAGACAACGCCCGGCACCATCGCCGAGTTCCCATGGTTATCCAGCGGCGAGGGCGAGGGCTCCTGCGATCCCGGCATCGTCACCCAGGCCGGGAGGAACGACGAATCCGGCGCGGTGCTCCGGCTGGACGGCGTACCCCGCCATCATCCCCACGAGTCGCCGATTGACCCGGTCGTGGAGGCCGGGGAGGTGAGACACTCCCCCGCCCATCACGATCACCTCTGGAGCCAGCGTGAACACGAACTGACGGAACCCGGCCGCCAGATAGTGGGCCTCGATCTCAAGCGCGTCTTCGAGATCTGAAGACAGCTCATCGGCAGGTTTGCCCCAACGCTGCTGCATGGCTGGACCCGACGCCATACCTTCCAAGCAGTCGTGGTGGAACGGGCAGATGCCGGGGAAGTGGTCACCGTCCAGTCGCTCCACTGACACATGACCCATTTCGGGATGCACCAGGCCCACCAGGGGTCGGTTCCCGATAACAGCACCTCCGCCCAGTCCGGTGCCGACGGTCACATACAGCACATTGTGTCGACCAGCCCCTGAACCCCACCGTGCTTCGGCCAGCGCCGCCCCATTGACGTCGGTGTCGACCGTGACGGGAACGTCCAGCACCGAGCGGACGGCTCCCACCAAGTCCGCTCCTTCCCATCCTTGCTTGGGAGTGGTGGTGATACGCCCATACTCGGGATGCAACCGGCGGGTTTCGACTGGCCCGAAGGTGGCGATCCCCACCGCCTCCACCGGACGGGACGCGAAATACTCGGCGACCTTGCCGAGCGTCTCGTCGGGAGTGGTGGTGGGTATCCGGACACGGTCGGAGAGGTCGTCGGGGCCCGTGCCGACGGCGCAGACGAACTTGGTTCCGCCCGCCTCGACGCCTCCGTACCGTGTCATCGCCGCCGAGCGTAGAACGTCACCACAAGGTGACCCCGTCCGTGGCCGCCTCCGCCTCTTCCTGTGTTCCCGAGAAAACTCCGGTGGAGAGGTATTTCCACCCGGCGTCGGGGAAGAGGGTCACGACCACCGAGCCTTCGGGAAGGCTGGCTGCCCGCTTCACCGCGACGTGTGCCGCCGCGCCGGAGGACGGTCCGACGAACAGACCCTCTTCTGCCAGGAGCCGGCGGGTCATGGCGATCGCTGGACCGGTACGAACCAAGGCCCGTCCGTCGATGGCGGCGGGGTCGAAGATGGGCGGTTGGTAACCGTCAGCCATGGTGCGCAGCCCGGAGATCGCCTCGCCGGCAGGGGGTTCGGCCGCCACGATGGTGATGTCGGGATACGTCAGACGCAGCGCAGCGCCGGCACCCATCACGGTGCCGCCGGTACCGAGTGACGCTACGAACATCGCCGGCGCAGGCTCACCCAACTCCTCCAACTGCCAGGCGATCTCCGCACCGGTGGTGAGCCGATGGGCGTCGGGGTTCGCCCGGTTCTCATATTGATGCAGCATCAGCTCGCCGCTCTCGGCGGCTCGCAGTTCGGCCCGGCGTACCGCACCGTTCGATCCTTCCGCACCGGGCGTGAACACGACCTCCGCCCCGAAAGCAGAGAGCAGATCGATGCGCTCCCGGGACACGTCGTCGGGGACGAGGACGGTGAGGGGAATCCCGAGCAGGCGGGCGATCCGGGCGAGCGCAATCCCAGTGTTCCCCGAGGAAGGTTCGACCAACCGGGTCGACGGCGACAGCAACCCGTCGGCCTCGGCTGCGGCAATCATCGCCGCCGCAACCCGATCCTTCACCGAGCCGGTCGGCTGATGCCATTCCGCCTTGGCATAGATCTTCCGGCCCGGTGGGGCGATCGCGTCGAGACGGACGAGTGGAGTCTCGACGACACCGAGCTCCCGCATTCGGCCGGTATGGAACCGAGCCACGGTGAGAGTCATCCGCCGGCGACCGCCGGCAGGATGGTGATCTCGCTCCGATCCCCGACCGGAGTCTCCAGACCGTCCAGGTAACGGATGTCCTCGTCGTCGACGAAAACATTGACGAAGATCGGTAGCCCTCCCTGCGGCGACGACAGTTGCTCGCCGAGTTTCGGATGCAGCCGGGACAGGTGTTCGAACACCTCCCCTACGGTGGCACCGTCGGCTTCGATACTCCGATTTCCTCCGGCGTGGGTGCGGAGAATGGTGGGCAGGTTGATGGTTGCGCTCATGGTGTGTTCCTCTCTCCGATGGTTAGAGCTTCTTCGTGGATGTCGCCGGAAACGATGCGGAATCCCCGGATGACCGGCAGCGAGCGTCCTTCCATTCCGATGACGACGTACAACCACCCCGGATCGGGGGCGAGACGCACGTCGGTCGGCGATGGATAGGCCTGGGTGTGAGGGTGACTGTGGAACACCCCGCAGATCTCCCAGCCCTGAGCTTCGGCATGACGAATCGCCCGAAAGTGTTCGTTTGGAGCGATCGTGTAGTTGGTGGGCGAATGCAGCTCGTTGGTGAGCGGATAGGCCATCCGCAGATGCCCCTCCGGATCCGCCGCCAAGAGCCCGCAGGACTCTTCCGGATGACAATTCTCGGCGTGGACGAGCATCGCCTCGGCGATCTGAGCAGGCACGAAGGTCATGTCGGCTCCCTTACCGCGCCACTACTGGCAGCCACCGCCAACACCGAATCCAGGTCGGTGATAGCCGACCGACCACTCCGCCGAATCACTACCTCACCGGCCTGGTCTGCGACCACCACGGTGGGCACGGAACCGATCCCGGCTGCCGGCTCCCGGCTGACATCGATCAGGCGATAGGCGGCACCGACCCGCTCCAGCTCGCCGAGAAGCGGGGCACACAGCCGACAGTCCGGCCCGGTGTACACCGTGATGCCGGGTGCCACACGCAGACCGGACGGGCGGCGGCGTTCCAGCCATCGCACCCACAGCAGGGCCAGCGTGAGGGCGGCAAGCAATACCAGGAGGCGTTCGATCATGATCCCCACGCCTTCTCGTAGATCAAGCAACCGACACAGATCCGGGTGGTGGCGGCGAGGGCGGCGAGGGCGGTCACGACAAGAGTGAGGGTCCAACCGAGTGCGGTCGCCCCGCCGATGAGCGCCACCGACGCTCCGCCGAGAAACAGCGTGCCGAGGAGCTGAGCGAAGCGTGGAGGTGCAGCCGGCTCGAACTCGGTCGGCCCGTCAGGCTGCAGGCGGGGCCGGATCAGACCGACGTAGACGCGGGTGAAGAGCGCCACGCGGGGGCCGCCGACCAGCGAGACCAACAGCACCACGAACGTGGCACCGACCAGGGCCGGCTGATCGAAGATGAACGCCACAGCGGTCAGTACTGCGACGAGGGCTTGGTTGAAACGGGGGACGTTGACGTCCACCATCGTGGTGGTCGAGGACATGGAGATCTCCTGTTGGCCGGGGCCCGGGCGGGCCGGTCACGCTGTGGTCGGGGAGGCCGGTCGGTCAGATGGTGCGGGCGACCGAACCGGCCGGCATACACAGATCGTCGTACTCGACGATGGCCGGAGGCATCTCCGGGTCCGCACAAGCCGGACAGGAGGGATTGCGGCGAAGCTTGAGCTTACGGAAGTCCTGGGTCAGGGCGTCGTAGGTTAGGAGGCTGCCGACCAACGGTTCACCGATCCCGAGGAGGACCTTGATCGCCTCCATCGCCTCGATGGAACCGACGATGCCGGGGAGCACACCCAACACCCCTGCCTCGGCGCAAGGCGGGGCGAGTTCAGGCGGCGGCGGCTGGGGAACAGGCATCGATAGTAGGGCCCCTCGTAAGGGTGGAACACGCTGGCTTGGCCTTCGAAACGGAAGATCGCCCCGTGGACGACAGGTATCCGGAGATGGAGCGAGGCGTCGTTGACGAGATATCGGGTCGGGAAGTTGTCTCCACCGTCCACGACCAGGTCGTATCCGGACATGATGTCGAGGACATTGTCCGCCGACAGGCGCTCCCGGTAGGGCTCGATCTTCACGTCCGGGTTCAGGGCTTGAAGGGTCTGTCGGGCAGACTCCACCTTGGCTTCTCCAAGACGATCCACGTTGTGCAGGATCTGACGCTGCAGGTTGGAGGCGTCCACGACGTCGAAGTCGACGATCCCCAGCGTGCCGACTCCGGCAGCGGCCAAATACATTGCGGCGGGTGACCCCAGCCCGCCGGCACCGATCAGCAATACCTTGGAGTCGAGGAGCTTGGCCTGGCCTTCTTCGCCGACCTCGGGGAGCAAGGTGTGCCGGCTGTAGCGAGCCTTCTGTTCGGAGGTGAGGGTGACAGGTTCGGCCCACGGTCGGCCTTCGTTCTTCCACCGGCCGAATCCGCCGGAAAGCGAACTGACATCGGTATAGCCCATGTCCTTCAGCGACTTGGCAGCCAAAGCCGAACGGGCCCCCCCGGCGCAGTACAACACCAGGGGAGTCGACGGGTCCGGGACCTGCATGGCGATGTTGCCTTCCAGCAGTCCGCGCGGAATGTGTTTGGCGCCGGGGATGGCACCTTGGGTGTACTCGTCACCTTCCCGCACGTCGACCAACACGAAGTCCCCGCCGAGCCGAGCAGCCAAGGTGGCGGGGTCGATCTCGGCGATCTCCCGCTTGGCCTGTGCGATCAGTTCGGAATAGGTGAGCGGCATGGGGTCTCGGGGTGGGTGCTACGGCAAATGAAACTAGGGATGGGAGGAAACGTCCAGAGCGGGCTGAACATTCCCGACCACCCTGGTTTCTTCCAGTCCAAGCCAGACCCATGCCATCCACAGTCCGTCGGCAACCAGAAGATGGGCGAGGGAAAGCCACAGCGGTGTGCCGTACGCCACGTTGGCCCCTCCGAGGACGATCTGCACCAGGACCGCGCCGACGACCATTCGGGCTGGAACACGACCGGCGCCATCGGTGCGCCGGGCCGCAAACCAAGCGGCACCCGCCCCCACCACCACGGCGACGATCGGGTGCGCCACCCGCAGCCGCGTGAGGAAGTGCTCGCCGGACGTCATCGCCGCGGTAACAGCGAAGTCCTTGGGGAACAGCGTGTCCGCCAGCGCGGTCACAGCCCCGGTCGCGGCGATGAGCAGCATCCCGAGTCCGTACACGACGATGCCGGAACTCGGACGGGTGTGACGAGCTTCCGGCCAGGACATCCAATATCGGGTGGCGACCAGGCCGGCGAGCAATACGAACGTGCTCACCAGGTGGATCGGGACCGACACCGCCCGGGCGACCGACGAATCGTCCGCCACCCATTCGGCCAGGACGATCACCATGCCGATGAGTGCTTCGATCACGATCGAAACACCGACCGCGATCGCTCCGGCTCTCACCAGCGAGCCCGCTTGTGAGTGTCTGAAGACGCTGACGATCATCCAAGCGACGACCAACAACGCGATACCGGATGCTGCCCGATGGGTGAACTCGATCGCCGTCGCACCCTGCAGTTGCGGCAGCAGTTGACCCTGACACGTGGGCCAGGAGCGGCCGCATCCGGCACCGGATCCCGTCGCTCTGACGGAGGCACCCAACAGAATCACGACGAGGTTGATCCCGATGGCGAGGTCGACGATCCGCTTGGGACCCATGGGGTTCGAGGCTACCGGTCCCGACGGGACACGACTTCTCGCAGGAACGAAACCACCGCCGACGGGTCCGCCAGTCTCCAGGTCGCCGCCGTGGGACCCGGCCCTACCTTGACCCCGAGATCGCCCTCACCCAGCACCTCGAACACCGACTCGTCGGTGGTGTCGTCCCCGATGTAGAGCACCGCCTCGCCGGGGTGCCGCAGATCGGTGACGGCATCTCCTTTGGTGGCACCTGTCAAACGCACATCCACGACCCGGTGGCCTGGAGCATGCAGCCCGGGCACGATCCGGTCGAGTGCAACTGCGGCTCGACGTGCCACCTCGTCCGCCTGGTCGGCTGTGAGTGCCCGACTGTGCAACGTGAGCCCGGTGTGCTTCTCCTCCACCCACACCCCTTCGAACTCTTCGGCGATCCGCCCGAGTGCTTCCCGAACCTCTTCGTATGGGACGGGACGCGAAACGATCCCCTCTCCTCGATCGCCGCCGTGCTCACCGATCAGGATCACACCGTCCGGCGGGGAGAGGCGAGATTCGAGGTCGGCCCGGCGTCGTCCTGAGATGGCCGCTACCCGCACTCCAGGGAGGGCGACGAGTGCGGCCAACACCTCGCCGACCCCTTCCAACGGCACCGCATCTTCGGGACGAGGGACGATCTCGGCTAGAACGCCGTCGAAGTCCAGCCCGATCAGAAGCCGGGAGGCGGCGGCGATCTCGTCCAACCGGTCGGTCATGTGATCCCGGCCAGCCCGTGGGCTGCCCACGTATGCACGTCCCAGCGTCGGACGTTGGCTCGGAGTGCGGCCATCCGTTCCCGCTGTTCCTCCGGCGCCATGTCCACCGCCTCACCGACGATCCGGGCAAGTCCGTCGAGGTCGTAGGGGTTGACGATGAGGGCCTGATCGAGCTGTTCGGCCGCTCCGGCGAACTCGCTCAACACCAGCACGCCGTCGCCGTCGACCCGGCATGCCACATACTCCTTGGCGACGAGGTTCATTCCGTCACGTAACGGCGTCACCAGCAACACATCGGCCGCCACGTAGTGGGCGATGAGTTCGTCCCGGTCCAGGCCCCGGTAGTAGTACCGCACCGGAGTCCAGTCGGATCGGCCGAAGGCGCCATTGATGCGACCGACGTTCTCTTCGACCCTGCGTCGGATCTCCTGATACTGACCGACCCCTTCCCGGCTGGGAACGGCCACCTGGACGAGCACGATCCTCCCCTCCAGGTCGGGCCGCGATTCGAGCAGCGATTCGAACGCTCGCAGCCGAAGATCGATGCCCTTGGTGTAGTCGAGCCGGTCGACCCCCAACAGCACGTGGTCGGGATCTCCCAGATCCCGACGGATCTCGGCCGCGAGCCGTCGAGTCGTCTCGGCGGCTGCCACCTGCTCGAAGTCGTCGAAGTCGATCGAGATGGGGAGCACCTCCGCCCGGGTGGTGTGCTCGGCGAAGCTCAAAGCCTCCGCCGGGCCGGACGCACCCCCGTAGGCACGGGCCGCCCGGGCGAAGTTGTTCATCGACTGGCGAGTGTGGAAGCCCACGGTGTCCGCCCCGAGCAGGCCGCGCACGATCTCGTGCCGCCACGGAAGTCGACCGAAGATCTCCACGGGAGGGAAGGGAATGTGGAGGAAGAACCCGATCCGAAGGTCAGGACGGGCCAGGTGGAGCATCTCGGGCACCAATTGCAACTGGTAGTCCTGCACCCACACCGAAGCACCCTCTTCGGCGATCGCCGACACCGCCTCGGCGAAGCGACGGTTCACCTCTTGATACGGCCGCCACCAGTGGCGGTGGATCTCGACGGGCCGAATCGCGTCGTGATAGAGCGGCCAGATCGTGCCGTTGCAAAACCCTTCGTAGAAGTCGGCGACCTCGGCGGCGGTGAGCATGACGGGCACCTGGTGGATGTCGTCGACGGTGAACGGGGCGAGATCCTGATCGGGAGTTCCCGGCCAGCCGATCCAGGTCCCTTTGCGCTGCCGAAGAACGGGGGCAAGCGCACTCACCAAACCGCCCGGACTGGTGACCCATTCCCCACTGTCTTCGTCGACACGTACCGGCAGACGGTTGGCTACGACGATCAGTTGGGTCGATTCAGGGGGTTCGGATGCCACGAGTCGAAGGCTACCGACGACCTGTACGCTGCCCCGAATGCAGATCCACGACAGCGTCGTCGACGCCATCGGTCACACTCCGCTCGTCCGGCTGTCCCGCCTGCATCCTCCGGGGAACCTCGTCGCCAAAGTCGAACACATGAATCCGGGCGGATCGATCAAAGAGAGGATCGCCGTCTCGATGATCGACGCTGCCGAACGTGACGGCCTGCTCGGGCCGGGAGGAACCATCGTCGAACCCACCTCCGGCAACACCGGAGTGGGCCTGGCACTGGTGGGGGCAGTGCGCGGCTATCGGGTGATCTGCACGGTGCCGGACAAGGTCTCGCCGGAGAAGATCCGCCAACTCGAGGCCTACGGGGTCGAGGTCATCGTCACCCCTACCGAGTTGTTGCCCGACGACGACGAGAGCTACTACGGCGTGGCTCGCCGGCTGGCAGCGGAGATCGACGGGGCGTTCAACCCCAACCAGTACTTCAATCCCGCCAACCCGGCCGCCCACGAGGCGACGACCGGGCCGGAACTCTGGGAACAGACTGACGGCGGCATCGACGTCCTGGTGGACGGAGTGGGAACCGGCGGGACGATCACCGGATGCGCCCGCTATCTGAAGTTACGCAAGCCGGAGATCCACATCGTGGGGGCAGATCCGGAAGGGTCGATCTATTCGGCCGGTCCGGACGGCGACATCCATCAATACTTCGTGGAAGGCGTCGGCGAGGACTTCTACCCCGACACCGTCGACCTCGACATCATCGACCGGTTCATCATGGTCACCGATAGGGAGTCGTTCGCCATGACCCGTCGTCTGGCGCGGGAAGAGGGCCTCCTCGTCGGAGGGTCGTGCGGCATGGCCGCCGAAGCAGCCCTGCAGGTCGCGAGAGAGGACACGTCCAAGATGGTGGTGGTGATCCTCCCCGACTTCGGACGCGGTTACCTGTCGAAGGTGTTCAACGACGATTGGCTGCGCCAGAACGGCTTCGGCGATCTCGTCGACTGATCAGACCTTGTCGAGCGCCTGCTCCAGGTCGGCGATCAGGTCTTCGGCGTCCTCCAGCCCGACCGAGAGCCGCACCAGCCCATCGACGATCCCCACCTTGTTCCGCTCCTCGGCGGTCATCGCCCCGTGGGTCATCGTCGGGGAGTGCGTGATCAGCGACTCCACCGATCCGAGGTTCTCGGCCAGCGACCACAGGTCGACGGCCTTCATCAGCACCTTGCCCGCTTCGAGGCCACCTTCCACCTCGAACCACAGCATGGCTCCGAACCCGGATGCCTGCCGCTTGGCCAGTTCGTGCTGCGGGAAGGACTCCAACCCGGGATAGCGGACCTGCTTCACCTTCGGGTGTCCTTCCAAGAACGTGGCCACCGCCATGGCGTTGGCGGACTGGGCGTCCATGCGGTTTGCCAACGTCTTGGTTCCCTGCAACGTCAACCAGGCCACCTGCGGCGACATGATGAAGCCGCCGGCTGTCTGCATGAACTTGAGCGACTCTTGCAGTTCCTGGGTGGAAGCGACCACCGCCCCGCCCAGGGTGGCGTTGTGCCCGTCCATGTACTTGGTGGTCGAATGCACGACGAGGTCGGCGCCCAGCTCCAGCGGACGCTGGTAGTAGGGGGTGAGGAAGGTGTTGTCGACGACGTGCAAGACACCGGCTTGCCGGGTGATCTCGCTCACCGCGGCAAGATCGGTGAGCTTCATGGTGGGGTTGGCGGGTGTCTCGGTGAACACCATCTTCGTGGTGGGTCGGAGCGCGGCAGCCACGTTGGAGGCGTCCGAGGTGTCGACGAACTCACTGTCCACACCAAAGCGTGCCATCACCTTGGTGGCGAAGCGGTGAGTGCCGCCGTACACCACGTCGGAGACAACCACATGGTCACCGGCGTTCAACTGGCTGAGCATCACCGCACTGGTGGCGGCCATCCCGGTTCCGTAGGCGGTGGCCGCTACTCCTCCCTCGAGGATCGCCACCCGCTTCTCGAACGCGGCGACCGTCGGGTTGCCGGCCCGGGAGTACGAGTAGCCCTTCGAGAGGTATTCGTCGACACCGTCTTGGACGAACGTGGTCGTCTGGTGGATTGGGGTGAGGATGGCGCCGGTAATCGGATCGGGCTCGACCCCGGCATGGATCTGTGTGGTTCGGAATCCCATACCGTCCATTGTGCCCGATGTCAGAACCTGTTGGGTCGGCGCGCAGGAGCCCGGCACGAATGCCGGGCTCCTGGCGAATTCCTCGAGACGGTGACGGTCGGCATTTGCCGTCCGCTCAGGTGGGACCAGTGCCTGAGATCTCGGAGGTCGGTGGTCCGAGTTGGAGTCGCCACCTGAAAGGAGTGGCGTCTCGGTGGGAGCGCCACTCAGCGCTCGGCCACCTCCAGAGTCCCTTCAAAACTACCCAAGCAGGACCACCTCCTTTCTCTGGTGAGCGCATTGTGCCACGAGGCGCGGTCAATCGGCGAGGATTTCCGTCGACCGCCGCCACCTGCAACGCTCCCGCCGATGTACGAGACACCGGTCTTGATCGGCGGGATGGCCGTCGTCTTCCTCGGCGCCGCCCTGCAGGGTTCGATCGGCTTCGGCTATGCGGTGCTG
>JBKHXZ010000015.1:0-5355 GCA_046565785.1 Acidimicrobiia bacterium
TCCAGCCGATCCGGCGAACCTTCCTCACCACCAGGATCACCAGGATCGACGATGATCGCTCCCGGATCTGTCGCGCACTGTCCGCGTTCGCCGACTGCTGACATCAGCGTTCTACGATCGACCCATGCCCACTTCCGTTCACGTGGCCCTGTTGCGCGGGATCAACGTCGGGGGCAAGAACAAGATCGAGATGCCTCGGTTGCGCACGACGTTCGAGGAAGCCGGGCTGGAGCGCGTGTCGACCTACATCAACACCGGCAATGTGATCTTCGCCACCGCCGCCGTACCCGAACCGGGACTCCTCGAACGGGCGATCCGGACCGAGTTCGATCTCGACATTCCCGTGCTGGTTCGATCAAGAACCCAGATCCAGCAGTTGGTGGGTGCCGTCCCTTCCGACTGGACCAACGGCGAGCACATGAAGTGCGACGTCATGCCTCTGGAACGAAGTCGATCATCCGGACATCGCCGAACGGGTGGACGCCCGGCACGGGATCGATCATGTGACGTACCTGCCTGGCGCGTTGGTGTGGAAGGTGGACCGCGCCGACCTCACCCGCAGCCGGATGCCGAAACTGGTAGGAACCAAGCTCTACCGCTCGATGACCGTGCGCAACATCAACACCGTGCGCAAGCTCGGCGAGTTGATGGACCAGATCTGACTCAGCGCTCGCCCAGCAGCCGGATCACTTCGTCGTCTCTCGTCTGCCGGAAGTCTCGATAGAAAGCCCCGATCGCCCAGAACGGGTCGGGCATGGCCGAAGCGACCACCTCGTCGACGTCGGGGCCGAGCCGGTCGACGATGTCCGCCGGTGCCACCGGGGTGGCGACCACGACCCGGACAGCACCCAAGGCACGGGCCACCCGGGCAGCAGCTCGTACCGTCGATCCGGTGGCGATCCCGTCGTCGACGATCACCACCGTGCGGCCCTGAAGCTCGTGCGCCGGTCGACCCTCTCGGTAGAGGGTGGCACGCCGCTCGAGTTCCTGGCGCTCACGACGTTCCACCGCCCCGAGCACCTCCTCGCTCACGCCGGCCGTGGCGATCGTCCGCGGCTCCAGCACCCGGACGTCTCCTTCTCCGATCGCGCCCATCGCCACTTCCGGTTGACCGGGGACGCCGAGCTTGCGGACCAGGATCACATCGAGCGGGGCTCCCAAGGCGTCGGCAACCTGGCGGGCGACTGGCACGCCGCCGCGCGGCAGCCCGAGCACCACGACATCCTCAGAACCCAGGTGAGCGAGGTCCCGTGCCAGTACCTGTCCCGCCTCCACCCGATCGCCGTAGAGCGGGCGCATGGCTCAGACGTACGCGCCGTCGCCCCGATCCCTGCCCTTCTTCTTCTCGGGCTTCGGTTCCGGGCGGGGGAAGCGCTTCTCCAGCGAGATGGCGATCGGTGAAGCAGTGAACACCGAAGAGTACGTTCCGATCAGGATCCCGATGAGTAGGGCAAGGGCGAAGTCGGCCAGGGTGTCGCCGCCGAGCACGTAGAGGGACACGAGGATCAGCATTGCCCCCAGACCGGTGTTGATCGTCCGTGGCACGGTCTGCAGACAGGCGTCGTTGGCGATCTCCTCCACAGGGTCGTCCGGTCGTTCACCCATCTCCTCCCGAATGCGGTCGAAGATGACGACGGAGTCGTTGACCGAGTAGCCGATCACCGTCAGTAGGGCGGCCAGGAACACCCCATCGAAGGTCTTGTTCAGCAGTGCGAAGATCCCGATGAGTATCGCCACGTCGTGGACCATCGCCAGCACCGACGACAGTGCGATGGTCCAGCGGAAGCGAATGGCCAGGTATGCGAGTTGGACGAGGACGGCAATCCCGAGGGCGATCAACGCCCGGTTGCGAAGTTCTTCTCCGAGTGTCGGACCGACGAATTGGTCACGAACCAAGTCGGCAGTTCCTCCCGCAGCCTCGACCGCCCCTACCAAGAACTCCTCTTCTCCGGAGTCGAGTTCTTCGGTGCGGATGATCAGGTTTCCTTCGCCGGACTCCTGGATGAGGGCACGGGGCAGGCCCCCGTCGGCAAGAGTGTCGCGCAGTTCTTCGACGTCGACGTCCTGGCTGGTGTCGTATTCCAGCAGCCGGCCCCCGACGAACTCGAGACCGAGGTTGACCCCGGACAGCGTCAGTGCAGTGCCTGCCAGCACGACCAACGCCATCGACACGGCGATCCACCGTTTCCAGTTCCCCAACAGGTTGGGGCGGGTGTCACGGATCCATTCCTGGAAACGGCGCCCGACGTTCATGCCCGCCACTCCGGGATGGGCGTCGAGATCCACCATCTTGGAGAAGAGCTGCAACAGCACCCGGGTGACGACCAGCGCGGAGAACAGCGACACGACAACGCCGATGCTGAGCGTGACACCGAAGCCTCGCACCGCACCGGAGGCGTAGAAGAACAGGAGGACGGCGGCGAGCAGGGTGGTCATGTTGGCGTCGGCGATCGCCGACCAGGCTCGCTTGAACCCGGCCTGAATCGAGTCCGCCACGGTGGAACCTCGGGCGTGCTCTTCTTTGGCTCGCTCGTAGACGAGAACGTTGGCGTCGACGGCCATGCCGATGGCGAGGACGAAACCGGCGATTCCGGGCAGGGTCAGCGTCGCCCCGATCGAGGCGAGTGCAGCGTATGAGAAGAGTGCGTATGCGCCGAGAGACAGAGCGGCGGCCACCCCCATCAGCCGGTAGAAGAAGATCATGTAGATGATGGTCAGGCCTGCCCCGATCAGTGCTGCCTCGCCGCTGGCCTGGATGGCGGCCTCGCCGAGCGAGGGGCCGATCGTGCCCCGTTCGATGATCTCGACCGGAACGGGAAGCGCACCGGCCTGGATCAAACCTGCCAGTTCCTTCGACTCGGCTTCGGTGAATCCTCCGGTGATGATCGTTCCTCCGCCGGTGATACCGGTTCCACAGGCGACGTCGAGAGCCACGCCCGGACTGGAGATGACCTCGTTGTCCAGCACGATCGCCACCCGCCGCGCCGGGTCACTGGGAAGGGCACAGGCGGCCTCGGATGTGAGTTCGGCCCAGGCGTCGGCGCCGTCACTGCCGAAGGTGACGTTCACCACCCACTGACCGTTGAAGGTGTCGAACAGCCCGCCGGCAGTCTCGACCTGTTCTCCCGAGACGGCGACGGGACCCAGGACCAACTCCTCCCCCGGACCACCAGGCAGCACCGTGCCCTCGACATCGTCGGGAACGGTGCCTTCCGGATAGGAGCCGAGCACCGGATGGAAGGTCAGTTGGGCGGTGCGTCCGATGGCGGCCACGGCCTCGTCGGGATCTTCCACCCCGGGCAGCTCGATGATGATGCGGTCGTCGCCGGAAAGCTGGAGGGTGGGTTCCGCCACACCGAGGGTGTCGACCCGACGCCGGAGCACTTCGAGCGTTCGGGCGGTCACTTCCTGGTCGACCGTCACCTCCGGAGTGTCTTGTGCCTCCAAAACGATCTGCGTGCCGCCCCGGAGGTCGAGTCCGAGACGGATCGGCGTCTCCATGACGGCGTAGACGGACACACCGATGAAGAGGATCGTGAAGAACAGCCGGGACTTGGACACCCGCAAGACAGGCCACCTGGGTCGGGATCAGTCGGCAGGCTACACAGGCGTCGGCGATCGACCCATCTGAGGCACTGCTCTCACCCCTCGATGCAGTCGTCCAACGCATCCTCCAGCGCCGTCCGCGACGCCGGGCCGACAGGCATCACGGTCGCCTGCAGAGGTCGGTCGCTCACTGCGACCCACGCGGGACACGCCGATCGATGTCGTCACCACCGTGCCGTCCCGGGTGGCCGGCCCGAACCGGATGTCCGCTGCCTCGCGAACAGCCCGCTGGCCGCTTCCCCCGGCCGCGGATCTCGTCCAGTGGCGCCGGGTCGACGATGAGGGTGAGGCGCCGGAGCGTGTCGTCGGATTCGGTCGTGTACGCGTACTCGGGCGAACCATGTCACAGCGGCACCGTACGCTCGGCGGCCATGGAACACCCGGTTGAAATCATTCGCAGCGATCGCAGACGGAGAACGGTGCAGGCGGCCGTGGTCGACGGCACGATCGAGGTTCGCGTCCCGGCAGGACTCGACCCCGACGAGGAACAGCGCCTGGTCGATCGAATGGTCGGAAAGATAAGACGAAAGCTGACCGCCGGCGACGTGGACCTCCCCCGACGCGCCTCCGAACTCGCCCACCGCTTCGACCTTCCCACACCCGAGGCGATCGAGTGGTCAGACCGACAGAACATGCGGTGGGGGTCCTGTACGCCGGGCAACGGCACGATCCGAATCTCCAATCGACTGGCTTCGGTGCCCGACTTCGTGCTCGACTACGTGATCGTCCACGAACTCGCCCATCTGATCGCCCCCGACCACGGCCCGGTCTTCGCTCGTCTGATGCGGCGGTACCCGGACGCCGAGCGCGCCCGGGGGTACCTGCAGGCGCTCACCGCCCACGGCCTCGCCTGACGGATCGATCAGGTTCCGTATTCGGTGGGAGGTTCGACGGATTCGGGCGTGAAGTTCCAGTACTCGCGTAGCCGCCGGCACCGACCATCGGCGGCGAAGTCGACCAGCAGGCATCCGGCCAGGGTGACGGGCGCGCCATCGGCGGTCATGTTGGTCCAGAATTCGACCGCAACCCGATCGCCGTCGACGAACGGGCGTCCCATGCGGACTCGTACGTCGCTCTGGGTCGCAGTCACCGTCCTCCAGTACTCGGTCACACCTTCGTGGCCGAGGTGCGGATCCTCGTAGATCAGCGAGCGGTAGGTCGCATCTTCGGTGAACAATGCGGCGGCCGCAGCGGGATCCCGGGCCTCCCATGCCTGGCCGTAGGCCGACACCCACTCCTCGATGGTTATGGTTTTCCTTCCTGTGCTCTTGCGCGCCATCAAACCAGGTCGGACGAGCCGTAACCTGGCGCGGTGGACTGGATCACCAACCCCGACATCTGGATCGCCCTCGTCACCCTCACCACCCTCGAGATCGTGTTGGGCATCGACAACATCGTGTTCATCTCGATCCTGTCAGGGAAACTCCCCCCCGACCAGCAGAATCGGGCCAGGACCGTCGGTCTGCTGCTGGCGATGGGCATGCGGGTCGCCCTGCTCTTCGCCATCTCGTGGGTGATCGGCCTCACCGAGCCCCTCTTCGGCCTGTTCGGATCGGAGATCTCCGGCCGGGACATCATCCTCATCCTCGGCGGGCTGTTCCTGCTCGGGAAAGCCACCTTCGAGATCCACGAGAAGCTGGAAGGCGACGAACCAGGCCATGGCGGTGCGGTCGCCGTGGCGAGCTTCGGTGCGGTCATCACCCAGATCCTGCTGCTCGACGCCGTGTTCAGCCTCGACTCGGTCATCAC
>JBKHXZ010000016.1:0-4171 GCA_046565785.1 Acidimicrobiia bacterium
CGGGGCGTAGAGGAACCACGTCAGTTGCCGAGGATGTGGAGCGAGTGCGGGCCCGCAAACCACCGGCCGGTCTGGCGAGAGCGCCGGTAGGTGCCGAGGAAGCCCGTCGCTCGGACGGTGACGTCGACGTGCCAGCTGCGTGTTCCGAGACCGGGCAAGTCTGTGCCGAGGACATGGAGGATCCGGTACCAGCCGAGGAATCCGTCGACGATGAGCGCCGCCCGCCGTTGATCGGTGCCCGAACGCAGGAGCACGGCCGTATCGGTCCGGGTGTCTTCGATGGGGACGTGGATATGGACACTGAGGTGGTGCGGGTCGGATCCCCCGCCCCAACCCGAGACCTCGGGAGACGGCGCGTTGGCGAGCCCTTCGCTGAGCCAGGCGCGGTCCACGTCGAGAGGGATGCTCTCCTCGGTCGTCGCCGGCGTCAGGTCGATGGGGCGGACCAGGCCCGGATCGTCGATGAGCCACGCGAGGAAGTGGGGCAGATGGCCGTCCGTGTGCCACACCCGGTCGAGGAGGGCGAGACGGGGGTCGTCCGTCGGGTGCTGGTTGGTGAGCCACCAGTGGAGTCCACGGTCCGGTCGGGACCAGCCGAGCGAGTAGATGAGCATGTACAGCAGCGAGTGCCAGTAGGCGATCTGGTGCTCGTGGTCCGGGACATCATGGACAGCGACGAGGAACGGCAATCCGGCGTCCGGGGCGTTGAGGACACGGTGCAACGAGGGGACCGCTGCGCCCCAGGGCCCGTCGTCGCCGGTGACGGCACGCCAGGCTCCGTCGGCGTGTCGTGGCTCCCAGTCCGTGACGCGCATGGTGCGTTCGATCTGGATCATTGGCCTCACCCGGTTGGCTGGTGGTTCATTGAGTATGGCAACGGGGTGATCATGTCTGTACCGACCCGTCGTTGGCGTCAGGCAATGAGTTTGCTGGCCACCACTGCACCGATGGCGCTGCGCTCGACCAGCCCGTCACGTGCCCGAGCCGCCAACGCACCTCGCTGGCGAACGCACTGGCCTGAGGGGCGAGATACCGGAGGTCGGGCCGGACGCCGTCCTTCTTCGAGCCAACGACGAAGTCGACGACGATCTCCGGGCGATCGACAAGGTCGTGGCCCTCAGACCGGAGATAGTCGACGAGCAGGTCGCGGTTGGCCAGCGCCCAGACCCAGTAGTCCAGCCCTTGGAGTCCCAGCATCGCATCGACGCCAATCTTGGTTTCGATCACGTGGATCGCTCCGTCGTGGTCGACCCCGAGGAGGTCGATGTAGGCCCGTCGACTTCCCGGTCGGTTCGCCGGCACTTCTCGTAGCACGCTCCCGGCGAGTCCGAGTGCAGCGATCCCGGCGCCCGTCTGGAGCGACGACTGCAGGGCGTGCTCGCGGTTCTCGCCGTCGGTTCCGTCGTCGCGTCGCCGCTTGCCCTCGAGCACCGCGGCCTGAATCTGTTGGAGGTCGTTGGGCTCGAGGGGCCCCGTGAGCACCATGACCGTCGCCATGGGGACGCCGGTGCGGTGGGCCGAGTAGTCGATGCCCGCCGTCACGGTCAGGGTGGTGCGGTCGCCGGTGACCTTGAGGAGTTGGCGTCCGGCGTAGTGCCAGCTCAAGTACGACTGCCGGTGCGCGGGGTCGAGCCCGGCCGGCCCTTCAGCCCAAGCCTGGAGCGGTTCGAGCCAGGACTCGATGTCGCCAAGGTCGCGGCGACCGAGCCGAACGTTGGTATCGAGCCGAGTGGACGACTCGACGACGTGACGAGTCGGCGCATCGAGTCGGCTCAGCTGGTGCCCGTCGACTTCCCAGACCGTGATCGGTGGTGCGAGTCGGGTTGTGCGGTACAGGCTTGGTTCCGCCCGACCCAGCGGTAGAACCAGGTGTAGGTCCGCGTCGCCCCGGAACCGCAACCCGTAGGCCAGTGCGAGGTCGATCTCCGACTGCTTGTTCTCGCCGGGGAACATCACGACGACGAGCGATGCCGGGTCCGAATCGTCGTCTCCCCACAACGAGATTCGCTTCGACACGCCCGATCGGAACAAGCGACGGCAACCTCCAGGGAGGATCTGGCGCGCCAGGGACTCGGCGGCTCCGTCCTCGTGGAACATCAGCCGCTCATCGACAATGCTCACGACACATCTCCGCCATAGCGGTCCACGTACTCAGCGGACGTGACCGACGGGTCGAGGAACACGCCATTGTCGACGGAAACGAACCGGTCAGGCGTCGCCAGAATCGCAGCCCACACGTCGGACGTCGTTGCTCCGACCGCCGTGTACGGCTCCATGCCCAGAGACTGCTGGTAGCGGTCGTTGGCTCGCGGGCACATATGCACGACCCGAACCGAATCGACGTCGAGGACCCGCTGCCGCTGCAGTTCGTGGGCGAGCAGTTGCTGGCGCATCAGCTGGTATAGCGGTTCCTGCAGGAACGCATCGAACGGCAACACATCGGAGCGAACCGGGCTGTCGGTGCCGGTCAGGAACGGTTCGTAGCGGTGTCGCCGCGTCTCATCCTTCGCCGGTTCCTGACGCCGCGGCGGGTAGTGCTCGGTGTACTTCCACTCGATGAGTACGAGCTCCCGAACACCGTGGGTGGTTCGGTGGACGAAGGCAGCGTCGACGCTCGTGCACATCGAACCTCGGACCCGACCTCCGCCGGGTACTTCACCGAAGTAGTCGGTCGGACCGATGTACTCGAACGTGAGGAATCGACCGGGTTCGATCGCTTCGACCTCGGAGGTGCCGAGAATCGGTCGGAAGCAGAGGACGATCCGGTCAGGATCGGTGACCATGGCGCCGAGGGCGTTCACACACTGGACCTGCGACGACAGCAGGTGGTTGCTCGGCCGATCGCCGGCGGGATGCCACGGGATACCGAGTTCCTCGAACAACTCCAGGGCGACCGCCCGTACCTCGGGCAGCAGGTTCAGCTCAGCGTGCTCGAGTGGGAGACAGAAGGGGAACGAGCCCTGCACCGTGCCTCCGCGGCCACGGAACGGAGCAGGCTCCCGGGCGCTGTCGGGGAGTGCCGAGCTTGACCGCTTCCACCGCACCGCACGAGCCCGTTCTGCCGTAGTGAACGACGTTGTCGGATCGGACGCTTCGTTGGTCATTGGTCAGCCCTCAGCCAGGCGCCAACTCGTCTTCGATCTCAGGCTCATCGTCTCGTGCGATGGGTTCGCTTGGACATGATGGACAACGGTAAGCGGGTGCCGTGACGCCGCCGCTGTCCAGGGCCGCCACGAGCCTCGCCCGGACACCGGGCGCGGGCGACCGTTCGCACGAGTTCAGTGTCGTTGAGCCACGGCGGCGGACTCCGTGGATTTCGCGCGGATATCGCGCGTTCGCCTCTCGCCGTCCTCGTTCGCATGCGTTCGTTCGACCCGGTCGACCTGCCGTCTTGGTTCGTCGTCGTCCGTCGGAGTCCGGGCGCGCGGCGTTCGGGACGCAGAGGTCGGGAGTTCAAATCTCCCCCACCCGACCACTCGACGACGGCGAGGGCTCCGGCCCTCGCCGCGGCGCGCCGGCGCATTCGCCGTGGGCCGCCCGAACTGCTCCGTCGAGGAGCGGGAAGGAAGAGCCATGGCCGGCAAGGGAAGACAGAGCTTCGAGAAGCGCCAGCGCGAGGCCGACCGCCAGGATCGGGCACGCGAGAAGGCGGCGCGGCGCCAGGAGCGCAAGGAGGTCGACGAGGACGTCGACACCCCGGACGAGGAGGCCCTGATGGCGAGCTACAGCAAGCTCGCCGAGCGCCACGCAGCGGGCGAGGTCGACGACGAGTCCTTCGCCGCCGCCAAGGCCGAGATCTTCGAGCAGCTCGGCCTCGACGCCGGGTGACCAGCGCCGGGTGATCGGCGCCCCGGCGCGTTCCGGGCGCCGAGCGGGTACCGTGAGACAGCCGTGCGCAGTGCGCGGCATCTCTACAACAGAATCGAAAGATCAATTGGCTACAGGCACCGTGAAGTTCTTCAACGCTGAGAAGGGCTTCGGCTTCATCTCCCGCGAGGGTGGCGACGACGTGTTCGTCCACTTCTCCAACATCGCCGGTGACGGCTACAAGTCCCTCGACGAGGGGCAGGCCGTCGAGTTCGAGATCGGCCCCGGCCGCAAGGGCGACGAAGCGCACAACGTCCGTCCGCTCTGAGCGGAGCTTCGCAGACCGCACGACGAGCCGCCGGCC
>JBKHXZ010000017.1:0-10735 GCA_046565785.1 Acidimicrobiia bacterium
CAGCAACTGGGTAGGCAGGGACACCGCATGGATCGACCGGCTGACCATCCCGGTGCTGGCAGGCGACCGCATCCTCGTCTGCTCCGACGGGCTCACCAACATGGTCCTGGACGCCGACATCGCCGCGGTGCTCGCCGCCGAATCGGACGATGCCACCTGCGTGCAGACGCTGATCGACGCCGCCAACGCCGCCGGCGGGATCGACAACATCACGGTGGCCGTGGCATCGCTTCTTCCGTGAACGGCGCAATCTCCGCGGACTCTGTCACTCGGTCCTGATACGTTTCTCCATGCATCGAGAGCGGCTCCGGAAACGGGGCCCGGCAACCTGGGTTCGACGCCCAAGGTGCCTCCGCTTCGGCGGGATGCGGCTGTAAGGCAACCAACCGTCGAAAGGGACCGTCATGGACACCTGCATCTACTGCAACCCTGCCTCCACCCGGGGCTACGACCCGGAACTGTTCTGCGAGGCCCACATCCACCACGCAGAAGGGATTGCCAACATCTATCGGGGCGCCACCGTCAACCGGAAGATCGCCGAGGCGTTCGTCGCCTGCGCACCGGACGAGACATCGAAGCGGCGCAACTGTTGCGGTACGCCGCGGTGCATTCCGCCACCCCGACCCGCCGGCACATCGCCCGCATCGCCAACCTGTTGGCCACCGACCCCACCCCCCCGGGCGGAGCACTGGGCTACCTGTCGGTGGTCGAGATCTGCCGGCAGTGAGCCGTGGCAGGTGAGCGCCACGATGCGACGTTCCCGAAGGCGAGGCCACCGACCCGGGTAACTTCGGGTGACGCCGCCGAACCGAGGCAGTGATGTTGTCCTCTCTGACGTACGAACAACCCCTACGCCGGTTGGAAGTTCTCGACATCGCCCTGCAGGTGCAACGGCGGGAAGCCGAAGCAGGCGAGACGCGGCTGACGCTCACCGAGACACTCGAACGGGCTGGCCTGTCACATCTCGCCGAGTGAGCCGGGCGCCCGGTGTACGAGTTGCGCCTACGAAGACCACGCTCCCGGAGTTCTGTCGCACCGGGGAGTTACGTTCGATCGATGTCGACTGCAGGTGCCAACGAGCGGACGGCCTGGCGTGCGCTCACGAACTGGAAGGAGGTGCGGACACACCGCCTGAACGAGCTCTACGACGCCCACGCCTCGGTCGAGGGAACCGGGCCAGGATGCCGGTGGCGCACGTCACAGCTCAACCGCATGCTCGTCATGGCCCTCTCGGCGGAGTTTCAAGGGTTCACACGTGACCTCCACGACGAGGGCACCAACGCCTTTCTGGCAGGGGTCGAAACCATCGCAGGCGAGAGTCGAGCAACGATGCTGTCCACGACGATCAGGCCGCTCCTGCTCACCCAACGCAGAATCGACAGGGGCAACCCCGACCCGAGTGCCCTGGCCGCGCCGAACGCGACCCGGACGACAACGGCGCCGAACACGTCACACCCGGCGGATACGGTGCGGACCCAGAACAAGAGGACCGCGCGCAGTTCATGTTCGCCCGCCCCACCCGCTCTCACTCGGACACTGTCAGGTCGTCGTCATGACACTCGCGCTCTCACAGGAAAGCACCGAATGAACAGGAAAACACCAAACCATCCCCACCACACCGGCACTCGCCGTACGATTGGAACCATGGCGTTCGATCGAATCACCGTCGATCCGGAGCGGATGGGAGGGCTCCCTGCGATCCGTGATCTTCGGGTGACGGTGAGCATGGTTCTCGGCCAACTCGCCGGTGGCCGCACGATCGATCAGGTACTCGAGGACTATCCATATCTCGAACGCGAAGACATCCTGGCAGCTCTCGAGTACGCCGCCGCCGTCACGAACGAACGTGAGGTGCCGGTCACGAAGCCGGCATGAGGCTCCTACTCGACGCCAACCTTTCACCCCGACTCGCCGACCTACTCATCGAGCTTGGTCGACACGCGATACACGTCTCGAGTGTCGACCTGCACACCGCCGCAGACGGCACGATCCTCGAGTACGCAGAGTCCGAGAGGCTCGTGCTGGTCACCGCTGACACCGACTTCCCGATGCTCGTTGCGCTGCGACGGGCATCAAGCCCGTCGGTCGTGCTGCTCAGAGGCGTGAACCAGTTGCCGGTTGAAGTCCACGCAAACATCCTCACCTCCAACTTGGCCGCGGTCGACCACGACCTGCAGCGTGGTGCCATCGTCACGCTCTCACCCCAAAGGATGCGCGTAAGGCATCTGCCCCTCCGGTGAGCACCCGTAGATCGATCGCTTCTCAGCGTTACCAGCGAATGCCAGATTTCGAATCGTCCTCACTCCCAACACTCCGGTACGGAGCGCACCCGGCTCACATCCCCAGCGGCACGTACTCGTGGGTGATCTCCTCGGAGCCGACCGTCACCGTTCGGAAGCCAGAAGGGTCGTCGCCCAGGGGGTAGCCCACCGGACCGGAGATCACCTGGGTGAACCCGTCCGAAGTCGCCTGATGGTTGCGGTGCCAGTGTCCGGCCAAACCGAGCCGCACCCCCGCCGCCCGGGCCAGGCCGAGGATCGGTGAGCGTCGCTCCCGGGGCAGGTTCCAGTACATGTCGGCTTCGTCCTCCCGGTGCAAGAACAGCGGGTGATGTCCCACCAGCACCACATGGTCGACGTCCCGGCCGGCAGTCAGCTCACCTGACAGGAACTCGAACTGGGCGTCCCATTCGGATGCCACCCGTTCGGGATGGTCGATCACCGTGGTGTTCATCACCACGAACAGGGTTCGGTCGTGGACGAAGCTGTAGTAGTCGGGGCCGAACCGCTCCCGGTAGCGGGCGATCGACTCGAAGGTAGGCACCACCGAATCCGGGGCGATGTCGTGGTTGCCCGGGACCAGCCGCACCTCGATCTCCGGGTCGACGGTGCGGGTGATGCGGAGGAACTCCTCGGTCTGGTCGTCGCTGTTCGGATCGTCGATCAGGTCGCCGCCGATCAGCATGAAGGCGGGGCGGATCCGGTTGATCATCCCCACCGCCCGCTCGTAGCGGGCCACGTCCCATTCCATCCCGGACGCCGCCGGCACCTGGCGCACCCGCATCCCGATCTCGGCGTAGGCGGCCACCTGGTCTGCGTCGAGCCCCGAGAACGTGGCGTAGCACCCGAGTTGGGTGTCGGCCAGGAACACGCACCGGAAGCGGGAGCCCATGTCTTCGGCAAGCTACCGCCTCGACCGGTCATCGGAGGCCGGAGAGTGCCACACTTGTGCGGTGACCAAGCCCACCATCCTCGCCGTCGACGACGATCCGCTGGTACTCGCCTCGGTCGCCCGTGACCTGCGGTCCCGCTACGCCGAGAACTACCGCATCCTCCGCACCGCCTCCGGGGCCGAAGCGCTCGCCGCCCTCACCGAAGTCAAAGCCCGGGGAGACGACGTGGCGGTGCTGGTCGCCGACCAGCGGATGCCGGAGATGAGCGGCACCGAGTTCCTCGCCCAGGCCAAAGAACTGTTCGACGACGCCAAAACCATCCTCCTCACCGCCTACGCCGACACCACCGCCGCCATCTCGGCGATCAACGACGTCGGGCTCGACCACTACCTGCTCAAGCCGTGGGATCCGCCCGAAGACCACCTCTACCCGATCATCGACGAACTGTTGGACGACTGGCACGCCGCCCGCCCCGCCCCCTACGACGGGGTGCGGGTGCTTGCCACCCGCTGGTCCCCCACCGCCCACACCGTCAAAGACTTCCTCGCCCGTAACCGCATCCCCTACCGGTTCTTCGACGTGGAAAAAGACCCCGACGCCCGTCAGGTCCTGGAGGCAGGCGACGGTGAGATGCCGCTGGTCATCCTCCCCGACGGCACCCGGCTCACCCAGCCCGACACCCGCACCCTGGCCGGGGCGGTGGGCCTGCAGACCGAAGCCAAGAGCCCCTTCTACGACCTGATCATCGTCGGGGCCGGGCCGTCAGGGTTGGGGGCGGCGGTGTATGGGGCGTCGGAAGGGTTGAAGACCGCCCTGGTGGAACGAGCCGCCACCGGCGGGCAGGCCGGCACCAGTTCCCGCATCGAGAACTATCTGGGGTTCCCCGCCGGGATCAGCGGCGGGGACCTCGCCACCCGGGCCACCACCCAGGCGCTCAAGTTCGGGGCCGAGATCCTCACCGGTCCCGAAGCAGTCGCAGTGGAGGTGGTCGACCCGGTGAAGACGGTGATCCTGTCCGACGGCCAGCGCCTCTCCTGTCACGCCCTGATCGTCGCCTCCGGCATGACCATCCGCCGCCTGGGGGTCGAACCGGTGGAAGCCCTGGTCGGCTCCGGCGTGTTCTACGGTGCCGCCCCCTCGGAGGCGGCGTCGTACGTGGGGGAACGGGTCTTCGTGGTGGGCGGGGCCAACTCGGCGGGACAGGCGGCGATGATGCTGTCCAAATACGCCGGGCAGGTGACGGTGCTGGTGCGGGGGCCGAACATCGAAGCGGGAATGTCGGCGTATCTGATCGACCAGATACGGGCCACCCCCAACATCGACATCCAACTCTCCTCCGAAGTGGTCGACGCCGGCGGCGAAGGACGGCTGGAATGGATCGTGGTCCGCAACCGGGACACCGACCAGGACGAACGGATCGACGCCACCGGGCTGTTCCTGTTCATCGGGGCGGTCCCCCACTCCGACTTCCTCGACGGAGTCGTGCGCCGCAACCCTCGAGGTTTCGTCCTCACCGGGCCGGACCTGCAAGTCGACGGGGAATGGCCGCCGGAATGGCCGTTGGAACGTGACCCGCTGCCGATGGAAACCAGCGTGCCCGGCATCTTCGCCGCCGGCGACGTGCGAGAAGGGGTGGTGCGGCGGGTGGCGTCGGCAGTCGGTCAAGGCGCCACCGCAGTCAGCCTGGTCCATCAGTACCTCGAGACCGTGTGATCTCCCCCGAAGACCTCCGCACCATCTCCCTGTTCGCCGAGCTCGGCTCCGACGATCTGGAACGACTGGTCGCCGGAGCGAGCATCGTCGGTCTCGACGACGGCGAAGAACTGTTCGGCGAAGGCGACCCCGGCGACACCGCCTACGTGATCCTGTGGGGCGAGATCGAGATCGTCAAACGGTCCGGCCGCCGCGACGTACGGCTGGCAGTGCGCAGGCCGGGGGAGGTGATCGGCGAGATGGCGCTGCTGCAGGGCACCCCCCGCTCCGCCACCGCCCGAGCCACCATGCCGAGCGAACTGGTCGCCATTCCCCGAGCGGAAATCGACGACCTGCTGGCCACCAGTGGCGAAGCCGCCCGGGCCCTCTTCAAGGTTCTGTTGGAACGATGGCAAGCCACCCAGACGCTGTTGGCCCAGAGCGAACGCATGGCCCAACTGGGCACGCTCACCGCCGGCCTCGCCCACGAACTGAACAATCCGGCCGCCGCCGTCACCCGCTCCGCTAGCCAGCTACGCGACGCCTTCGCCCGACTGCTCGCCGCCCGCGTCCACCTCGCCCGCCCCGAACCGGTCGACGCCCTGGCCGAGCAGATGGCGATCAGACCGGTGGGCGACCGGATCGACGCCCTCACCCGGGCCGATCTGGAGGCGGCGGCGGAGGACAGGCTGGAGGAGGCCGGGGTGAGCGACGCCTGGAACGCCGCGACCATGCTGGTGGACATGGGTCTGGCCGACCGGCTCGACCACATCCTCGCCGATCCCGACAACGACCCGTCGGCGGTGGTCGCCGCCCTGGTCGCCCACCACGACGTGGCATCCCTGCTACACGAGGTGGAGGAAGGCACCCGGCGACTGTCCCAGATCGTCACCGCCCTCAAGTCGTATTCGTATCTGGATCAGGACACCGTCCAGAACGTCGACGTCACCGCCGGCCTCGACGACACCCTGCTGATCCTCCGCTCCAAACTGGAAGGGATCCGGGTGGTCACCGAGTACGCCCCCGACCTGCCTCGCATCCAGGCTCGGGGCGGGGAACTCAACCAAGTGTGGACCAACCTGATCGACAACGCCGCCTATTCGATCACCAGTTCCGGGGTGGGGTCGACCATCACCATTCGCGCCTACCCCCAGAACGGCGACGTGGTGGTGGAAGTCGAAGACGACGGACCCGGTTTCGCCGCCGAGAACGTGGCTCGGGCCTTCGACGCCTTCTTCACCACCAAACCGCCCGGGTCGGGCACCGGTCTGGGCCTCAACATCAGCTACGGCATCGTGGTCGACTCGCACAACGGCGAGATCACCCTCGAATCCCGGCCGGGGCGCACCGTGTTCCGGGTGGTGCTACCGCCGACGATCGACGACTGAATCAGCCGGAAAAGCCCACCTGGCGGCGAGCCAGATCCTGGGTCCAGCGCATGCGCAGCCCTTCGGCCAGGTCCTGGTCGACGATGTCCCCGACGATCGCCTCGATCAGCTCGGAAGCCGTCGTCCGATAGCGGTCCGCCGCCTGGTCGTCGCCCAGCAGGGTGGCGAGCCGGCTGCGCACCCCGAGGATGGGCAGCAGTGTGCAGCGCCGGCCCTGGGCGAGGGCCGCCTCGTGGGCGGCGGCCAGCGGCTGCTGGGCCGCCGCCACCTCCCCGGTCGCCACCGCCAACTCCCCCTCCACCCACCGGGCGAGCGGTTCGGCGGCGATCAGTCCCTTGTCGGCGATGAACGAACGCGCCTCCTCCAGCACCGGGCGGGCCTCGTCGGGCCGTCCCGACCCGATCAGGGCCATCGCCCGGCCCAACAGCAGCCGAGGGCGAGCGGTGAACGAGGCGATCGACGAAGCGGCCAGACCGTCGGCGAAGTCCTTCTCCGCCTGCACCGGGTCGCCCGACGCCAGCCCCGCCCAACCCAGGTGGACCCACACGTCGGAGGCCAGGAACTCGCCGGCCGGCTGGCCGAGGGCGGCAAGCGCCTCGGTCCGCAGGACAGGGATCGTCTCGTTCATACCTGCCGAGGCGTACACGAACGCCATCCCCGCCGCCGCCACCGCCACCACGAACGGCTTCCCATATTGCTCGCCGTTGCGTCGTGCCCCCACGAACCGGCTCAACGCCGACTCCGGCTCGCCCAACTCGAACGCGATCCCCGCCCCACCCAACTGGTTGATCGCCGCATAGAACGAGGCGTAGCGGTCCAGGGTCGGCTGGGCATTGTCGATCAGTTCCAGGGCCTCCCGCAGGTTCCCCCGCCAGTACTGGATCACCGACAGGCCCACCCCTTCGATGATCGCCCGGAACTCCTCCAGCCCGGCGGCGTCGGCGGCCTCCAGGGCGGTCTCCGCCGAGGACTCGGCCAGGTCGAACTCCAGCAGGGCGGCATAGTTGGCGGTGCGGCGCAGCATGCCGGTGACCCGCACCGATTCGGTGCCGGACTGTTCTCCCAGTTGCACCGTCGCCTCGTCGTGCCGTACCGCGGTCTGCAGATCCCCGCCCAGCGACGACACGAAACAGGCGTTCATGTGGTATTCGGCCAGCCCCACCTGGTCGCCGGTGGCTTCGGCCAGTTCCCGGGCCTGGGACAGATAGTCGGCGGCCCGTTCGAAGTCGCCACCCAGGGCGGCGGTGGCGAACCCCAGCCGGTTGAGGGCGGCCACCCGAGCAGGCGGGCTCGACTCCCGCTCCCCGTACTCGTACTGGTGCTGGTAGGCGGCGGCCGCCGCCGGCAGGTCCGGCACCAGGGAATGGGCGGTGCCGAGCGCGTCGTGGGCTTTGACGATCACCGCCGGGTCGGCACTGATCGGGGTGTGGTCGATGGCATCGGACAACACCCGGATGGCGTCGGCCAACGCCATCGCCCGAGTGGCCCGGATCCCGGTCTCCACCAGATAAGGGAAGGCGGCATCGGTGTCACCCGCCTCGGTCAGATGCCGGGCGATCTCCTGCACGTTGTCGGGGTCGGCTTCGATCAGATGGTCGGCCACCACCCGATGCAGCTCCCGGCGGGTGCGGCGCAGAATGGTTCCGTAAGCCGCCTCCTGCATCAGCACGTGGCGGAACGCCAGCATGCCCCGGCCGGTCTCCACCAGGATCCCCCGGCGCAACAGGTCGACGAGTTCCCGGTCGGGGCTGGTGCGGTCCAATAGGGCACCGAGAGTGGGACGGTCGAACTCGGTGCCGATCACCGACCCCATCTGCACCACGAACCGGGCCGAATCGTCCAGCCGGTCGAGCCGGGCGGTGAGGATCGCCGCCAGCGTCTCGGGCACGGTGGTGTCTTCCGGAGAACGAGACTCGCCCAACGTCCGCACCATCTCCTCGAGGACCAGTGGGTTGCCTGCGGACCGGTCGAGGATCCGCCGGCGTGTGTCGGCGTCGATCTCCATGTCTCCCAGCAGTGCGTCGAGCAGTTCGCTGCCCTGGTCGGGGGCGAGCGGAGCCAGCGAGAAGTGGTGGTAACGGTGCGGATGTTCGGCGTCAGCCACCTGGTGGATCCGCCACGACCGGTCCTCCCGGTAGGGGCGCATCGCCACCACCAGCCCGATCGGCAGCCGTTCGGTGAGTTCCATCATCCCCTCGAACAGGGCGAGGGACAGGTCGTCGGCCCAATGCACGTCCTCCAACACCACCAGGGTGGGACGGGCCGAGGACACCGCCTCCAGATAGGCGATCAGTGCCTCACCGGCCCGGCCGTGGAGGATGGGAGTCTCGAGGGCGGACACGAACGTGGCGGCCGGGCCGGCCAGTTCCACCCCGGCCAGATAGGCGAGGAAGGCGGAAGCGTCTGGAAGGTCGACCCCAGCGGCGTCCACCGCCGCTTGCACCCGTTCGAACGGGTCGGTGGCGTCCGCTAGGCCCCACCAGCGTCGGAGCAGGTCACGGACGGCGGAATAGGGGGTGGCGGTGTCGTAGGAGCGGCCCGCCCCGGTCATCCACGGCAGGTCACCCGGCTCGTCGTAACGGTGAGACAACGCCCGCACCGAAGCCGTCTCGTCGTGGAAGGCTCGCAACAGGCTGGACTTGCCCACTCCGGCCTCGGCCGTCACCGAGGCGATCCATCCTCCCCCGACCTCCAGCTGGCCACGCAGACTGCCCAGCCGGTCGAGTTCGGAGGAACGCCCGACCAGCACCGTCGGCAACGCCTGCAGGGTCTCACCGACGAAGGCCACCACCCGATGCGCCACCACCGGTTCGGCTTTGCCTTTCACTTCCACCGCACCCAACGGTTCGAACTCGAACAGCCCGCCCACCAGTGACCGGGTGTGGTCGGTGACCTGCACCGTTCCCGGCGTGGCGGTCTGTTCCATGCGGGCGGCAGTGTTGATGGCGTCGCCCAGTGCGGTGTACTCCACCCGCAGGTCGGAGCCCACCTCGCCCACCACCACCATCCCGGTGTGGATCCCCACCCGAGCCTCGAGAGTGATACCCCAGCGGGCTTCGATCTCGGCCCGGTAGCGACCGATCGCCTCGATGATCTCCAGCCCGGCCCGCAACGCCCGCACCGGGTCGTCCTCGTGTGCGATGGGCGCCCCGAAAAACGCCAGCACCGCGTCACCCAGCAGCCGGGCGAGGGTTCCCTCGTACCGATACACCGGGGCGATCAGATGCTCGAAAGCGCCGTTCATGATGTCGGCCCAGTCTTCGGGGTCGAGCTGTTCGGCGGCGGCGGTAGAGCCCTTGATGTCGGCGAACAACATGGTGACGATGCGCCGTTCGCCGGCCATCGCCCGACCCGCCCGCGCCGACTCCAGCTTGGCGAGCAGCTCGGTGGGGAGATACCGGGTGAGTTCGCTGTCGGGCTGTGACACCCCACGCAGGGATGCGCCGCAGTTGGTGCAGAAGGCGGCGTCGGCTTTCGCCACCGTGGAACACACCGGGCACACCTGTGTCAGGGCCGTACCGCAGTTGGCACAGAACTTGGCGTCTTCGGCGTTGTGATGCCCGCAGTTGGAACACTGCATGGCCGAGCCCTCCGATCGGTGGGAGGCTACCCGACTCCTCCCTACGGTGCCGGGGCGTGACGGCGGTTGTGGCCGGCGGTGAAACTGCGGGGCAGGCCGTCGTTCAGGTGGCGGGTAGCCCGGGTGGGCGTTCCCGGCTCGTGCACCACCACTCGCCGGCGATAGAAGTCGACTAACCGTGAGTCGACTCCTATTTGCTCGTAGCGACCACGGGACGTGCACGCCGCCGCCCAATCGGGCGGGTCGGTAGCCTCGGATCACCGTGAAATCCTGCCAGGCCTGCGGCCAGGACAGCACAGCCGACGCCCGGTTCTGTGCCCAATGCGGCGCCCGACTCGACGGCGTCGGAGTGCCGGTCGTCCCGGTGGAGGCCCGGTCCACGGTGATGTCCCAGCTACGCGGTGAAGAGCGGCTCGTCACCGTCGTCTTCGCCGACATGACCGAATCGGTACGGCGCACCACCGGCCTCACCCCGGAAGCGGCCACCGATCTGGTCAACCCGCTGCTGGAGACGATGGTCGAGTTGATGCACCGTTACGGCGGCCGCATCGACCGCTTCCTCGGAGACGGAGTACTGGCCGTCTTCGGCGTACCCGCCGCCCACGAAGACGACCCCTACCGGGCGGTGCGGGCCGCCCTCGACCTGCGGGACCGGGCCGCCGACATGGGCCTGGCCGTCACCGCCGGGGTCAACACCGGCCGGGTGTATTTCGGTCCGGTGGGCTCCGACCTGCACGAGGAACTGACCGTGATGGGACCGGTGGTCAACCTCGCCGCCCGCTTCCAGGGAGCGGCGGCGGCCAACGAGATCGTCCTCGGAAAAGACACCGCCACCCATCTCACCGCCGCATTCGACCTCACTCCGGTCACCCTGACCATCAAAGGCATGGCCGCACCGGTGGA
>JBKHXZ010000018.1:0-5795 GCA_046565785.1 Acidimicrobiia bacterium
TTCGAAGGCGTGCGCCTCGTTTTTCGATGCGGTCGCTGACATGAAGGTGACGGTCCGGGCCGACGAAATGCTGGATAAGGCTGCGTCGCAGGCTGTGCGTAGAGCGTCCGGGGATTCGTGGCGGTGGCATCGGGACTACTTCGGTGGGGACATTCTCACGGCCCTGTCGTTGGCGTTCCAAACCGAACTGTCGCCCGATCCGCTCACTCAAATCTGGTAGGGGAGGCTCAATGTCAGACGTGTTGCAGGCGTTGGGTTTCGCCCTGATCACCGTCGGAATGTGGATATGGCTTGGTGATGCGGCGGGGCTGATCACTGGCGGGATTGTGCTGCTGATCGCGGGTGAGGCGGTGGACCGATGAGCCTGCTCCGGGCAGCGTTCGAGCAGCGGCAAATCACCGTCCCCTGGCAAGGGTTCCTTGTCGGCCCGTCACGGACGGACGGAAAGACAAAGGCCGGCGTGTCGGTGAACCTGGAAACGTCGCTCGGAGTTTCCGCAGCATGGTCGTGTGCGACGCTGCTGGCGGATGTGGTGTCTTCGTTGCCGGTGGTGAATTATCGGCGGACGAAGGATGGGCGGGAACGGATGGAGGTTCCGGCGAAGATCGTCACCCGCCCGTCCAGGATCTTCACCCGACGTGAGTTCCTGTTCCAGGCGATCGTGTGTGGGGCGTTCTGGGGGAACGTGTACGGACAGGTTCTAGAACGGGATGACACGACAGCGGCCCGTGCGGGCATCCCGGCGACGGTGGAGCTCGCCACCCCGAATGTGATTCGGATTGATCAGCGGGGGCAGATGACCCTCCCCGAATATCACATCAATGGCACTCGAGTTCCGTTCGACGACATGATGCATTTGCGTCGGTATCCGCAGGTCGGATCGGTGGAGGGGATGGCCCCGCTGAAACTGCATCGTGACTTGCTGGGTGTGGCGATCGCCGCTCAAGAGTATGCGGCCCGATGGTTCGGTGATGACGCCCACCCGGCTTCGCTGCTCATCAATGAGAGTGAGATCAACGAGGAGCAGGCGAAGGAAGCGAAGAAACGGTGGGTGGCTGCGGGCCGTTCGCGGGAGCCGCGCACCCTGGGGAACGGCTGGAAGTACCACCAGATCCAAGCGTCTCCCGCCGACTCGGAGTTGGCGGACACTTGGAATCGGATCGGCACGTCTGTGGCTCAGGTGTTCCGTGTGCCGCCCGAAATGATCGGTGTCGCCACATCCGGGTCGTCGGTGACGTATGCGAACCGTGAGCAACGGTCGATTGATTTTCTGACGTACACGGTGGAGCCGTGGCTGTCCATGTTCGAGGACTGGTGGGATCAGATCCTGCCTGACGCCGAGTTCGCCAAGTTCAACCCTGACGCCCTCCTCCGGGTGGACACCCTCACCCGTTACCGGGTGCATGACATTGCTATCCGGATGGGCAAGAACTCGATCAACGAGATCCGACGGCTCGAAGACGAAGACCCGATCACTGACGGCGACGAGTACCTGTGGCCGCCGTACCGGGCCTTCCCGGTCCCGTCCGACCAGGAATAAACCCCCTGTCGCGTCATGCGGCAACCCCGCGATTCCAAGGAGCTTGGTATGACCGCGCCTGAACAGTTCCGCAGCGAGTTCCCCGAAGGGGCGTTGGAGGTTCGCAGCCTCCCCGGTATTGCCGAAGCCCGCGCCGCCGACGACGACAGCCCGCCCCGTATCGCCGGGCTCGGTTCGGTGTACGGGCAGCGGGTGACGCTCGGCTGGTGGTTCGAATGGGACGAGGAGGTCATGCCGGGCGCATGGTCCGCCACCATCTCCAAAGACGGGGCGGACATCCGGTCAATGTTCAACCACGACCCGAACCGTCTCCTCGGACGTACCACTGCCGGCACCCTCCGCCTGTCCGACACGGCTGACGGGCTTCGTTACGAGGTTGATGTGAACCCGGACGACGCCAACGCCATGTCGGTGTGGGCGCAGGTGGAACGGGGCGACGTGTCCGGAGCGTCCGTCTGGTTCCGGGTGACGCGGGAGCAGTGGACCGAACCGACCGATGACAACGGCCTGGAACGTCCCCTCCGTCAGATCTTCGAAGCGGAACTGTTCGAGGTCGGCCCGGTTGTGTTCCCGGCATTCCCGACCACTACCGCCTCCGCTGCCCGCAGCCTCGACTCGATGCTGCGTGGTGCGGGGGTCACCAAGTCTTCTCGGCGAGCACGTCTGACCGCCGATCTGCTGTCCGACCCGGACGGGATCGAGTCACGGATCGCCGAGATCCTCGCACGCCGTCCCGAACTTCGGGATCAGGTGTGCCAAACCGCCCAGGCCGCCGCCGTCGCAGCTGATGACCCGGAACGGTCCGCCCCTGACGGGGACGCTGTTCCAGTCGAAAGCCCGCCGCGGTCGCACCTTCTGACGGTTCGTCAACGACAAATTCTACTTAGAAAGGAGACGGCTCGTGTCTGAGCTTCTCAAGTCGCTTGTGGAGCGGCGCAACAAGACATGGAACGAAGCCAAGGCCCTGCTCGACACTGTTGAGAAGGCCGGCGGCGAGTTCACCGCCGAAGAGGACACTCAGTGGGCGCGGATGAACGAGGACCTGGAAACCCTCGACGCCCGCATCGCCGAGATCCGGAACGCCGAGGAACGGTCCAAGAAGATCGACGAGATCGCCGACCTTCGGAATGCTCCCACCCCGCTGTCCAATCAGCGGGCGAAGGACAACCAGATCCTTCGTGACATGATCTCCGGTGGCGGGAAACGGTCCTACGAGTTCGGCTCGGAACGCCGTGACCTGACGGTCGGTACTGCGTCGGCTGGTGGGAACACGGTTCCGACCGGGTTCTACGACACGCTCGTAGAGCACATGATCGAGAACTCTGCCATCCGGCAGACGAACGTGACCGTGCTCACCACCGCATCCGGTGTGGATCTGGAAGTCCCGAAGACGACTTCTCATCCGACCGCGGTGATCGTCGCCGAAGGCGGCGCGATCGGCGAGTCCGATCCGGTGTTCGGTCAGGTCACCCTTCAGGCCTACAAGTACGGGTTCATGACCCAGATCTCGAAGGAGCTGGAGCAGGACACCGGGGTGGACCTTGTGGGCTATCTGGCTCGTGAGGGTGCGCAGGCGCTCGCCAACGGGTCCGGCGCTCACTTCATCACCGGTACTGGTTCGGGCCAGCCGAACGGTGTTGTCACCGCCTCCACTCTCGGAGTGACTGGTGGTACGGGTGTGTCGGGTGCGTTCACCGCCGACAACCTGATCGACCTGTTCTACAGCGTGATCGCCCCGTACCGGCGTGCAGGAACCTGGCTGATGTCTTCGGCCGGTATCCGGGACGCCCGGAAGTTGAAGGGTTCGGACAACAACTACCTGTGGCAGCCCGGCCTTCAGGCCGACGATCCGGACCTGCTGTTGGGCCGTCCTGTCGTGGACGACACCAACATCGCGGACCCGGCTCTGTCGGCGAAGTCGGTGATCTTCGGTGACCTGTCCCGCTACTTCATCCGTGACGTTGCGGGTGTCCGGGTGGAACGGTCCGAGGATTACGCGTTCAACACCGATCTGGTGTCGTGGCGGTTCCTGTTCCGTACGGACGGGGACCTGATCGACACGACTGGTGCTGTGAAGCACTTTGTTGGTGCTGGAACCTGATCCGACTGACGGGGGAGGGGCCTTCGGGCCTCTCCCCCCATCTATGTGAAAGGGGTGCCTGATGGCATTCAGTGACCCTCGCACGGTGGTCGCTTCCGCCGCCCGTACTGCTTCCGGCAATTCCGGGTCGGTGGGGGTGTTCGATGCAGGCCAAAACGTGAGTCTGCTGGTTGATGTGACGGCTGTGTCGGGCACGTCCCCCACCCTGGATTTGTCAGTCGAATGGTCTCACGACGACGGCACCACGTGGGCGGCTGGGGAGACGGCCGACACGTTCGCGCAGATCACCGCCACGAAAACAACAGTCAAGTCTTTCACGGTGAAGGCCCCGCACTATCGGATCGTGTGGACGGTTGGCGGGACCACCCCGTCGTTCACCTTCTCCGTTTCGCAGTTCACGACATGAAGGAGAACCACATGAAAGTCAAGGTTCTACAGCAGATCACCGGAACGAGGGACGGGAAGCGTTGGCCTCCCGTCGGGGAGACGATGGAGCTTCCTCCGGCTGAGGCTGAGGCGTATGTGGCTCAGCGGTTCGTGGAGGCTGTCGCCGAACAGAAGAAGCCGTCGAAGAAGGCTGACTGATGGGCCAGGAAGCGGGCCGCATCACGACCCTACTTCGGGACGCTGGCCCGTATTCCCTCGTCCACACATGGTATGTGGACGGCACCGCTACCGACGTGGGGGTGGTCACGGTCGGGATCACCGACGGGAACGGTGACACGGTAGTCGCGGCAGGTACGGCGACGACCAACAACCTGGACGGCACCTACACGTACACGCTTGCGAACCGGTCCGACGTGGGCGTGCTCTATGTGACGTGGACCCGGACAGATACTTCGGCGTCGTTGACCCGGCGGGTCGAGGTGGTCGGCAATCGGCTTTTCACCGAAGCGCAGGCGCGGACGTTCACGATCACCGGACTTCAGACCCCGCTGTCGTCGGCGTCGGAGTATCCGGATTCTGTGTTGAACGAGTGGCACGACCGGATTGTCGAACGGTTCGAGTCGAAGGCGCATCACTCGTTTATTCGCCGGTATTGCCGGATCGAGCTCGCAGGTAACGGGGCGTTCCGGCTGCCCCTATATGAGGGGCAGCCCCGCACGTCGGTAGGGGACGAATCGGGAGGGAAGGGTAGGTGGCGTCCCCGGAAACTGCTGTCGGTCGCTGTCGGCGGTGTTTCGGTGGATGTCGCGAACGTGAAACTTGACCATGCGGAACTTGTCCGCACTGACGGTACATGGGATTGGGCGACCATCTCTGACCCGTTCAACGTGGTCATCGAATATGAGTACGGCGACAACCCAGTAACAGAAGACGCTTCGCTGGCCGGTTTGCGGATGCTTCTTGCTAACGCCATCCCTACCGATATCCCGCAAGGTGTCGTGTCCTGGTCGAACGAAGACGGGTCATTCCAAAGGGACTCGTCCGGATGGGCGTACCCGGTTGCCGTCTATGAGTTCTTGAAGAGCGAAACACGGAAGGTTCCGATCTGGTGAGCTCCTGGACTGCTCCCGAGTTCATGGACGAGCTTGCCACCGCTGTTGCAGCACGCTCCGGCATCACTGCCCTCACCCCGAAGGTTCGAGTGTTGACGTATTGGCCTTCGGCGGATGAGTCGATCACCGACGCCCTGATCTTGTATGCGGCGGAAGACACCGCCGAGCACACGGTGATGAACCCGTCCACCAAACCGCAGGATGAGGAAGTCAACGTCGAGGGGGAGATCCGGGTTGCCCGTGCCGGCGCTGGATCAACGGTGGCGAAGGCGTGTCGGGATCGGGCGATGACGATCCTGAACGAGTTGGACGCCCAGTTGCGGACGGCTCCTCCGGCGGTCGGTCAGCAGACCCTTCGGGCTCGGCTGGCGGGCAGGCGCATGGACCAGTTCCCGTCCGAGTCCGGTAACGCTCCGGTCCGGGTGTGTCTCGTGAACTTCACGATCTCATACCGGGCCCGCACCACTACCTGAGTTCAACCACTGATCGAAAGCGCGGTAACGCGCGCCCACGCAAAGGAGCATCCCAATGGGTTCAGTCGCGCATCAACTGATGTACGCCGAAGAAACAACCGTCGGCACCGCCGTCACTGTCACCAAGTCGGTGGAGATCGTCCCCGAATCGCTGCAGTTGAACATCAACTATCAGGATTCGC
>JBKHXZ010000019.1:0-17219 GCA_046565785.1 Acidimicrobiia bacterium
GCGGGCATAAGTGGACGTCGACAGACGATTCCCGTCCAGACCCCACACCGCATCTTCGGGCGACTCGAGGGCGGCCACCGGGTCGGTGATGGGCGTCAGCTCCCGATAGGTGATGTCGACGAGGTCTGCAGCTTTGCGGGCTGTGCGGACATCCTCGGCGACGACGACTGCCAGAACGTCACCCGAGTAGCTGGTCCGACCACCCTCCGGGATCATCACCGGCCAGTCCTTGTGGATCAGTCCGACCTTCAAGTCGCCGGGGATGTCGGCGGCGGTGTAGACGGCGACGACGCCCGGGATGGCCTCGGCAGCGGAGGTGTCGATGCCGAGGATGTCTGCCCTAGCGTGATCGGTGAGGCGGAGGGCGGCATGCAGCATGCCGGGGACGACCATGTCGTCGATGTATCCCCGGTCACCAAGGCTGAGCTGCGGTCCCTCGTACTTGGCGCCCCGCTTGCCGATACCCCCCGCCAGGGCAGGTTCGGGAATCGGCTCACCCGAGGCGAGCAGTTCGATGGCGTCGATGATCTTGACGTAGCCGGTACAGCGGCACAGGTGGGCGCCCAGGCGGCTTTCGATGGTGGTGCGATCGAGATCGGATCCCTTTTGGTCGATGAGCGACTTCGCCCTGACCACGATGCCTGGGGTGCAGAAACCGCATTGCAGAGCACCGGTGGCGGCGAACGCCCGGGCGAGGCGATCCCGCTCGGCCGGGTCGAAGCCCTCGAGGGTGGTGACCTCCCGCCCTGCGGCTTTGTCGAGCCCGGTCACACAACTCACCATCGCCTTACCGTCGAGAAGAACGGTGCAGCAGCCACATTGACCGCTGGGAGAACACCCGTCCTTGGCCGACGTGAGACCGAGTTCGTCTCGTAGGGCACTCAGCAGATGCGGATGGTCGTTCCGGACCGACACCTGTCGGCCGTTGACGGTGAACGTGATCGTGCCTGTGTCGAGTGTGGTCATCGGTCCCCCTCGATCGGTGGTCCCTCACCTCTTCGTTCGGTGATGAGGCGGTACGCCTCCGGGATGCGGTAGCGGTCGAACTTGAACAGTGTGTCCTTGTAGGTGCGGGTGAAGTCGAGGTCGATGCTGGCAGTGATGAGTTCGTCCTCCAGGGTGATCGACTGCGCCACGATCTGGCCCGAGGGTGCGATGATCGCCGACCCGGTGAGCGATTCGACTCCCTCTTCGAAGCCGCCTTTGGCCACGCCGACCACCCAACATCCGTTCTGGTAGGCGCCCGACTGCATCACCAGGTGGTTGTGGAAGGCCTGCAACTGGTTCTGGGTGGGGTCGGGGGCGTAGTGGAGGGGAGTGTTGTAGCCGATGAGGATCAGCTCGGCACCCTGCAAACCCATGACTCGATAGGTCTCGGGCCAGCGGCGGTCGTTGCAGATCGCCATTCCCACTTTGGAGTCGAATGCTTCCCAGACCGGGAACTTGTCGCCCGGTTCGAAGAAGTGGCGTTCGGCGTGCTGGAACGGACGGTCGGGTTCGTATTCGGCGTGCCCGGGGATGTGCACCTTGTGGTACTTGCCGACGATGTGTCCGGCGCGGTCGACCAGGATCGAAGTGTTGAAGCGGCGCCGGGTCCCGTCGGGTTCGACGACCAGTTCTGCATATCCGAGGCTGAAGCCGATCCCCAGATGGGCCGCTTCATCGAACAGCCGCTTGGTGGCCGGTGACGGCATTTCGGACTCGAACCAGGATTCGATCTCGGTCTCGTCCTCGATGTACCAGCGGGGGAAGAAGGTGGTGAGGGCCAGTTCGGGATAGACGAGCAGCTCGACGTTGCGGTCGGAGGCCTGGCGGAGGAGGTCGAGAAGGCGGTCGACGACCTGGTCCCGCGTCTCGTCCCGGGCGACCGGCCCCATCTGAGCTCCTCCGACAGTCAGAACGCGCGTACCCACGCCCCGAGATTCCCACACCTTGACAAAATGTCAAGGAAAGGGCCCCGCCAACCCAGGGTTGGTGGGGCCCCTGGAGGGCCCCACCAACCCACGGTTCGGCGCGATAGGCGGCTGTTCAGGCAGCTAACAGTCGCGTGAGGGCCTCGACGATCACATGCGGACGGGCGTGGACGTCTTCCCATGTGAAGCGCAAGATCACCCAGCCGTTGAGTGTCGCATCCCGATCTCGGATGCGATCGGCCTCGAACGAAGCCTTCTGGCCGTGGAACCGCATCGAGTCCCACTCGATGGCGATCTTCAACTCCGGATAGGCGTCGTCGAACCGGCGGTTCACCGTCCACGGGATCGGGTACTCGGGAACGGGGAGCGGTAGACCTGCCGCGGCGATGATCTTGCGACCGCGCCGCTCGAGCTCGGACGCCGAATAGTCATCGCCGATGCGAGCGTCGAGCACCTCTCGCATCGTCACCGTCCCCGGCTTGCCGCGCCTGCCGGTCGCGGCCAGGACCACCGCGACCTCGAAAATGTCCACCTTGTTGTCACTGACCAGCCGATCGAGGATCGCCCCGATGTGACGAACCGATCGATCGGCCGCCAGGTCGACGATGGTCCGGGCCACCGTCGTGACGCGGACTCCGTCGATGGTCGTCACATGCCAGTCGTCGAGATCGTGGTTGCGCCGGACGTCCACATCGGGGAAGTCATGGGTGGTCCGGCTGTGGTGCGAGACGGTGATGCCCTTGGCTTCCACGTAGGGGAATCTGTGGATCTCGGCCGCCGACTCGTGCGACACGGCCGCCCCGGGCCAGGTGGCGAGGACGGTTCTCATCAGGTCGCGCCGGTCTCGTGGCTCGGCGAGTTGGTACACGCCGCGCTTTACCAGTCGCCAGGTACCCAACCGAAGGCGCCCCTTGATCTGTTTCGGAGTGAATCCCAGCTCGATGGCTTGCGTTCGGGTGACCACGCCACCTTGAGTCATGGCGAGGTCGATGGCATTTCGATCGATGTTCTTCATGATCTCGCCACGATGACGGTGGTCCGTGACGGAATCCGACGAACCGCGGGCTCCCGGGGCCCGTAGAGGGCCCCACCAACCCTGGGTTCGCGGGGCCCTTTTTCCTTTACGGAATGTCAAGGGGCGGTAGGGTTCGGGCCGCCAGAGCTTCAGGAGTCACAACGTGAGCAACATCGTGCGGGCAGCGCTCGTGCAGTCGGAATGGACCGGCGACAAAGAGTCGATGCTGGAAAAGAACATCGACATGGCGCACAAAGCGGCCGCCGACGGCGCCCAGGTCCTCTGCTTCCAGGAGATCTTCACCTCCCGCTACTTCTGCACCGTCCAGGACCCCCAGTACTACGACGAGGCCGAACCGATCCCCGACGGCCCCACCGTCCAGCGGATGATCGCCCTCGCCAAAGAGACCGGCATGGTCCTGGTCGTCCCCATCTACGAGAAGGTCGACGAGGGCACCTTCTACAACACCGCAGCGGTGATCGACGCCAACGGTGACTTCCTCGGCATCTACCGCAAGACCCACATCCCCCAGGTCGCCGGCTTCTGGGAGAAGTTCTATTTCAAGCCCGGCAACACCGGGTACCCCGTCTTCGACACCGCCGTCGGGCGGATCGGCGTGTACATCTGTTACGACCGCCACTTCCCCGAAGGATGGCGTGCCCTCGGTTTGGCAGGGGCCAAGATCGTGTTCAACCCGTCGGCCACCACCCGCGGGCACTCCAAGTACCTGTGGGAACTGGAACAGACCTCCGCGGCGGTCGCCAACGAGTTCTTCGTCGGTGCGATCAACCGGGTCGGCGCCGAAGGACTGGAAGGCACCGACTACTACGGGACGTCCTACTTCGCCTCGCCTCGCGGCCAGATCATCGGCGGCACCGCCTCGGACACCGAAGACGAAGTCCTGGTCCGGGATCTGGACATGAGCCTCATCGAGGAGGTGCGTCGCCACTGGGCCTTCTATCGGGACCGACGCCCCGAGACCTACGGATCCCTGGTCGAGTGAGCGAAGCCGTCCGGCTGGAGTTCTTCGTCGAGCCCTTCACCGAAGGGCGGCCCGGCAAACACGTGCGGGCGGCGATCGATGCCGTGGAGGCTCACGGATTGTCCGTCGACGTGGGCGCCTTCGGCACGGTCACGTCGGGAGATCCGGACAGCATCGCCGAAGCCGTCGGGGATCTGGTGCGGGCCGCCCTCGAAAACGGGGCAGCCCGGGTCTCGGTGCAGGCGGTCACTCCCGACGCCGATCCGGCGCTTCATGTCGGCGACCTGCGGGACGCATTGGACCACATGATCGAACAGGTCGAAGCCGACGCCGGCATGCGATTGGCCGACATGAGCCGAGAAGACAAACAGGCCGCCGTACGAACCCTCGACGAGCAAGGAGCGTTCCAGCTTCGCAAGGCGATCGAGGCGGTCGCCGATGCGATGGGGGTCAGTCGAATCACCATCTACAACTATCTCAACGCCATCCGGGAGGAATGATGTTCAAGCTCCCACCATGGACCGAACACATGGACACGAGCCCGCGGCCCGACCCGACCGATCAGGTGCGGTTCGCAGTCGAACTCGCTCGCCGCAACGTCGAATACGACACCGGCGGACCGTTCGGGGCAGCGGTCTTCGAGATCGGGACAGGTCGCCTGGTGGCATCCGGGGTCAATCTGGTCGTCCCCACGAACACCGCCATCGCCCACGCCGAAATCGTGGCGATCGCACTGGCCGGCCAAGCAGTGGGAAGTTTCGACCTCGGTGCCGACGGACAGCCCGACATGGCGCTGGCCTGCTCGTGTGAACCGTGTGCGATGTGTTTCGGCGCCGTCCCATGGTCCGGCGTCAAGCTGGTGCTGATCTCGGCACGGGACGAAGACGCCCGAGCGGTGGGATTCGACGAAGGTCCCAAGATGACCGACTGGAAAGAACAGTTGGCAGCTCGCGGCATCGAAGTGCGAACCGACATCGCCCGTGAGGCAGGCGCCCGAGTGCTCGGCGACTACGTGGCATCCGGCGGGCGGGTCTACCACGGGCGGAGCGGATGATGCACGAAGTGCAACGACACACACTCCAGCTCGCCCGCGTCGAGTCGCCGACCTCCCTCGACGGAGCCTTCGCGCTGTTTGCCCGGTTCGGTGAGCGAGCACGTCCGGTTGCAGGGGGAACCGACCTGCTGCTCGAGTTGGATCGTGAGGTGCGAGCAGGGGTGGATGTTCTCATCGACCTCTCCCGCATCCCCGACCTGAACCACATCGAAGAGCGGGAGGGATACATCGTCCTGGGTCCACTGGTCACCCACAACGATGTCGTCCGATCCGAACTCGTGCGCCGCCGGGCACTCCCCCTCGCCCAGGCATGCTGGGAGATCGGCTCTCCCCAACTCCGCAATCGGGCGACCGTGGTCGGCAACCTGGTCACCGCCTCCCCTGCCAACGACACCATCACCCCGCTGCGCGTCCTGGACGCCGAGTTGGTACTGCGGTCCGCCACCGGCACCCGAACCGTTCCTCTCGCTGACTTCCACACTGGAGTCCGGCGCACGGTGCTGGCACCGGGTGAGCTGGTCACCGAGGTCCGCCTGCGGCCGCTCGCCGACAACGAGCGGGCAGTGTTCCTCAAGCTCGGTAATCGCCGGGCCCAGGCCATTTCGGTGGTGCATCTGACCGCCGCCGTCGCACTGTCCGAAGGGACGGTCACCGGCGCCCGACTGGCGCTGGGCAGTGTCGCTCCCACCATCGTGGAACTGGACACCACGAGCCTGATCGGAACTGCGCTCGAAGACGAGGCGATAGAGACACTGGCGGCGGCAGCCGCAGCCGCGGTCACTCCCATCGACGATGTCCGGGCCACGGGCGAATACCGATCCGCTTCGATACCGGTAATGGTCAGGCGCGCCCTCCGGGCGCTCCGAGACGGCGTCGCCCCGACGCTGCCCGAACGGCCAGTGACACTGGGACGTCGTCACCCGTCGACGCCGATAGCTGCCTCCCACGACGAAGACACCCCGGTCCTTTCCACCGTGAACGGGGTCTCGGTCTCCGCGCCTGGCGGCACTCGCACCCTGCTCGACTGGTTGCGGGACGAGGCCGGACTGACCGGCACCAAGGAAGGCTGCGCCGAAGGCGAGTGCGGCGCCTGCACCGTGTACCTCGACGGCCAGGCGGTGATGTCATGCCTGGTGCCCGCCGCTCGGGCACACGGTGCCACGGTGACGACCATCGAGGGGCTGGCTGACGACCATGCACTTCACCCTCTGCAGGAGTCGTTCATCGATGCCACCGCCGTCCAGTGTGGCTTCTGCATCCCCGGGTTCATCATGTCGGGCGCAAAACTGCTGGAGGAGAACTACGCGCCGTCCCGTTCGGAAATCGAGATCGCACTGTCCGGCAATCTGTGCCGCTGCACCGGGTACTACCCGATCATGACAGCAGTCGAGATGGCCGCGGGGAGGGTCCGACGATGAGCATCGGCGCTCCACACAAGCGTCTCGACGCCCGCGGCAAGGTCACCGGCGAAACCCTGTATCCGGCAGACATCCGCCACGTCGATTCGTTGATCGCCTTCGTGGTGTTCACCGACCAGCCGCACGCCCGACTGGTGTCGCTGGACGTGAGCGGCGCATCCACCACTCCAGGAGTGGTCGACGTGTTGACGGCAGCCGACATTCCGGTCAACGAGTACGGGTTGACCATGTACGACCAGCCGGTCCTCATCGGAACCGAACACACCGGTCGCTCCGACGTCCCGTGTGACGTGTCGCGGTGGGAGGCGGACCACCTCGCAGTGGTGATCGCCGAATCCGAAGCTGCGGCTCGCGCCGGAGCAGCGGCGCTGCGTGCCGAGTGGAAGCCGCTTCCGGTGCTCGGCGACATCGACGCCGCCCTGGCCGCCGATGCCCCGATCCTCCACCCCGAGAACGGCAAGACTTCCAACGCCTACCACCACCTGAAAATTCGCAAGGGTGACATCGACGCCGGCTGGGCACAGGCTGATGTGATCGTCGAAGGAACCTACGAGGTGCCGCACCAGGAGCACGCCTACCTCCAGCCCGAAGCTGGCACGGCCTACCTCGACGACCAGGACCGCATCACCGTCGAAATCGGCGGCCAGTGGACCTACGAGGATCTCGGTCAGGTGTGCCACGCCCTCGACTTGGACGAAGACCAAGTGCGGATCGTGTATCCGGCCACCGGGGGCGCGTTCGGAGGGCGAGAGGATATGTCGCTGCAGATCGTTCTCGCCGCGGCGGTCATGAAGCTGCGCGACCGGGGGATCCGGCGTCCGGTCCGAGCGGTGTGGTCGCGTGAAGAGTCGATCGTCGGCCACCACAAGCGGCATCGGGGGCGGATCCACGCCCGCCTGGGAGCGACCAGTGACGGGAAGATCGTCGCCGCAGAAGCCGACGGCTACCTCGACTCCGGGGCGTACAACTACACCACCAACAAGGTGCTGGGGAACATGCATCTGTGCGTAGCCGGCCCGTACGAGGTTCCCAACGCCCGAATCGACTCGATCGCCGTCTACACCAACACCGTTCCAGCCGGAGCCTTCCGCGGCTTCGGCGCCCCCCAGGGAGCATTCGTCGCCGAGTCGCAGATGAACAAGCTGGCCGAGGCGCTCGGAATGGATCCGGTCGAGCTGCGGATCAAGAACGCCCTACGGGATGGTTCGATCGGCATCACCCAGGCGGAGATGCCGCTGGGAGTGAGCCTGGTCGAAGTCCTCCATGCGGCCGCCGAAGGCGCGGCCCGGCCTTTTCAGCCGACCCCGGTTCCGTCGTTCGCCTCGCTACCCGCCGACGAATCACGCATCCGCCGAGGACGGGGATTCGCCTGCGCGTACAAGAACGTCGGATTCTCCTTCGGTTTCCCCGAGCGGTGTGATGCCCGAATCGTGCTGCATGGCGAGGAGGATCAGGTCGAATGGATCGAACTCTTCCACGGCGCCTCCGAGGTGGGCCAGGGCGCGCATACCGCACTGGTCCAGATGGCGGCCGCCGCCACCGGCGTCGAACCCGAGCAGGTGCGGGCGGTGTTCTCCGACACCGCCACCACGGGTGACTCCGGTTCGGTGTCCGCCTCACGGATGACCTGGATGGCCGGGAATTCCATCCTGGGGGCGGCGGAGGAAGCCACCAAACGGTGGCTCGAAGGCGACCGGCCGGCTGTCGGCGAGTTCCGGTTCGTTCCGCCACCCACCGAGGCACTCGACCCTGAGGACGGCAGCGGACAGCCCAACTTCGCCTACGGCTACGTGGCAGAAGCTGTGGACGTCTCAGTCGACGTCGACACCGGGCATGTCCGCATCGACCGGGTGGTGTGCGCCGACGACGTGGGCAAAGCGATCAATCCGGCTCTCGTCATCGGACAGGTGGAGGGTGCGGTGGTGCAGGCAGCCGGATACGCGCTCTCCGAGGACCTCCAGTTGAAGGATGGGCGGATCACCAATCCCCGCTTCTCCGGATATCTGATACCAGGAATCGGCGACATCCCCGGTCAGGTCGACTCGATCCTCGTGGAGCACCCCGACCCCCGGGGCCCGTGGGGGGTGCGAGGGATGGCGGAGATGCCGTTCATCCCTCTCGCTCCTGCCGTGGTCGCCGCCATCCACGACGCCACCGGTGTGTGGATCGACCAGTTCCCGTTGACCCCGAGCCGAGTGCTGGCCGCGCTGGGACACACCGAATAGGCAACTGTCACAAAGCCCGTCGTTCGGTTCGGTCACTGCGAACCCCGCGTCATCCATCTGACACCGTCGCATGGGCATCTCTAGCCTGAATCGGTGGCACAGACCGAGGACCGCATCCATCGTGGGCGCATCGCCATCCTCGGGCTCATCACCATCAGCGTCTACGGCTCGTGGTACTACGGCTTCGGGGTGCTGCTCGATCCGATCATCGCCGACACCGGGTGGGGCGAGGCGAGCCTGACGGCCGCTTTCGGCGCCTCGTCGCTGGTGGCGGGCGTCGGCTCGATGTTCGGTGGTTGGCTGCTCGATCGGTTCGGTAGCCGGTTGACCTTCTGGCTGGCGGCGGCGGTGGGTTCGGTCGCCTTCGCGGTCGTCACCTCGACCGAATCCCTGACCACGTTCGCAGTCGCCGCCGCGCTGGGCGGCGGGGCTTTCGGGGCGCTCGGCTTCTATCACGTCACTCAGACTGCGGCGGTGCGGGTAAACCCCACCGCCGCTACTCGCGCCATCGCTGTTCTCACCATCTGGGGAGCATTCGCCAGCGCCATCTACATCCCGCTGACCGCATGGCTAGTGGAGTCGATCGGTTGGCGGCCGACGTTACGTATCACCACTGCGAGTGCCATCGCCTGGCTGGTCGCCGGGGCATTCAGCATCGACACCCGCAGCGTGGACACCGATCGGCCGCCGATCTGGGCCGAGTTGGCCAGGTCGTTGCGTTCACCCGTCGCCCGCCGTTACGTGGCCGCGCAGGGTCTGGTGGGGATGGGAGTGGCGACCATCCTCGTGTACCAGGTGCCGGCGATGACCGCCGCCGGGTTGGGCCTGGGTGCGGCATCCTTCTGGGCGGCGTTTCGAGGGTTCGCCCAGCTGGGTGGACGGTTGCCGCTGATGCCGATCGTCAACCGCCTGCAGACCACGGGTGCGCTCCGCCTCTCCTACGGTTCGATCGCGATCGGCGCAGTGCTGCTGGCGTTCGCCGGCAACCCGTGGATCGCCGCGGCTTTCGCCGTGGTCGCTGGTTTCGGTATCGGCGCGTCCTCGCCGCTGCAAGGGATGCATGCCCGGCTGGTGTTCGGCGCATCCAGTCTCGGAACGGCGATGGGTCTGCTCTCGTTGGCGTTCATGGTGGTCGGTTCGGTGGGGCCGGCCCTCGCCGGGATCGCCGCCACCGCCACCGGATCACGCGCCATCCCGGTCTTCGGCGGCGGCCTCCTGACCGCACTGGCCATTCCTCTGATCCGCCGTCCGGGCCTCGACTGATCAGCTCCGACGTTTCCCGGTGAACAGGACCACGATCCGCCCATCGGGCGGGATGCGAACGGCAGGGTCGTCGGCCAGCAGGGCGGCCAGGCCGGCGGTACCGGTGTGGTCGACATCGATGCCGGTGTGGGCACGGCCCAACCGGTTGGCTTCCTCGATGGCACGCTCGTCGACGACCAGAGGCCAGCCGCCGGTCTCGACCATCGGAGCGACCACCGTCTCCCAGTCGTAGGTGACGTCGTCGAGTATTCCCGTGGCGGCGGATCGGGTCACCGGCTCCCATGGCCACATGTAGCGGTCCGGTTGATCGGACATCAGCTTGCGCGCCTGGGATCCTCGTCCGATCAGCTCCTTCGCCCTGGGAGACTCGGTTGCGGGCAGAGTCAGGCCGAGCCTGTTCCCCAGATCGTCGGTGACCAGCCGCCACGCCCGCGCCAACGGAGCGCACGCCTCGGTCTGCACCGCATGAAGGTGCACGATGTGCTGTCGCACCGCCATCCCCGCCCAGGCCGCCGAAGCAAGCGCACCACCGCCGACCTGGACCAGTAGCCGGGCCGCACCGTCATCAGGCACCTGCTCGGCGAGCTCCCAACCGATCGTCCGTCCGCCATCGAGCGTGGTCGGGGTCGAGGTTCCCTGCACCGAGAACGGGACGGCGCCTCGGGCGACAGCCTCGGTGAACCGGAGGTAGGTCGGATCGCCGGACTCTCCCGACCGTCGCTCGGCCACCTCGATCTGAGCGTCCAATGCCTCGAGGGTTCGCACCACGGCTGGGTCCGCCCAGGTGGGGATGAACACCCGCAGCGGTCGATCCACCGCCCGGGCCACGGTGGCGGCAGCCACGGCGGCATTCCCACACGAGGCGATGGCCAGCTCCCCGGCCGACGGGTTTGCGGCGACCGCGTGATGCAGCATCACACCGAAAAGATGACGCGCCTTGTGCGACCCGCCCACGTTGCCGGTGTCGTCTTTGACGTGGAGGGGTACCTCGAGGCCGACCGCCTCGGCCAGGGATGGCACCGCGCGGCACGGTGTGACGACGAAGCCGTGCCCCGCAACGATCCGAACCTGGTCGTCGAGCCGTTCTACCAGAGCGACGAAGTCGGCGTCAGACCAGCCGCTGGCGCGAGCAGCCGCATACGAATCGAGTCGTTCCCGGTATCGGACGAACGGATTGTCCGAGGCCGGCTGGGTCACCCGGCGACTCGTTCGTTGAACTCACTGATCATTTCATCCCAACGATCGGTGTAGCCGCGGAGGGAATCCCACCAGGACTGCTGCCGGCGGCGTTCGAACGTCTCGAAGTCGATTCCCTGCTGTTCCACCCACGTGTAGTAACCGAGGTTGAAGATCCGACGTCGATCGACCTCGGTCAGCTCGAGCACGTGCTCGGTGTCCGCTCCCACCAGGTGCTGAGCGTGGGCGGCGGCGGCTGCCATCCGGTCGAACCCTCGGGGATGGTCCCGCAGACCGATCTTGTCGAGTTCCGACGTGTACATCTCAGCCCCGTCGGTGGCGACGGTGACGATGACATCGCCACTGCCGTAGCCGCGGTGCTTAGCGAGCTTGATGGCAGCCAGCACGTTGGCGATGGACGACAGCCCCAGGTGCCGCAGATCGTCCACCACCGTCTCGGGCACGCCTTGCATGCGGAGATACTCCCGTCCGGGGTCGGTGTTGAACAGCAGAAACAGGGTGTCGGTGGCGACATCGGAGATACCGATGACGTCGTCTGAGTTCGTGACGTTGTGGATGAGAGGAATGTGCTTGTCCCCGATTCCCTGGATGTTGTGTTCGCCGTAGCCGTTGTAGAGCATCGTCGGGCATTCGAGAGCCTCGACCGGAACGATCCGCGCCCCGTGACGCTCCTTCAGAAAGTCCCCGGCGCCGAGCGTTCCGGCCGAGCCGGAGGCGGCGACGAACGCTCGCAACCGTCCCTTCCCGTGCGCCTGGAAGACCCGTTCCAATGCCGGGCCGGTCACCCGGTAGTGACCGAGGTGGTTGGAGAACTCGGAGAACTGGTTGAGGATGACATTGGTCGGATCCTTCGCCAGCTCGTTGCATGCGTCGTAGATCTCCTTCACGTTGGATTCGGTCCCGTAGGTGCGGATGACGTCGTCCGGACCGGCGATCCACTCGTTCAACCAGTCGAACCGCTCTTTGGACATGCCTTCGGGGAGGACCGCCACTCCCCGACAGCCCATGATGCGTGAGATGGCGACACCGCCACGGGCATAGTTGCCGGTGGACGGCCAGATGGCGCGGTGGGTGGTCGGATCGAACGCCCCGGCGACCACCTTGGGAGCGAGGCAGGCGTAGGCGGCGAGAACCTTGTGGGCTCGGATCATCGGGAAGCGGTTACCGAGCGCGACCAGGATGGTGGTGTCGATTCCGGTCAGCTCGCCGGGGAGGACGAGGTGCTCGGGAACCTCGACTCGTCCTTCACGCGTATGGTCGTTGTACCAATGGACACGCCACAGGTTCCGCGGGTCGGGATCGTCTGCCCCGACGCCGTCGACCACGTCCGACGGGATCGAGGACGGATCCGCCAGTTCGGCGAAGGTTGGGAGCCGTATGCCTCGTTCTTTGAACCGACCCACGGTTCGGTCCCGCGCCTCGGTGTCGATCACGTGGTCGTATAGACCCAGACTCTGCTCGCTCATGCCGCAGGAGAGTAGGCGCCCGGTTTCTCAGCGAACCAGCGCCGCGCAATCGCGGGATCTGCACCCCCAGGACGCGTCGACGAGTCCCATCACTGCACATCCGCGTTCAGCGGCGCGAATCAGCCTGAACGCTCCGCCACCAGCCGATCGATCCGCTCTTTGACCTCCGGATGCTTCGAGACGATCGCTCGGAAGTCCCAGATCATGAAGTGGGCTAGTCCCATCTGCGTCGTCGACACCACGTCGGCACTGCGCCGCGCTCCGGTGACGAGCGACATCTCACCGAACACATCGCCCGGTCCAAGCGTGGCGACGACCTCACCGTCGACCTTGACCTCGGCGCTTCCGGAGAGAATGACTGCGAAACCGAATCCCTGCTCTCCCTGGCGGGCCAGTGCCATTTGCGGCCGAACGTAGGACCGCACGGCGCTCGCCGCGATCTCTTCCAGTGCATAGGCGCCGAGGCCCTGAAAGAGCGCCACCCGCTCGAGGTCCGCGCCCTTGACCGACGTATCCATCAGCTCTCCTGCCTGCAGATAGAACGGAAGCTACTCAGTCCCAAGACGGGGCGCGGGTGCAGATGCGAGTTTCGTCCGGTACGTCGAACCGGCCTCGAGAGAAAAACCCGAAACACCTCGCAGGGCTCACCGATAGTCTCCCCCCGACAGCGTGTCGAGAAATGGGGGATCCGTGGCAGTTGTCGAAGCTCGCGGTCTGGTCAAGAGATACAAGGACGTGGTCGCCCTCGCCGGGCTGGACCTGGACGTGCCCGAGGGGACTGTCCTCGGGTTGCTCGGGCCGAACGGCGCCGGAAAGACCACCGCCGTCTCCATCCTCACCACTCTGCTCACTCCGGACGAGGGCTCCGCCACGGTGGCCGGGGCGGACGTCGTGCGCGAGCCGGAGAAGGTGCGGGAACGAATCGGCCTGTCTGGGCAGTACGCCGCGGTGGACGAGACACTGACCGGGTACGAGAACCTGGACATGATCGGACGCCTCTACCGCCTGGGTCGGAAGCGGTCCCGCCAACGGGCCCGCGAACTGCTGGAGCGTTTCGATCTGACCGAAGCCGCAGACCGTCCGGTCAAGACCTACTCGGGAGGAATGCGCCGGCGTCTCGACCTTGCTGGAGCGCTCGTCGCCGAATCGCCGGTCCTGTTCCTCGACGAACCCACCACCGGGCTCGATCCCCGCAGCCGAACCGAGTTGTGGCAGATCATCCGCGACCTCGTCTACCGGGGCAGCACCCTACTCCTCACCACCCAGTACCTGGAGGAGGCGGATCAACTGGCCGACCGGATCGTGGTCATCGATCACGGACGGGAGATCGCCAGCGGCACATCCGACGAACTCAAGCGGCAGGTGGGCGGTGAACGCATCGAAGTCGCCCTCGTCCATCCGCACGACCTCGACCGGGCCACCGAACTCCTCGCCCCAGTCGCCGTCGGTGAAATCCAGGTCGAGCCGGAGGCGCGGCGCCTGATCGTGCCGATCACCGGCGGGGCAGCCACCCTCACCAACGGGCTGCGTCGGCTCGACGGTGACGGGATCGAGTTGGAGGACGTGATGCTGCGTCGTCCAACGCTCGACGACGTGTTCCTCTCCCTCACCGGCCATCACGCCGAAGCTCCCCAGGAGGCTGCATCGTGAATCCTGTCCGTTCCGCATTCGCCGACGGCGCCGTCATCGCCAAGAGGAACCTGATCAAGCTCGTGCGCGTACCCGAAGTGCTGGTGTTCGTCCTGATCAGTCCGATCATGTTCGTGCTGCTGTTCGCGTACGTCTTCGGCAGTGCCATCGACATTCCGGGCGGCTCCTATCGGGAGTTCCTGATCGCCGGCATCTTCGCCCAGACGGTGGTGTTCGGGGCCACCTTCACCGGCGCCGGACTGGCCGAAGACATGCAGAAAGGGATCATCGACCGGTTCCGGTCGTTGCCGATGAGCCGGTCGGCGGTGGTACTCGGCCGAACTGCCAGCGATGTGGCCTACAACGTCCTCACACTGCTGATCATGGGCTTGACCGGACTGATCGTCGGATGGCGCATCAACACCGGCATCGTCGAAGCATTGGCCGGATTCGGCCTCCTGCTGCTGTTCGCCTACGCCATGTCTTGGGTGATGGCTCTGGTGGGCCTGCTCGTCCCCAGCGTCGAAGTGGTGAACAACGCATCGTTCATCGTGATCTTCCCGATGACGTTCATCGCTAACACCTTCGTGCCTTCCGACAACCTGCCCGCCGTGCTGCGGACCGTGGCCGAATGGAATCCGGTGTCGGCGATCACCCAGGCAGCCAGGGAGCTGTTCGGGAACATCCCTGCCGGAACCCCCGAACCTACCGTGTGGCCGCTGCAGAACCCGGTGCTGTACACCCTGATCTGGGTGGTGGCGATCATTTCGGTGTTCGCCCCGCTGTCCATTCGGCGGTACAAGAACATGCACGCCAGCCGCTGACGGGCGGAATACGAAAGGGGCGGAATCCGGTCTCCCGGATCCCGCCCCCTTGCATCGATGGCTTCTGCCGCCGTCTCCTCGAAGTCGGGAGCGGCGCCTATTCCTCTTCCTCGCCGGATTCGAGATCCGCCGGGGTCTTGGCGGCACCGAGGGAGGCGAGCCACTCTGCCGGGTTGTCCGGGAGTGTCTCTTCGGTGCTTCCCGGGAACGTGCCGTCGCCGCCCAGCAGACCTTCGAGCGACACGGTGGTAGCACCGGGCAGGGCCGGCTGCAGGCTCTGGTACGCCGGCGAACCGGTACCGGCCGGGATGAGTTTGCCGATGATCACGTTTTCCTTGAGCCCGCGCATGTAATCCGACTTGCCCTGGATGGCAGCATCGGTCAACACCCGGGTGGTCTCCTGGAACGACGCCGCCGACAGCCACGACTCGGTGGCGAGCGACGCCTTGGTGATACCCATCAACTCGGGTCGGCCTTCGGCAGGTGCCTTGGAGTCCTGAACCAGCGCCTTGTTCACTTCTTTGAACGTGAGGTCGTCGATGAGCTCCGACGGCAGGAAATCCGAGTCGTTCGAGGCCACCACCCGAACCCGGCGCAGCATTTGGCGAACGATCAGCTCGATGTGCTTGTCGTGGATTTCCACACCCTGGGACCGGTACACCTCCTGCACCTGGTCGACCAGATACTGCTGGCAGGCGCGGACGCCGCGGATCTCCAACACTTCCTTCGGGTCGAGCGGACCGACCGTGAGCTGGGCTCCCGGCTCGACGACGTCCCCGGTTTCCACCAGTAGACGAGCACGACGGGAGATCGGGTATTCGACGTCGCCTTCCTTGGTCTCGATGACCACCCGACGACCCTCCTCGTCGTCGACGATCCTGACCGGACCGCCCACTTCGGAGAGAACAGCCTTGCCCTTGGGGGTCCGAGCTTCGAACAGCTCGACCACGCGGGGCAGACCCTGGGTGATGTCGTCTCCGGCCACACCACCGGTGTGGAAGGTACGCATCGTGAGCTGGGTACCCGGCTCACCGATGGACTGGGCCGCCATGATCCCGACGGCCTCTCCCACCTCGACGTCCTTTCCGGTAGCCAGGCTCAGTCCATAACAGGTCTGACAGATGCCGACCTTGGCATCGCAGGTGAGAACCGACCTCACACGGACCCGACCGATCTCCTTGGCGTTGGCCTCGACGGCGTGAAGCGCCTTGGTGTCGATCATGGTGCCCGCCTTGACCTTGTCACCGATGGCGGTCTCCAGCAGCTTCTTGTCGACTTTGACGTCGTCGGCCAGCACCCGTCCGTAGATCCGGGAACGTAGGTTGCGGATGACGTTGCCACGCTCGTCGAGCAGGCTGATGAAGATGCCACGATCGGTGCCGCAGTCGTCTTCGGTGATGATCAGCTCTTGGGAGACATCCACAAGGCGGCGGGTCAGGTAGCCCGAGTCGGCGGTACGCAGAGCGGTGTCGGCCAGACCCTTCCGCGCACCGTGGGTGGAGATGAAGTACTCCAACACCGACAGTCCCTCGCGGAAGTTCGAGATGATCGGACGCGGGATGATGTCACCCTTCGGGTTGGCCACCAGGCCACGCATGCCGGCGATCTGCTTGATCTGGTTGACGTTCCCGCGGGCCCCGGAGCCGACCATCATGTCGACCGAGTTGAACTTCTCGTTCTTCATGTTGGCGATCATGGCGTCCTTGACCCGATCGGTCGCTTCGGTCCAGATCTCGATCAGCTCCTGGCGACGCTCGTCTTCGGTGACGACACCCTTGTTGTAGTTGGACTGCACCTTGTCGGCCCTGGTCTCGTATTCGGCCAGGATCTGGGGCTTGTCCGGCGGGGTCTTCACGTCGTCGAGGGCGATCGTCAGACCAGCCTTGGTGGCGAAACGGAACCCGAGCGACTTGATGTTGTCGAGGGTTTCGGCCACGACCGAGCGGGGGAACCGCTCGATGATCAGCTCGATCAGGCGCCCGATGTCGGACTTGATGATCACTGCGTCCACGTACGGGAACGATTCGGGCAATGCGGTGTTGATGATCGCTCGGCCCAGCGTCGTCTCATGCAGCTTGGATCCGTCCAGCGGCTCGGGTGTGAGCAACTTGGCAGCCGAATCCAACAGGTCGGCATGCATCTCCGGATCTCCGGTCAGAGCACCGAGGCGGAGCTTGATCGGAGCGTGCAACGACAGCTCGCCGATGTCGTAGGCCATGATCGCTTCGTCGAT
>JBKHXZ010000020.1:0-4172 GCA_046565785.1 Acidimicrobiia bacterium
ATCTCCGCGCTCCAGATGCAGTTCCAATACCTCGAATGGCTGCGCAAGTACGCCGAATCCGAAACCGACGAGCCGGTCTGGCAGCGGGTGCTGGACGAGTGGGAACTGGTTCTGAGCGACCTGGAACGGGATCCGATGCGGACGGCCGACCGGCTGGACTGGGTGGCCAAGAAGCGGCTCATCGACGGATACGCCGAACGGGACCGGCTCGAAAACGACGACCCCAAACTGCGAGCGCTCGACCTCCAGTATCACGACATCGACCCGGCCTCCGGGCTGTACCACCGGTTGGTGTCCACCGGTCGCATCCGCAGGATGTTCACCGACGACGAGGTGGCGGGCGCAGTCGTCTCACCTCCGGAACGGACCCGAGCGTGGTTCCGGGGGACATGCGTGGAGCGTTTCTCCGAATCGATGGTGGCCGCCAACTGGGATTCGCTGGTGTTCGACATCGACGAACCGCATCTCAAGCGGGTTCCTATGATGGAGCCTCTGCGAGGCTCGAAGGCCGCCATCGGCCCGCTCCTCGACTCGGTCGAGACGGCGGCAGAGCTGATCGCAGCCCTGGAAGGATGATGCGATGACCGACCGAGAACAGGCCAAGCGCCGCTCCAAGGAAGAGGAAGTCGACGAAGAGGTCGAGGTCGTCGAATCCGACGCCACCGACATCGACGACCTGCTCGACGAGATCGACACCGTCCTCGAAGAGAACGCCGAAGAGTTCGTCAAGAACTACGTCCAAAAAGGCGGCCAGTAGGCACTCTCGGGCTTGGAATCTGTTTGCGCGAGTTCGGGCCTTCCCATCATCGGATCTCCACCGCGCCTCAGTCGCGTAGCTGGGTGGGCACTAGTCGGGCGGCCAGGGTGCGGGCGACGAGTGGCGTCGACGGGTCGGCGATGATCGACGACAGGATCCGGAAGTGCGGACGGGCGACGCGGGCGACCGACGACAGGATTCCCTCAGCCTGATCCGGCGAGGATTCTTCGAGTGCGAGAGTGGAATCGAGAGTCAGCATGATGTGATTGCGCGTGCCTTCGACGTCGCCACAGCCGTCGCGGTTCCCTCATCAAAGCGGTCAGGGTTCTCGACGGTCGGGGAATTACCGAGACGGCCGCCGACGGCGTTCGGATCGATCTTGACGGTGGGGAGGTCGGTTGGCATGAGCGGGCGGGAAGGTTCCGCTGCGGACGGTCGACGTCGTCCCGGTCCCAGGTCTCGCCCACCTGCACCATCTGGATCCCCACCACAGAAACTGAGTCCGACGGTCCTAGCACACTGCGGATCCAACGACCGTTCTCACGACTGACCGCACCCACACACGTGATGCGGATCGTGTACGTCAGACGCTCACCTGGCAGGTCGTCGTCCTCTCCACACAACGGCAGGGGATCTCGAGGGCCGGCCATCCTCAGCCCTCTGGCCAGCACTCCGGGCAGGCGGTTTGGCCGTCACGTTCCGCACGAACCCGCATGGCGGTCACGCCCCGCATGCGTTTCGGGGTGCAGGCCGGTCGATCCTGGTCTTCGGGCGAGGGGCGGTGATAGTGGGGCTCGCCCAGGTACGAGATGACGAGGCGCTCTTCGGGCATGGGGGAATCCTCGCGTCTCGGCCAGCCGCAGGCGAACCGCCGACCGTCTACCCCGGACGACGGCCCACCAGCAGCGCCTCGCGCAGGGCCTCCGGTAGGGGATCCATCAACTCGGGATCTGGTCCGGCCGCCAGCGACTCGACCACCGTAGCGAAGAAACAGCGAGCAGCGGTCGCCAGCACGACATCGAGAATGTCCCGCTCCGACAATCCGACGTCTCGCAGCCGTTGGACGTCCTTGGCGGTGGTCGATGTCGGGTCCGCCGCGATCCGGGCTGCGAAATCCATCACGGCCACGTCCACTTCGTCGAGGTCCGCCGACCGATGATCGGAGACGATTCGAAGCACCCCGTCGTGTCCATACCAACGGTCGGCGAGGATCTTGCCGTGGGCGGTGGAGCAGTAGCTGGATCGCATCGTCCGAGCGGCTGCCAGGGTGACCAGCTCACAGCGACGGGTGTCCATCTGGCCGCGGATCGCAGTGATCAACTGTTTCCACGCCGCGTAGGCGTCCGGATGGTGAGAGAACACCTCGCTGAACTCGGGCAGGAACCCCCAGGTAGCGCGATCGGCCGAATAGTGATCGGCCACTTCGGACGGCGCTTCGTTCTCTGGCACAGGGCGAATGAACACGGCTGGTACCTCCTACGGTCGAGCGCAACGCTACGCGCTGGCAGGTCGGTTTGCGTTCCGAGTTCCGGGGCCGGAACATGGGAGCCCTACACGTCACAGAACTGGTGCACCGATGAACGAATGGACTCCGCAAAGCTGGCGTGACAAGCCGGCGCTGCAACAGCCCGACTGGCCCGATCCCGAGGGCCTGCAGATGACGCTGAAGACCCTGTCGACTCTCCCGCCGCTGGTGTTCGCCGGCGAAGCCCGGGAACTGCAATCCGCGCTAGCCGAGGTGGCTGCAGGCAAGGCGTTTCTACTGCAGGCCGGGGACTGTGCCGAGTCCTTCGACTCGATGGGGGCAGACGACATCAGAGAAAAGCTGCGGGTCATCCTGCAGATGGCCGTGGTTCTCACCTACGCCGGAGGAGTACCCACGGTGAAGGTCGGGCGGATCGCCGGGCAATTCGCCAAGCCCCGCAGCTCCGACACCGAAACCCAGGATGGTGTCGCACTGCCGTCATTCCGCGGGCACATCGTCAACGACATCGGATTCGACCCCGAATCCCGGGTAGCACGTCACGAACGCCTGTTGGAGGCATACAACCGGTCGGCGTCCACCCTCAACCTCCTGCGCGCGTTCACCAAGGGAGGGTTCGCCGATCTCAGCCGGGTCCACGCCTGGACCCAGGAGTTCGTGGCCGACTCACCGGCGGGGCGCAAATACGCCGAACTGGCCGACGGGATCGACGCTGCCCTTCGCTTCATGCGGGCCTGTGGTCTCGACACGAAAGACGACGCCCGTCTGCACGAAGTCGACTTCTACACCAGTCACGAAGCGCTCCTGCTCGGCTACGAGGAGGCGCTCACCCGGCGTGACTCGCTCACCGGTGACTGGTACGACTGTTCGGCTCACATGGTGTGGATCGGCGAACGCACCCGCCAGCTCGACGGCGCCCACGTCGAGTTCTTCCGTGGGATCAAGAACCCGGTGGGGTGCAAGATCGGCCCGACCGCCACCGCCGAAGAAGTGCTCGCCTTGTGCGAGGCGCTCAACCCGGATCGGATCCCCGGACGGCTCACCCTGATCACCCGGATGGGCGCAGACAAGATCGCCGACAAGCTCCCTCCGCTGTTGGAAGCCGTACGGGACTCGGGTCATCCGGTGGTGTGGGCATGCGACCCTATGCACGGCAACACCTTCACCTCCAACGGTGGGCGCAAGACCCGGCACCTGGAGGACATCTTCGTCGAGATCGACGGATTCTTCCGAGCCCACCGGGCGGCCGGCACCTGGCCGGGCGGCATCCACTTGGAGCTCACCGGAGACGAAGTGACCGAATGCCTGGGTGGGGCCCACGAAGTGGGAGACGAAGACCTCGACTACCGGTACGAGACCATGTGCGACCCTCGTCTCAACGGCCGCCAGTCCCTCGACCTGGCTTTCCGGGTTGCGGAACTCCTCAGCAACAATCGGTGACACTTTGCCGCTGATGGCCGAGTAGTGCCTCGCAGCGCTATCGACCGGCCGGATGCGAGCGCGAAACAGGTGATCCACGCTGGCCACTCCTGTGGGGAGCTCCCCTCAGACGTCGGTCGACGGTTCCGACTGCACCGACTCAGCCTGAGCGACCGAGTCGCAGGTCGCCGCCCGGGCCTACGATGCTGCGGGTATGGCTGGACCTTTCGAACGGAAACCGCTCACACCGGGGCTGCCGCTCGGCGCACCGGCGCCCGGGGCGAGTTTCTCCGACCTGTTGGACACGCTCGGACTCGCCCCCCGGCTCGACATGACCGGGGCCACGCCCGGGTCGATCACCGTGCCAGAAGGCACCACGGTGCTGGCCCTCCGGTATGGCGACGGGGTGGTCATCGCCGGCGACCGCCAGGCCACCGAAGGCCACCTTGTCGCCCATCGCCACATCCAGAAGGTGTTCGAGGCCGACCGATATTCGGCGGTGGCGATCGCCGG
>JBKHXZ010000021.1:0-4294 GCA_046565785.1 Acidimicrobiia bacterium
TTCGATCGTCTCGTACGCTGAGACATATCCGGTCGCCCGGTCCACGACCGACAGGATCTGCCAGCCCGAAGGAGGAGGCGACAACCGTCCGAAGATGTCCGGAACCGGATGGACCAGCAGGTCGCCCTGGCTCGAACGGGCGGCCGGTTCTCCGCCGACGAGGGCCACTTCGACCAGCGGGATCCCGACCCGGTCAGCGTGCAAGCCTGTGAGCCCGCGAACAGCCGGCGGGACCGTCGACGGCACGACCAGTCGGATGGCCCCCCGAATCAGCGGTGAAACGGCGGGGTCACCCGTCGGAGTCGGTGCCATGTCCCTCGAATCTCCACCTCGATGTCGGCGTCGCTCGGAGGCTCCACATACCCCATGCCGATTCCTGCGCCGAGCGCGGGACTGAAGTTGCCGCTCGTGACCCAACCCCCGGAGGATCCTGCACGCAGGCGGTTACCGGACCGAGGTATCTGGCGGGTATCGGTCGTGAACCCAATCAGTTGGCGTGGCAGTTTCTGCCGCTCGGCAACCAACGACTCCTTGCCCACGAAGTCGTGATCCCAGGCGACCGCGAAGTCGAGGCCGGCCTGCAAGGGAGAGGTTTCCTCGGTGAGCTCCTGTCCCCACAACGGCAGTCCGGCTTCTAGCCGCAGCGTGTCGCGGGCTCCGAGCCCGCATGGCGTCGCCCCTTCGGCGACCAGCGTCTCGAAGGCAGCCCTCATCGCTTCGGGATCGCCGACCACCTCTCCCCCACGCTCGCCGGTGTATCCGGTTCCGCCGACTTGCACCTCGGCGCCGTGGAACTCACCGGACACGACCCGACCCCGGCGGATGGCCACGCCGAACACCGACTCGATCAACGCCGGGGCGTCAGGACCTTGTACCGCAAGACAGACGGTCGTCTCCCGGAGGTCCTCCAGGTGGGTGTCCTCGACCCGGAGCTCGCTCAACACGCGGCCGTGGTTGGTCCCGTTGGGCATCACCCAGAGCTTGCCGTCGACGAAGCGCCACACCATCAGGTCGTCGATGACCCCGCCGCGCTCGTTCAGGATCATCGTGTATTGGGTCCGACCAGGTTCGAGGAGGGCGACGTCGTTGCAGAAGCGTTGGCGCAGGATGCGTTCGGCGCCTTCGCCGCTGACTGCGGCGCGTCCGAGATGTGACACGTCGAAGACCCCGACGCCTTCGCGTACGGCGGCGTGCTCGACCAGGACGGACTCGTACTGGACCGGCATCATCCAGCCTCCGAAGTCCACGAAACGGGCGTTGTGCGCTTCGTGGAGGCCGTGGAGGGGTGAGTAGCGGCTCACGTCGGCGGCCGGCCGCGGTCGTCCAGGCGGATCACCTGCGGCGGTCCGGGAATGCGAGTGGGAACGGACTGGGCGACGTTCGGCGGTTGTTCCAGCCCGTACTTGTGGACGAGGTTGAGGAAGTCACGCTGGTAGAGGATTTTGATGCGCACGTCCGGATACAGCTCGCGCAGCCTTCGGACTTTGGCGTTCTTCTTCGTGACGAGCTTCTGACTCATCGTCGTGATCTCGATGTAAAGGTCGTCGTCGGGGAGATAGAAGTCGGGGGTGAAATACTGGCTGGGCCTGCCGTCGCGGTCCCATGCCACAGGGAACGACGTCGGCTCGTATTCCCAGTCGACGTCGTAGAAGTCGAGCAGCAGGGCGAACTGTCGTTCGCTGTTGTGGGCGAAGGTGATCTCGCCCTCGGTGGCGGAGATCGTGCTCAGGTGGCTTCCGCCAAGGCGGCGGGCTCGTCGATCGGGTATGGGGTCAGGTCGTGGAGATCGCCGGTGAGTTCTTCTTGGACCGGGCCGACCGCGATGCCGAACACACCCTGGCCCCGTCGGAACACATCCACTACCTCGTCGGGCGAGTGGGCGGCGAAGATGGTGCTTCCGTCGGACAGCAGCGTCACGTCGGCGAGCGGCCGGTCGCTCTCCAGCTGGTCGCGCAGGATCTCGACGGCCGAGCGGATGCGCTTGAGGCTCATACCGGCGTCCAGCAGACGCTTGATGACCTTGAGCTGCACGAGGTCGCTGAAGGAGTAGAGCCGCTGAGATCCGGACCCGTTTGCCTCCTGGGCGGACGGGCGCAGCAGGTCGGTCCGTGCCCAGTAGTCGAGTTGGCGATAGGTGATCCCTACCAGACGGCACACCTGAGGGGCGCGGTAGCCGACAGTGGTGTCCGATGCGGAGTCGTGGATGTTCGGCACGGCGGGCCTCCCTGGCGACGGTGTCGCTCACACCATCGTAATTCTCACGATGTCATTCCGTCCCTGGACCGGGAAAGCTACCCGACCGCACGAAGACTTGTCAACAACCTGTGGATAAGTCCCCTGTCCCCCCGGGAGCGAAGCGACGTTGGGGGGACCGAAGGGACGCGCAGCGGACCTTCGAGGGGGGCAGTGAGCGAAGCGAACTCGTTGGTCCACTGCCCCTCCTCTGTCCCCCCGGAGCGAAGCGATGGGGGGGACAGGCCCGCCCCCGGCGGGCCAGGGGGGCCGTGGCCCGCCCCCGGCGGGCCAGGGGGGCCGTCGGCTCGGTCTACTCCGACTCGTCGAGGAAGTCTTCGATGGTGAGGTCTTCGAGGAACTCCCGGAATTCTTCGATCTCCGCCTCGTCCTCGTCGTCACGTATTTCGATGCCGGCTTCGTCGAGGACGGCCGGAGCAGCGAACACTGGAGTGTTGGTCCGCACGCAGAGGGCGATAGCGTCGGACGGGCGAGACGAGACCGTCACCGTCTTGCCGTCCAAGTCGAACTCCAACTCGGCGAAGAACACACTGTCTCGCAGCTCGGTGACCGTGGCCCGGACCAGCGTGGCGCCGAGTGCGGCGATAGTGGACACCAGGAGGTCGTGGGTCTGTGGCCGCGGCGGTTGGTTGCCTTCCATCGCCGAACTGATCGCCATCGCCTCCACCGGGCCGACCCAGATCGGGAGGAACCGTTCTCCGTCCTGCTCGCGCAGCAGCACGATCGGGGTGTTGGACGGCACCTCGACCCGAACGCCGGTGACGACCATCGGGATGACTTTGACGTCCATGATGTGAAGCCTATCGCTCCGGCGTGCGCATGGGTTGGGGTCTCCGCTCAGCGTCCGTAGACCGCCTCCCGCAAAGTGTCAGGGTCGTCGCGCAGCACCGTCAGGTCGAGTATCGCCCAGATGTCACGCAGGTTGCGGTACTCCCCTTCGTGGTCGAGTCCGTACCCCAGCAGGAACTCGTCGCCCACCTCGAACCCCCGATATTCGACCGGCACGTCAGTGATCCGTCTGGTCACCTTGTCGACCAGCGCCACGGTGCGCACTGAACGCACCCCCCGTTCTTCGAGCATGCGACGCAGGACCGTGAGCGATAGGCCGGTGTCGACGATGTCTTCGACCAGGATCACGTCCCGATCGACGAGAGGAAGCGCAGTATCGGTCTGAATGCGGATCCGTCCTCCTTCTCCGAATCGATTGAGGAGGAGGAAGTCGACGTCGATTTCGAGGTGGACCGCCCGCACCAGATCGGCGAGGAACCACAATGCTCCAGTGAGGACCCCAACCACTACGGGCCGGGTATCTGCGTAGTCCTCGGTCAGCACTCTTCCCAGCTCTGACACTCGAGCCGCGATGTCTTCTTCTGCCAGGACCTTGGTGAAACGCTCAGCCACGTCCGCTCCACAGCCATCCGAACGCCTGCGCAGGACCGGGCACTTCTGGTCGCAGCGTGGTCGCTTCCTCCGGCGGCTCTTCGATGGACGCTTCGGGTGCAACAGGCGGCACGTCTAGAAGGCCGGTGGCGGCCAGGCTGTGCAGTCGTGCCATAGACACCAGCACCGGATCGGGGGTCGTGTCGACGGGCCGATAGGGCGTTCCTCGCGCCAGAGTGTCGGCGATGCGGAACGGACCGAACCCGTGATCGAACAGCCGGGCGGCATCCTCGAGGTGACCGCCGGCGCCTTCTGCCCCCATCACGACGGCGAACAACCGCCGGCCTTCACGTTCTGCCGCACCCACATACACGAGTCCCGCCCGGAACGTGAAACCGGTCTTTCCGCCGACCGTGCCCGGATAGGTGGTGAGCAGGGTGTTGGTGTTCTCGGCCACTCGGACGGTCTCATCCGGTGCGTCGGTCACCCGGTAGCGAGCTGTGCCGACGAGTTCTTCGATCTCCGGGTGCGCCAGAGCCGTACGGCCGAGGGTCAGGAGATCCCGAGGAGACGAAAAGTGTTCCGGCGCGTCCAGTCCGTGTGGATTGGCGAAAGATGTCTGGGTCATTCCGAGTTCCGCCGCCCGGACGTTCATCTGCTC
>JBKHXZ010000022.1:0-8128 GCA_046565785.1 Acidimicrobiia bacterium
CGCTACCACCCCTCCACGAAGGCTGTGCGTGCACGGTGATTCCCTCCGGCTGAGGGGTATCGAGGCGAAGTTCGTAGACTCGCCGCATGTTCGTCCGCTCCTCCGAGTCGTATGCCAATACCCCGCGCCGGCGTGGCATGACGTTGATCGCGGTGTCGATCGCTGTCGTCTACCTGTTCCTGACTGGGCTTTCGACGGTGTGGACCGACTACTTGTGGTTCGAGTCGGTTGGATTCGAAATGGTGTGGCAGACCAACCTGGTGGCATCGTTGGCGCTGGCCGCGTTCGGCGCCGTGGTGGTGTTCGGCGTCATCTGGTTCAACCTGTGGCTGACTGATCGGATCTCGCCTCGGATGGAGTTGCTGGATCTCGGTGAGGACGAAGAACTCGTCGAGCGGTTCCGGGATTGGGTGGAGCCTCGTCTGCGGCTCGTGCGGCTGGGAGTGTCAGCCGCTTTCGCCCTGCTGCTTGGAGTCGGGCTAGCGGCGTGGCGGGAAGAGCTGTTGCTGTTCCTCAATCCGGTGGCTTTCGGCCAAAGCGATCCGCAGTTCGGCGCGGACCTCGGCTTCTACCTGTTCCGGCTCCCGTTCTGGGAGTTGCTGACCTCATGGATCTTCAACTTGCTGGTCCTGACGCTCATTCTCTCCGCCACCGTCCACTATCTCAACGGTGGTATCCGGCTCCGCCAGAACGTGCGGATTTCGATGCGCCCATCGGTGAAAGCTCACCTGTCGGCGCTCGCAGCCGCCCTGGCGGCGGTGCGGGCGGTCGGGTACTGGATCGATTCCCGCGAACTGCTCTATTCGGGGACGAGTTCGTTCTTCGGCGCCGGATACACCGACATCAACGCCCGCCTTCCAGCATTGCAGCTACTGGCGATCGTGTCGCTGGTAGCGGCGGTCCTCTTCCTTTGGAACATCCGCCGCCCTGATTGGACTCTGGCGGTCGTCTCGGTGGGAGCGTGGGCGTTCGTGTCGGTGGCGGCGGGCTTGATCTACCCGGCCATCGTGCAGCGGTTCACCGTGCAGCCCAACGAGCTGGCTCGCGAGTCCGAATTCATCGCCTTGAATGTCGCCGCCACCCGGTCGGCGTTCGGGTTGCACGAGGTGGAAGTGCGCCCGTTCCAAGCCGACCGCACGCTGACCCGTGACGACATCGAGCTGAATCGACTCACCATCGACAATCTGCGTCTGTGGGATCCGGGTGTGATCACCCGCACGTATCAGAACCTGCAGGAGATCCGGGCGTACTACCGGGTGGACTCGGTGGACACCGATCGATACGTCATCAACGGCCAGCCCACCCAGGTGCTGGTCTCCGCCCGGGAGCTCGACGAGAGTTCGGAGTCGATCCCCACCGACTGGCAGAACCAGATCCTCAGCTACACCCACGGGTTCGGGGTGGTGCTGAGCCCGGCCAACACGGTCGAATCCGACGGTCAACCGCAGCTCTTGGTCAAGGACATCCCGCCCGTGTCCGAAGTGCCGGAACTGGAACTCGACCAGTCCCGGATCTACTTCGGCGAGTCGTACAACCCGGACAAGCCGGTGATCGTCCGCACCGGCGACTTCCCCCAGGAGGTCGACCTGCCGGTCGGTCAGGTCAACAACTTCAACGAATACGACGGGGCGGCGGGTATCGAGATCGGCGGATTCCTCCACCGCCTGGCCTACGCACTGCGCTATCGAGACCTGAACATCCTCATCTCGTCACAGCTGCGCGACGACAGCCGCATCATCCCGCATCGCAACATCGCCGACATGGTGGAACGGGTGGCGCCGTTCCTGCGAGCGGACGCCGACCCGTACCCGGTGTTCCGGGACGGTCGGGTGGTGTGGCTGATCGACCTGTACACCATCTCGGACAAGTATCCGTACAGCCAGCCGGTGAGCACCAACGACACGCTGCGGCTGGCCCAGGATTCGGGGCTTCCCCGCCAGGGTTTCAACTACATTCGGAATTCGGTGAAGGCGGCGATCGACGCGTTCGACGGCACCATCACGTTCTACGTGGTGGATCCGACCGACCCGGTGGTGGCAGCCTGGCAGCAGGTGTACCCGGACCTCTTCACCACCGAGGCTCCGCCGGAGACGCTGGTGGAGCATTTCCGCTATCCCCAGGATCTCTTCAAGATCCAGTCGGAGAAGTACCTCGACTACCACGTGACCGAAACGGGGGACTTCTTCCGTCGGTCGGACTCGTGGTCGATCCCGCGTGATCCGAGCACGATCGATCGAGACGGCGGATCCCTGTTGTGGGGGGATGCGATCACCGCCGACGGCCGGGTGACGCTGCTCGACCGCTTCCTCCCCAACTACCTGCTGGTGAGTCTGCCCGGCGAAGACGACCTGTCCTACGTGATCATGCAGCCGTTCACCCCCCAGAACAAGCTCAACATGGCGTCGTTCCTGGTGGGAGACTCCACCCCGGGGCGGTATGGACGGTTGATCGATTTCCGGCTTCCGACCGGCACCCTGGTGGAGGGGACGGGTCAGGTGGGCGACCGCATCAACCAGGACGCCGAGATCGCCCAGCAGCTCACCTTGTGGGACCAGGAAGGGTCCAACGTGCTGTTCGGTGACATGCTGGTGGTGCCCGTCGAAGAGTCCATCCTGTACGTGATGCCGATCTACCTGGCAGCCGAGAACGGCGGTGGGCTGCCCGAGTTCCGGCGGGTGATCACCGTCTTCGGTGATCGGATCCGCTGGGATGACACGCTGGACGGCGCGCTTGCCCAGATCTTTGGGGAGGCGTCGGAGGCCCCTTCCGATCCTGACGACCCGAATCTTCCGGAGACCCCGTCCGGCGAGACGCTCGACGAGTTGCTGGCGGCGGCCTCCGACCGCTTCGCCGAAGCGCGAGCCGCGCTCCGCAGTGGCGACCTCGCCGAGTACCAGCGACTGTTGGAAGAAGCCGAGGAGCTGGTCAACCGAGCGCTGGCGTTGGTCGATCCCGAGCTCGATGCGTCACGGGCGGCGCCGTTCGGCTGAGGTTGGTTAGGTTCAGGAAACATGCCTGAACCACTCTGGACACCCACGCCAGAACGCGCAGCGTTGACCGCCATCGACCGGTTCCGTCGCGAGGTGGCTGCGGCCCGATCGCTCCACCTCGCCGACACGATCGACCTGCATCGCTGGTCGATCAGCGATCTCGAAGCCTTCTGGTCGGAGGTATGGGATCGGGTCGGCATCATCGGCCACAAGGGCGAGGTGGCGTTGCGGCGGGCCGATCACATGCGACGCGCCGAGTTCTTCCCGGATGCGTCGCTCAGTGTGGTCGAGAATCTGGTGGATGGTCGCGGCGCCGATCCGCGTAGTCCGGCCATCGAATACCGCCGGGAAGACGGTATGACCAGGACGGTGTCGTGGGAGGAGCTGCGGCGGGAGTCGGCCGCCTTCGGAGCCGCTCTCGTCGAGATGGGGGTCGGTGCGGGAGACCGGGTGGCGGCGTGGATGCCGCACATGCCGGAGACCGTGATCGCCATGCTGGGGGCCGCATCGATCGGAGCCGTGTTCACCTCCACCTCTGCCGACTTCGGGATCGCCGGAGTCGTCGACCGTTTCGGACAGGTCGAGCCGAAGGTGCTGGTGGCAGCCGACGGGTATCGATACGGCGGCAAGGCCTTCCCTCGTATGGATCAGCTCGTCCAGATCCTCGAGGAGCTTCCCACCGTGGAACGAACGGTGGTGGTTCCGTCGCTCGGCGAGCCGGACGTCTCCGGAGTGGGTGGCGGTGTGACCTGGGAGGACTTCGTCGGGCCGTTACGGGGGTCCGAGCTGTCGGTGCACCGGTTCGGCTTCGACCATCCCCACTACATCCTCTATTCGTCGGGGACCACCGGGAAACCCAAATGCATGGTGCACAAGACCGGCGGCGTGCTGATCAAGCACATGCAGGAACAGCAGCACCATCTGGACATCCGTCCCGGCGACCGGCTCTTCTACTTCACGACCTGCGGGTGGATGATGTGGAACTGGCTGGTGTCGGGGCTGGCGACCGGTGCGACGATCGTGCTCTACGACGGCAACCCGTTCCATCCCGGACCTGAAGCGCTGTTCGATCTGGTCGACGAACTCGACATCACCCTGCTGGGGGTGTCCGCCAAGTACATCGACGCCGTGTTGAAGTCGGGCCTGCGCCCGATCGAGTCGCATCGACTGGCGGCATTGCGGACCATCGCCTCCACCGGGTCGCCGCTGTCCCCGGAAGGATTCGCCTTCGTCTACGAGGGGATCAAGACCGACGTCCACCTTGCCTCCATCTCGGGCGGGACCGACCTGTGCGGATGTTTCGTCGGCGGCGATCCAACCCGGCCGGTGTACGCCGGGGAGATCCAGGGCAGTGCTCTGGGGATGGCAGTCGAGGTTTTCGACGACGGCGGCCGCCCGCTCGGCGCGGGCGAGCAGGGCGAGCTGGTGTGCACCGAGCCGTTCCCGTCGATGCCGATCACCTTCTGGGGGGCGGACGGCGACGAGCGGTATCACCGGGCCTACTTCGATCGGTTCGAAGGAGTGTGGACCCACGGGGACTACGCCATGTGGACCGAGCGGGGCGGCATGGTCATCCTCGGCAGGTCGGATGCGACCCTGAACTCGGGGGGCGTGCGGATCGGCACGGCCGAGATCTACCGGGTGGTGGAGCAGTTCGACGAAGTTCTGGAGGCGGTGGCGGTCGCACAACGTGTCGGATCGGACACCCGGGTGGTGCTTTTCCTGCGGATGGCCGACGGCTACGAGCTCACTCCGGGCCTGGAACGCCGTATCCGGGATCGGCTCCGCACCGAGGAGTCGCCCCGTCACGTGCCGGCGGTGATCGCCGCCGTCGACGACATTCCCCGCACACGGAGCGGGAAGATCTCGGAACTGGCGGTGACCGCGGTGATCAACGGCGACCCGGTCAAGAACACCGAGGCGCTGGCCAACCCCGAGGCGCTCGAACTCTTCCGGGGAAGGACGGAGTTGGAGTGAGCGGGTACTTGCTCACCGAGGCGGCGACAGTGGAGGATTGGCTGGCGGCCGGCGGGGGAGCGGGTTTGGCGGCCGCGGACCGGATGGGATCTGACGCAGTGATCGAAGTGATCCGGTCGGCGCGGTTGCGGGGGAGGGGCGGTGCCGGGTTCCCCGCCGGGGTGAAATGGGCCGGGGTCGCCGGTCGGCCCGATGGCCAGGACGCCTACCTGGTGTGCAACGCAGCCGAAGGAGAACCCGGCACGTTCAAGGATCGGGCCCTGCTGCGAGCCAACCCGTATCAACTGTTGGAAGGGATGGTGATCGCCGCCGGTGCCGTCGGAGCCCGGACCGCCTATGTCGGGATCAAGGAGTCGTACGGCCAGGAGATCCAAAGGCTGGAGCAGGCGGCGGCGGAGATGCACGAGCGGGACCTGCTGGGCGAGGTCGATCTGCGCATCGTCACCGGGCCGGACGACTACCTGCTGGGGGAGGAGAAGGCGCTGCTGGAGGTGATCGAAGGCCGGGATCCGCTACCCCGCCAGCTCCCTCCCTACATCGTCGGGCTGCACACCGACATGGGCGCCGGGGTGGGGTCTGGTTCGGTCGGGTACGCCACCGCCTTCAACCCGACGGTGGTCAACAACGTCGAGACCCTCAGCCACGTGCCCCACATCCTGCGGGAAGGAGCCGACTGGTTCCGTTCGATCGGCACCGAGGATTCCCCAGGAACGATGGTGTTCACCGTGTCAGGTGATGTCGTGCGGGAGGCGGTGGTGGAACTGCCGATGGGAACTCCGCTCGCGGTGCTGATCCATGGCGTCGGCGAAGGCATGACGGATGGCGAGCCGCTCGGTTTCGTATTCCCGGGAGCGTCGAATGCACCGATCCCGGACCGCGACCTCGACGTGCCCATGGACTTCGGATCGCTGGCTGCCTACGGCAGCGGACTCGGCTCGGGCGGGTTCATCGTGGGGTCGTCCTCGGCGTGCGTGGTTGCCACGGCGAAAACACTGGCGGACTTCCTGGCGATCGAATCCTGCGGGCAGTGTCCGCCGTGCAAGCTCGGCACCGCCACCTTGGCGGACGGGCTCGGCGAACTGGACGAACCGGCTCTCGACGACGTGGCCGCCTGGATCCTGCGAGTCACCGACGCCAACCGGTGCGGGCTGGGTGCGGGAGCGCGCAACCTGGTCGATGGCTTGCTCCGGGAGTTCCCCGGACACGTCGCCGAACATCTGGAAGGCACCTGCGACCGGTCGCGGACGGTTCCGCTCGCCAAGTTCGTCGACCACCTGCCCGAAGCGGGCCGGTTCGTGCGGGACCATCGGTACTTCGAGCGGAGACGACGATGACCGGACGGCAGACCGGATCCGGTGGCCGGTTTTCGCTCGGTCGGTGGCTGGGGGTCGAGGTGACGATCGACACCTCATGGCTGGTGATCGCCTTCCTCATCGGATGGTCGTTCTACCTGCTCTACGTGCAGCAGTTCCCCGACCTGTCAGGGTCGGTCGCCATCGTGCTGGGCATCGGCACCGCCGTCATGTTCTTCACCTCGGTTCTCTTGCACGAGCTGAGCCACTCGGTGATGGCCCGGCGATTGGGGATGCCGGTGGAAGGGATAACGCTGTTCATCTTCGGAGGTGTTACCAGGACCGGACAGGAGGCCGACACCGCTTCAGAGGAGTTCGCGGTGGCGGTGGTCGGTCCGCTGTCGAGTTTTGCGCTGGCGGCTGTGTTCTGGGGTCTGGTGAACCTCACCGGCGGACTGTTCCCCGCCGAAGTCCGCTTCGGTCTCGGGTACCTCGGGTGGCTCAACCTGGCGCTCGGGGCGTTCAACCTGCTGCCCGGCTTCCCCTTGGACGGGGGGCGGGTGCTGCGGGCGGCGGTGTGGCAGGCGACCGGGAGTATGGAGCGCGCCACCCGGATCGCCACCACCGGTGGCAGGGTGGTCGGGTCAGGTCTCATCGCCGTGGGGCTGGTGCTGGTGTTGTTCACCGGTGACCTCGGCGGTCTGTGGTATGCCGCCATCGGGTGGTTCCTCAACCAGGCGGCTGCTGTGCAGGGTCGGCAGGCGACGGTCAAGCGGGTGTTCGAAGGCCTCGTCGCCCGGGATGTGATGTCTCCCCGGCTGGTCACCATCGCCGAGAACACCACCCTGCAGGAGGCCGTGGACGACTATTTCCTCCGCTACGACCATGCGGCTTTCCCGGTGAACGACGACGAAGGGGAGACGCAGGGGATTCTCACGTTGCGGTCTGTGCGGCAGGTTCCCCGGGATGAGTGGCCGATGCGTCAGGCGTGGGCGGTGATGACGAGGTTGGGCGACGCCCGCGCGGTCGACGCCGACACGCCGATGGACGAGGCGCTGAAACTGCTCACCGAATCGGAGGATCAGCGGGTCCTGGTCACCGAAAGCGGACGGGTGGTCGGGATCATCACGCCTCGAGATGTGGCCCGGTGGGTACAGCGCTCCGAGGAACTGGGCCTGGCAGAGTGAAACGCCGCTTTGCGGGAGGTCACCGACCCTTCTACCCTTATAGGTCCACACGACGCGGGGTGGAGCAGTCTGGTAGCTCGTCGGGCTCATAACCCGAAGGTCGCGGGTTCAAATCCCGCCCCCGCTACCACCGAAAAACCCAGGCACTGCCTGGGTTTTTCGCTTGTTGGGAGCTGTTGATGATCCGGCCTCAGCGACCTCCATCGCGCGTCCATCGCGCGGCGCGCATCGCGCGGCGCGCTCAGACCTCGTTGTGCACTCGGCCTTCTTCGTCGTCATTCTGGGAGGGAAATTCCCCCAGGTCGTGCCCGAAGCCTGTTGAGGTGAGTCTCGATCCCTTGGTCGGACTGATCGGGTCTTTTGTGCCGAGGGTTCGCTGTCATGAGGGAGCGTGCTCGGCCGCCGGCGCCGACCCTAGGAGACGCTTCTACACGTCGTGCGTGGACTGGAGGCAGCGGCCACAACGCCCACACGATCTGGGCATCCCCTCATTGTCTGGCACTGGCCTCCTCGAACAGGACGGAAGCCTCGTCAACCGTGACGGCGGAGTCCAGGATGGGAAACAACACCTCAGACTTCTTTCTGCAGTGCAGACGGATGAGTGCGACGAGAGAGTGGATCTGCGCGACGATGCTTGCGGCAAGTTGGCGATCGGGCCATACGTCCAGAGCCTTCGCGACCG
>JBKHXZ010000023.1:0-14197 GCA_046565785.1 Acidimicrobiia bacterium
TGGGACAGGTCGGTGCGGCTCAGCTCGCTCACGCCCTCACCGTCCAAGCGGATCACCCCTTCGTCCGGGTCGAACAGGCGCACCATCAGATGGGCGATCGTCGTCTTCCCCGACCCGGTCGGGCCGACGATCGCCACCGTCGTACCCGGTTCGACATCGAGGGTCACCGATCGGACCCCGCGCCCGTCACCGTTGGCCGTCGGTGCCGAGCCTGGCGCATCGCCGAGATCGGCATGCGAGTCGTCCGGATACACGTAGGTGACTTCGCTGGCGTCGGCCCCGGCACCGCCGGTGTTCAGCAACGACCGGTCGCCGTAGGTGAGGCTCTCGTCGGCGGCGAACACCGCTTCGATCCGATCCCAGCCGACCACCGCCCGCGGCATCTCCGCCAACAGCCAGGTGAACACCCGTAGTGGCATCGCCACCAACCGGAACAAGTAGGCGAAGGTGACCAGCGTTCCCGGCGTGATCAACCCGGAGTCGACCCGCCACGCGCCGACAGCCAGCACGGCCAGCACGCCGATGTTGGGCAACGCCTCCATCAGTGGGTCGAACACGGCTCGCAGCCTGCCCAACTCCACCATCGAATCCCGCAGGTCGTCGGAACGGGCTCCGAAACGGCCCACCTCCTGATCTTCCCGACCGAGCGTCTTCACCACGAGAGCGGCGTCGAACGACTCGTGGGCGATCTCGGCGACCTCGGCCCGCAGCTTCTGGGCACTGGCAGCGACCACCCGCATACGGCGCTGGAAGAGAATGTTGTTGAAGATGATCAGCGGCAGCACCGCGAAGCCGACGATCGCCAAGAACACGTCGGTCGGGACCAGCAGTACCGCGGTGATGACCAGCATCAGCATCACCCCGAACGCCATGGGGAGCGGAGCGGCGAGGAAAGAGGCCGATTCGACATCGGCGTTGGCGTTGGACAACAACTGGCCGGTGGGATGGCGGCGGTGCCATTCGATGGGAAGACGCAGATACTTGTCCGTGACTTCGCGGCGGTCCCGCGCCTGCAGCCCGTACTGGGCGGCGTAGGCCCCCAGGCGGCGGAGGGTGATCCCCGCCCCTCGCAGGAACGAGACGCCCAGCACTGCACCGGCGGCGGTCACCAGTACGGCTGTCGTGACGTTCCCGGCTTCGACCGCCGGGAGCAGTACCTCGTCGGTCGCCCACCCGAGGACGTAGGAGGAGGCGACGGTGGCGACAGCGAACAGAGTCGTACCGATGCCTCCGATCGTGAACTCCTTCGGAGCGCGACGGAGCATGCGGACGATGAGCTGCATGCCACGTCCGAGCACTTCGCGATCGGCTTGCCGAGCGCGTTCGACGGTCTCAGTGTCAGCCACGGCCGAGCCAGGGTACGCCGCTCTGTCCCCCCGAAGCGAAGCGGTGGGGGGGACGGGCCCGCCTTTGGCGGGCCAGGGGGGTTCTTGCGAGCGGAGCGAGCTCGTTGGTTCACCTTGCGTCGCGCCCCTACGGGCTTCGTCTGGGGGACGGAGAACCTCGGTACGCTGCCTGCGCTGTGACTCTGCCGCCCCCTCCTCACTTCGAGCCCGACCCTTGGGCGGCGTCGCGGACGGTGGTGATCGGACTGGCCGGCGGGTCGGGGTCGGGGAAAACGACCATCGCCGAGGCGCTGGTCGACGCCATTGAAGGCGTCGCCTACCTTCGACACGACGACTACTACCGGCACCGTCCCGAACTCACCTTCGAGGAGCGGACCAAGGTCAACTACGACCACCCCGACTCGTTGGAGACTTCGCTCCTGGTCGAACATCTCCAAGCCTTGCGGGCGGGCCAGCCGATCGAGCGACCGGTCTATGACTTCACCACACACACTCGGGCAGCCGAGACGGTCGTGGTGGCGCCGGCTCCGGTCGTCGTCGTCGAAGGAATCCTGGTGCTCGCCGACGCCGATCTACGCGCCTTGATGGACCTGAAGATCTACGTCGACACCGACGCCGATCTCCGCCTTGCCCGTCGGATGGAGCGAGACATCCACGAGCGGGGGAGGACACCGGACTCCGTGCTCGACCAGTACCTGGCGACTGTCCGTCCCATGCACATGCAGTTCGTCGAACCGTCGAAGAAGCACGCCGACATGATCATTCCCGGCGGGTTCCGCGTCGGGGCGGTGGCGACAGTCATCGAAATGATCCGAGGCAGGTTCTCGACGGCCTGAGCGCACGGGTAGCTTGAAAGATCCGACACGCCGAGGCGTGTCCGGAGCATGAACTTGCACGAACTCCGCACGAAGGCACCGAATATGCTTGCCCCATCGTTCACCCTGTCCGATCAGAACGGCAAACCGCACTCGCTCAAAGACCACGCCGGCCGAAAGCTGATCATCTTCTTCTATCCGAAGGCGATGACGCCGGGATGCACGACCGAGGCCTGTGAATTCCGTGATTCGTACGACGACTTCCTCGCAGCGGGTTACGACATCGTCGGAATCAGCCCGGACACCCCGGATGACAATCGTGCGTTCAAGGAAAAGCACAGTCTTCCGTTCCCGCTGCTGTCCGATCCCAAGCACGCTGTCGCCGATGCCTACGGAGCGTGGGGAACCAAGGTGAACTACGGGAAGGAATACCAAGGTCTGATCCGGTCGACCTTCGTGGTGGGAGGCGATCAACGCATGGAACGGGAACTTCGCAACGTGCGGGCCACCGGCCACGTCGAGCGACTGCGGGCCGAGCTGCTCGGCTCCTAGGCCGCTCCGTCCCCGGTAGCCTCACCGTCGGTGAGCAACCTCCTGCGTCTGATCCTGCTGGTCGGTGTCGTGAGCCTGGTGGCGACCCCCGCGGCCGCCCAGTCGGTGTCGGACATCGTCGACGAGTTGGAACTACGGCGGTATCACATCGGGGCAGGCGCTGACGTAACCATCGGCGAGATGGAGGAGCTGGTCGACGCGTATCCAGGGTTTGGCTTCGTCGCACTCGATGCCACCCCGGACGGAGGAGCGGACCTGTTGGCAGATCGCCTGTTGGACGCGGTTCCCTCGATCGAGACGGTGGTGGTGCTGACAGCTGACGAGGCCGGGGCTGCATCCGTCCTCTACGACGACGCCGCTGTCGACCGCGCGTTCGATGCTGCGTTCGCTACCACCGGCGACACCTATCGGCGCGATTTCGAACAGGTGGCCGGAGTGTTGTCGCAGACCACGGGTCCACCGGTCTCCGGCGACGGGTCACCCGGTGGGGGAATCCCAGTGTTGTGGATCCTCGCCGTGGCGGCGATCGGCTACGTCGGCTACCGGATGTGGGCGAACAGCCGTCAGGACCAGCGGACAGCAGGTCGACGCGTGACCGAAGCACGCGCCGAACTCGAGTCGCAGGTGGCGGCGGTCGCCAACCAGATTCTCGAACTCTCCGACAACCCCGAACTGTCATCTCACCCGGAAGCCACCGCTCACTTCCGGCGGGCGTCGGACATGTTCCGATCCGCCGAGGCCCGTCTCGCCGGCGCCGACACGGCCGCCGAGTTCGCCAGTCTGGCTGACGACCTCGACGACGCCCGCTGGGAGCTGGCGGCGGCAGACGCGCTGCTGTCCGGCCGGCCGGTACCAGATCGCCCAGCCGACGACCATCCACCACCGTGCTTCTTCGATCCGACCCACGGTGCCGGCGTCGAGGAGGCCACCTTGCGGACGCCAGCGGGAGATCGCATCGTTCGGGTGTGCCGGACCGATGCCGAACGTCTCCGTCGGGGGGAGCATCCCGAACCACGCACCGTGACCGTCGACGGCAAGGCGGTTCCGGCCCCCAAGGCCCCGCGCAGTCATGGCGGCGGCGGCATGGATGCGCTCGACCTCTTTTCGATCATCCTCGGGGGCATGGGCGACGGTGCCTCGTATCGCTGGGGAGGCCGCCGGCGTGGCCCGAGCCCGTTCGGAGGGATGGGGGGAGGGTTCGGTGGTGCGGGCCGCAGCCGGGGGACGGCGTCCGGTATGCGATCGTCGGCCGGACGGTCGATAGGAAGGTCGATCGGCCGGGCACGGCGGGGTCGCTGACCCCGTAAGCTCCGCTGCAGTCGAAACAGGGGAATGACCATCGTGTTACGCCGCATCATCGGATACCTGAAGCAACTTTTCCGTTCCACCGCCGAGTCGGCCATGGATCCGGAGATCGAAATCGAGCAGGCCATCACCGATGCCCGCAAGCGTGACCAGGAACTGCGAAACCAGGCGGCGAAGGTGATCGCCCACCGCACCCAGCTCGAACAGAAGATCGAACAGGCGGCCGAACAGGTCGGCGAGACTCGGGAGACCGCCAAGCAAGCCTTGCTCCGGGCAGATCAGGCGCAGAAGGACGGCGACGCCGAGGCTGCTGCCAGGTGGACGCAGGCGGCCCAGTCGCTGGCTCTCAAGCTGCAGGCGGCCGAGTCGAACCTCGAAGCACTGAAAGGCCAATATCAGGTCGCCATCGACCAGGCCGACGACGCCAAGAAGGCCGTGCAGACCAACGCGATGCGCCTACAGGAACTGGCCGCCAAGCGGATGCAACTTCTCGGTCAGCTCGAACAGGCCAAGATGCAGGAAGCTGTGAACTCGGCGGTCGAGTCGATCGGCGCTTCGATGGAGATGGACGAGCCGAGCTTCGATAAGGTCGAAGACAAGATCAATCAGCGTCTCGCCGAGGCAAAGGCGCGGACCGAACTCCGAGAGGCCACACCGGAAGGTGCTGAAGCCGAGCTGAACGAAGCCGTGTCTCTCGCCCAGGCCGACGCCCGGCTGGCCGACCTCCGCAAGGAGCTTGGGCTGGACTGACCATCCGCAGTGGTAACTGAACCGGCTTCGTCCGGGACCTACACTCGCCGCCCATGACCGCCACCGTCGACACTGCGGGGACCGAGACGGACGACCAGCCGCGGCGGATGCCTTCGGCCAGCCAGATCCTCTTGGCGGTCGGAGTCCTCAGCGCACTCGGAACCCTTTTCCTTTGGTTCCTCGGTTCGCTCGGTCCCAAGCACGTACCCGAGGTGGGTCGGGTCGTCTTCGGGAACATCCCGACCGGCCTGAAGGCGGTGTTCTATGTGGCAACGTCGGTCGGGCTCGCCACCTGCTTCTACCTGTTCGCGCTGCGGGCAAAGAACTGGCAGCGGGGCCAAGCCGAGAAGCGCACCGGAATGTGGGGGGCGCGTCTGGCTCGCCTCGAACAAGGCCTGCGGATGAAGACGCTGATGCGGGACCGTCAAGCCGGGCTGATGCACTCCATGGTCTATTACGGGTTCATCGTGCTCTTCCTAGGTACTGTGACCCTGGAGATCGATCACCTCGCACCCGAGGGTCTCAAGTTCCTGGAAGGCAACGTCTATCTCGGGTACTCCTTCATCCTCGACCTGGCCGGTGTCGTCTATCTGGCTGGACTGATGTGGGCGATCGGCCGTCGATATGTGCAGCGTCCATGGCGGCTGCGATCCAAGACCAAGGCGGAGGATGCCTGGATCCTCGGGCTGTTGACGTTGATCGGCGTGACCGGGTTCTTGGTCGAGGGGGCTCGCATCGCGGTTGACAGCCGGCCCGATTTCGAAGTGTGGAGCTTCGTCGGATACCCGCTTTCGACCTTGTTCGCAGCGTCGGCTGCATCCGAGTGGCATCAAGTGTTGTGGACTACGCACGCCGCAGCCTTCATCGCCTTTCTTCTGGTTCTCCCAACCACCAAGTTGCGTCACATGGTCACGTCGCCCGCCAACATGTTCCTGGCCGAGAAGGACCGGCCCAAAGGGGCTATGAAACCCATCCCCAACCTGATGGAAGTCGACGACATCGACGTCATCGGCGCCTCGGCGATCAGCGAGTTCACCTGGAAGCAGCTGTTCGACACCGATGCCTGCACGGTCTGCGGACGGTGCACATCGGTCTGTCCCGCCAACATCACCGGCAAGCCCCTCGACCCGCGGGAGATGGTGCTCAAGACCGGTGAAGTGATGGCCCTGTCCGGCACGCCGCAGGTGTCACCACCAGTGGGCCTGGCACCGGGCATCGTCATCGACGGCGATTCGGTGTTCCAGCGGGTGACCGCCGAAGAAGTGTGGTCGTGCACCACCTGCAAGGCCTGTGACGAGATCTGTCCGGTGAACATCGAGATCCTCGACAAGATCCTCGACATGCGTCGCTACTTGTCGCTGATGGAATCCAACTTCCCCACCGAACTGGGCAAGGCGTACATGGCGATGGAGAACCAGGGCAACCCGTGGGGGTTGGGCCAGCAGAACCGGGCAGACTGGACGAAGAAGCTCGATTTCGAGGTGCCCATCCTGGGCGAAGACGGTGTCGACCATGCCGAGTATCTGTGGTTTGTGGGGTGCGCGGGGAGTTTCGACGACCGCAACCAGAACGTCACGGTCTCCCTCGCCAAGCTGCTGCACGAAGCCGGGATCGATTTCGCCATCCTCGGTCCCCGGGAAACCTGCAACGGCGATCCGGCCCGGCGTTCCGGGAACGAGTATCTGTGGCAGCAACTGGCGTTGCAGAACATCGAGACCTTCGACGACTTGGGTGTGAAAAAGGTCATCACCCAATGTCCGCACTGCTTCAACACGCTTGCCAACGAGTATCCGCAGATGGGTGGCAACTACGAGGTGGTCCATCACACCCAGGTGCTGGCGGAACTCCTCGCCCAGAAGCGGGTCACCGCGGCGGGCGGAGCGGCCGGCAAGAAGGTCACCTATCACGACCCGTGCTACTTGGGTCGGCACAACGACATCTATCTCGCCCCCCGTGAGGTCGTGGCTGCTTCCGGGGACGTCGAGATGGTGGAGATGCCCCGCCATGGCACGCGTGGCCTGTGTTGCGGGGCCGGCGGTGCTCGATTCTGGCTGGAGGAGCACACCGGGAAGAAGGTCAACATCGAACGGGCCGAGGAAGCGCTCTCCACCGGTGCCACCGAGATCGCCGTGTCGTGCCCGTACTGCTTCGTCATGATCGATGACGGCGTCAAGGAACTCGGCCGAGGTGACGACGTCCGCGTACGCGACCTCGCCCAGCTCCTCACCGACGGCTACGACGACTGACTAGTCCCTTCGGGACGTCCGCGGGATCCTCCTGGCGCCGGTTGCCCTGCGCCGTACCGTTCACTTCAGGGAAACCGAGGGCTATTCGGAGCGGTCGGATCCCGAGCGTGGAAGTGACCGAGTTCGGTCCCAGCGGAAGTCGGACCTCCCTGCTGGCGCCGGACCCGTCGGGCTCGGGGCTCGTCTTCGATTCGACGCACGCGGGGCATGATTCAGGGCGGCAGGGGCATGCCGCCCTGAATCGCGTCCGGGTAGCCTGCCGTGATCCCATGCTCCGGGTAACCCCTGTCACCCTCGTCTTGTGTCTCGCCGCCTGTGTGCCGTCGGCTGACGGGCCGTCGACCATTGCTGAATCGACGACCACGACCGTCCCACCCACCACATCCACGACCCTCGGCCCGGCCGATTCGGTCGCGGCGTTCGTCGGGTGCCTGCAGGAACGGGGTGTGGACACCTCAGCGGTCGCGATCGTCGGCGAACCGGCAACCGATCTCGGTTCGCTGGCGTCGGTCCTGGAGACCTCCGACCCCGCAGTTCAGGCTGCGGTAGCCGAGTGCGCCGAACTGCTGTCGACCGCCCAGATCGCACACCTCACCGGCGATCCCGAGGTTCGGGCTCTTGTGGCTGACCAACTCAGCCTTTTCGCCGAGTGCATGCGGGCAGAAGGAATCGGGGACTTTCCCGACCCGCTGATAGAGCCGTTACCCCGTTTCGATCCCGAGTCGGTGCCGTTCGACGCAGAAGGCTTCGACGTCGCCTTGGAGACATGTCGAGCGCTGGTGGGAAACCTCGGGATCGAAGGGTGACAGCGCGGATCCACCGGCGTTCTGGTGCCCTAGGGTTCGGGCACCATGCGCATCGGATTCCAAGGCGAACGGTTCTCCTATTCGGACCAGGCGAGCTCTGAGCTCTTTCCCGACAATGAGCGGGTCGGGTTCGAGACCTTTTCTCTGGCGTTCGACGCAGTCCGCGCCGGTCACGTAGACCGTCTGGTCCTTCCCATCGAGAACTCCACGACGGGCAGTGTGCTCCCGGTGCTCGATCGGCTGCTACCGGGGAACGTTCACATCGTGGCCGAGCACCTGGTCGAAGTTCGCCACTGTCTGCTCGTCGCCCCGGGTACCACCCTGGAGACGATCAAGACCGTTCATTCTCATCCGGAAGCCCTCAGCCAGGCGGAGGCCTTCATCAGCAAGCACGGATGGATCGCCATGCCAGAACACGACACGGCCGGGGCTGTCCGGCTCGTGGCCGATCGGGCAGATCCGTCGGAGGCCGCGTTGGGTCCGGAACGGGCGGCGACACCGAACGGTCTCGAGGTCCTGGTCCGTGACGTGGTGGACCGAGAACACAACACCACACGTTTCGTCGTAGTCGCTCCCGGCGAAACTCCGATACGTCCCGATGCCGACAAGACGACGGTTGCCTTCACCACGGCCCACACTCCGGGAGCATTGGCGTTGGCGCTCACCGAACTTGGACTACGTGGAGCGAACCTCACCCGGATCGAATCCCGTCCCACCGAAGACGCCTGGCAGTATCGGTTCTTCGTCGATCTTCGTCACGACCCCGGTGAGTCCGGCCTGCGGCGTGTGTTCGAGCCGCAACCGTCGTCACTCGCCGACATCCGATTCTTGGGGACCTACAAGGCGGTCCGCTGAGCCACGAGGCCGGCGACTGCGGCCCGCATTCGACCCATCGGAGCCGCCCCGGGAACGGGCGTCGGCAGCGACGGGATGACCGCGGCCGGCTCCAATCCGGTGGCCCGTATGACGTTGCGGATGTTCTGGTCGGGGGTGTGACGGTTGACGACGAGGAGCGGTGTCGGGCCCAACCAATGCTCGCAGAGGCGGGCCAACCGCACGATGCCGACGTCGGTCGCTTCACCCACGATGACGGACACCTCTACCGAAACCGACCGGTGCCAGACGGACCCAGGACCCGCGTCGAGGATCGTGGTGCGTCGTGCGCCGCCCAGAGTCTCGATCGCCTGCGCGTCCAAGGCGACGGAGTCCACGCCGATCGGTTCTGGCGAAAGCAGCAGCCCGTCACGTTCGTGGGTACGGCGAACGTGGTCAGGAGGAAGCGCCATTCGCAGACCGAGCGACGGCGCGGCACGGTCGGCTTCGATGAGACAGGCGCCACTCTCCCACGCCATGGCCAACGCGACTTCGCTCCGTCCGGGGGCGCCTCGAGGTCCGGTCACTTCGATGAGTTGTCGATCGTCTCCTTGCAGACAGGACATGGCGGCTGCGAGGAGTCCTGCGGGAGGTGTCGTGGCTTCGAGGACCTGGTGTGCGCCGGCCCGGTCGAGCAAGGCTGCGCCGGGACTGTCACTTGCCACACCGACGATCCGGGTTCGGTCGCCAAACAGACGGAGGTCGACGTCGGCGAGCCATGGGACATCGGACCCGATGAAGATCGCATCGGCTCGAGAGGCGACCTCGACCAGAGAGGCGAAATCCCAGGACCTGCCCACGAGTCGGGCCAATCCGGTGGTACGTGCGTGGCTGACGAGCTGAGGCTCCCAACCGGGACCGACGACGGTGGCGATGGCGGGTCTCACAGCAGTCGAACCGATCGCACACTCGACAGCGGCACGATCATCACGCCCACCGAGGTCAGGATGTCGGCGTGATCGGCGCCGACATTGTCGACCAAGCCGGCGACCTCGCCTTCGACGAGGGTGAGCACCACGCTGTCCGCTCGTTCCTCCAGATCGATGAGACGATCCCGCAATGTCGCACCTCGACGGCGGGCCAGTTCGGCGGCCTCCTGTTCTGCGCGCAGCACCCGGTTGAGATGGGTACGGATGTGACGGTCGATCTCGACCAGGTCGGGGTGTTCGATGTGCATGTCCTCTCCATGGATCGCGGCACACCGAACGTTGTAGTACAACATAAAGCAACGTCAAGTGGATTAATCGGCTGTGAACATCGGAGTGGGGAGGTGCGGACCTGCCGCACTCCGACCTACCATCGCCCGACTATGCGAATGCCGACCACCGTTCTGCCCGGCGCACCGGTGGTCACCCCTGACACCGAGGATGCGACGGATCTCACCTGGAAGGTGGTGGTGTGGAACGATCCGGTGAACCTCTTCGATTACGTGATCTGGGTGCTGATGGAGTTGTTCGGACATTCGAAGGAGAAGGCGGAGAAGCTCACCCATCAGATCCACCACGAAGGCCGGGCCATCGTGAACGACGGCCCGCGAGAACAGGCCGAGATGGATTGCTACCGCCTCCACCGGCAGGGCCTGTGGGCCACTCTCGAGAAGTGAGCGACCTGTTCGTTCCGACCCCCGACGGGGTACGGGTCACCCTTCCGGAAGGCCTTGTCGAGGTCCTCGCAGACGTACCCAAGGCCCTCGACCTGGTCGGGCACTCCGAAGGGGATCCGGCCGCATCCCGACTGCAGGTGCCGGTGTATCTCGACGACCCCGCCTCCAACGAGGAGTACTGGCGATGGATGGGAGGAGAGTTGGACGAGTCGCGTGCGGCGGATCGATCGGCTTTCGCCACGATGCTCGAATCCGCCGTCGACGGGGTCGACATCAGCCTCGGAGAGGCCTACGCCGTTCTGCGCGTACTGGTCGAGATCCGACTGGCCTTGGCAGCACGTCTCGGCATCGAAGTCGAGGAGGACTACGCCAAGCTGGATCACACCGACGCTGTGGTTCTCGACACCCTCGGGGAGCTGCAAGTCCTCCTGCTTCGGGCATTGCATCGATGACCCGTATCGAAATCGATGCCATTGCTTCCGGCGGTGATGGCATCGGCCGGCTCGACGGCAAGGCGGTGTTCGTTACCGGAGCCATCCCTGGGGATGTCGTCGATGTCGAGATCGTCACAGACAAGCCACGGTTCGCTCGGGCACAGATCCGGGAGATGGTGCAGCCCTCCCAGGTTCGTGTCCCGATGCCGTGCCCACACGCCGCCGAATGTGGCGGATGCACCTGGCAGATGGTTCCCCGCACGGTGCAGGCCGCGTGGAAACACCAGGCGGTGTCCGACGCGCTTGAGCGGATTGGGAGGGTGGACTCGGTGCCGCTCCGTTCGATCCTCACGCCGGGACCGGACTTTGGATATCGCAACCGGATCGACCTTCATCGTGACGAGCGCGGGCCAGGATTTCATCGGGCGGGAAGCCACGACGTGGTTCCGATCGATCTGTGCCTGCTGGCGTCCCCGGCAGTCGGCGCACTCATCGACGAAGTGCGGCGGCGTCCGGTGGCCGGTGAGCTGACGTTGCGAGCGGGCGTGCGAACCGGTGAGGCGGTGATCATCGGAACAGGGCACGCGAGACCGAGCGAAGCGGTGATAACCGAAGTCGTCGGCGGTGTGCGTTTCCAGGTGTCGGGGCGAGCGTTCTTCCAGCCCAACACCGACGGGGCAGACACCCTCGTCGACCTGGCGCGCGAGGCGGCGGGAGTAGGGGATCGGCTGATCGACGCCTATGCCGGGGTTGGTCTGTTCGCCGGGACGATCGGAGACCGGTTCGGCCACGTCGTTGCGATCGAGCTGAGCAAACGGGCGGTGGGGGACCTGCGTCGGAACGTGCCGTACGCCGAAGTCATCGCACGCTCGACAGTGGCAGGCCTGCGTTCACTCGATGGCCCTGTGGACGTATTGGTGGTGGACCCGCCTCGTGACGGTCTCGGTGCGGACACCGTGGCCGAGATCGTTCGACTCCGTCCACCTGTGGTGGTCTCGGTGTCCTGCGACGCCGGCACCTTCGCCCGCGACGCCCGCCAATTGATCGACGGCGGCTATCGGCTCGACTGGATCCAACCGATCGACCAGTTCCCCCACACTCCTCACATCGAGACCGTTTCTCGCTTCGTTCGCTGAACGGTGTCCTCCCCGGCAAGAGGGAGGGCGGGGGGCTTTGTCGCCCCCCGCCTTGTGTGGAGGACCGCACGGACGAAGTCCTGCGGCAGTTTTTCGACTGGACCGATGGCTTCGGCCCGTCGAAACCTCAGGTCATTGCGCCGACTGCACGAACGACGGCAGCCCGAGCAGGTTCTGGATGCCATCCAGGGTGGCGGTGAACGGGAACTGCAGGGTGGTCCGGTACGGCTCGATGATTGGAGTCGTGAACAGCACCACGTACGGCAGATCCTCGGCGAGGATGGCGTCCATCTCCCGGATCAGGCTTCGTGCCTGTTCCAGGTCGGTGGTGGCTGCGAACTCGGCCGCCAGAGCGTCGAATTCGGGGTTGCTGTATCCGGGCGTGTTGTTGCCTCCGTTGACCGAATCGGCGGCCGTCTCGAAGAAGTCGACCACGTGATCCGGGAACGGCGTCAGTGACCAGCCCAGGATGTACATGTCGAACTGCGGGTCGTCGTTGAACACGGCGTCGACGATCACGTTGAAGCCGGTCGGCTCCGCCCGCACCGGGATTCCGAGATCGTTCGCCCAGTCCTCGATGAACAGCGAGTACGTGGCCCGCAGCGGGTCATACCCCGGTCCGGGAGCGAGCAGGGTGAGTTCGGGGATCAGTTCGCCGTCCGGTCCGCGCAGGCACTCGCCCTTGGGTACGGCATCCAGGTTGTTCGGATCCCACACCGGCTCGGTTTCCCAGGTGTACCCGGCGTCCTTCAGGATCTGGATGCCGGTGTTGAGGCGTTCCTCTTGGGTGAGGCCTTCACACCACCGGGGGACATCCGGGTTGTACCAGAAGGCGTTGCCTTCCGGCACCTGACTCCAGACCGGGATGGCGGCTCCGCCCAACACGGTGCTGGCCATGAAGTCCTTGTCGACCAGGCAGGCGAGTGCTTGACGGAAGGCCTTGTCGTTCATCGGGGCCTTGCGGACGTTGAAGGCCAGATATCGGTACGAGTTGCCCGGGTTGACGATCAGGTCGAGATCCGGCTCGGCGAGGATCAGCTGCTGGAGGCCCCGCTGGAGTCCGAGGGAGGTCAACATGAAGTCGACTTCGCCGCTGGTCAGCGCCAGGACCGCCGCGTCCTGCGACGTGTAGATCGAGTACGTGACGTCTGTGGCGTACGGGCCCTCGGTGTACTCGTGGGTGAGTTCTCCGCCCCCTTCTCCGTAGTACTGCTCGTCGATACCCGCGTCGGTGTCCTCGAACTCGTACGTTCCGTCCGAATACAGACGGGTGGTCGAACCCTGGAAGGGGTAGTTCTCGTTGGCCACGTTGCGGGCGAACGCGCCCGGTTCCCACTCGGTGAAGTCATATGCCCACATGCCCGGCGCACCGCCCCCGGATGCCGAGTACAGGTCTTCGGGTGTGGACGAGTTCGCAACCGCCTCCGCCCAGAAGTGCTCGGGCAGAATGGCGCCTAGTCCGACACCGAACTGCCAGCGGGAAAGCCCCGGCCGGTCGTTGAAGACGTACCTCACGGTGGTGTCGTCGACTGCCTGCACGTCCAGGAGACCGAGCCGGTCTTCTGCGGCGATCGGGTAGCTGGTCAGCCAGACACCGCCCAAGCCCAGGTCGCGCACGGTCTGGTATGTGAAGACGATGTCCGATGCGGTGATCGGCTCACCGTCGGACCAGACGAGTCCGGGCCGGAGAGGCTGGGTGATCGTCCAGGTGTCGCCATCCTGTACCGGTTCGACTGGCAGCCCGTCGGCGACGAGGGGGACCAGTTGGTTGGTCGGTGAGGCGTACTGGAACAGGGCTGGCGCCTGGTTTCCGAACACATAGGCGTTCCACACCGAATTCTCGGGATCCAGATACGCCCAGTAGTTGTCCGTGGTCAGATCCTCGAAGATGGCGATGTCGAGCTCGAAGCTCCCCGCCGATCCGTCAGAGGATCCGGTGTCGTCGCCTGCGGTGGTGGTGGCCGTGTCGTCGCTCGGCGCTGTGGTCGAGGCGGTGTCGTCCACCGCCCCCGACGAGCACGCAGCCAAGACGAGGCCGAACACAGCCAGGCCCGCCACCCACCTTGTGGTGGTTCGCATGTCGATTGTTCTCCTTCTCTCGCTGACCCCCGCCGAAGCGGGCGTCTAGGAGATCTATGCGCGCGCAGAACCAAGGTGTGTCACCCGCCTCCCGCTCTCGGAGGGACCGAAGGGACGCGTAGCGGAACGTCGAGGGGCCAGCGCGCGAGCGAGCGGCGGTCCGGCTGTCTCCCGTTTGCTGCTTCGCTGGGGGAGGGGTTGACTGCCTGTACCTCGCCGTTCGGCGGGCTTCCACACTTCTGTCCCCCAGGA
>JBKHXZ010000024.1:0-7847 GCA_046565785.1 Acidimicrobiia bacterium
TCATGGAGCGGCTCACCGACGACTTGGAGGAAGCGGCAACCGCCCTGTTCGACCAGGTCGAAGAGATGGGCGGGGCGGTGGCGGCGATCGAGGCCGGTTGGATGCAAGCCCAAATCGAAGACGCCGCCTATCGGGAGGCGCGAGCCCAGGAGACCGGCGAGTCGGTGGTGGTCGGGGTCAACAAGTACGTCACCGACGAGACCGAGAAGGTTCCCGTCATGCGCATCGACCCGGAGTTGGAACGGTCGCAGGTGGCCCGCCTGCAGGAGTGGCGGGCGAGTCGGGATGGCGTGGACGCGGAACTGGCCGTGGTAGAAGCGGCTGCCCGCGGCGAGGACAATCTGCTTCCGGTGATGCGTGAAGCCCTCCGCGCCGGAGCCACTATCGGCGAAGTCTCCGACACCCTCCGCCGAGTCTTCGGCACCCACCGCTAGGACGCCCCCTCGGCCTCGCTGCCGCTCGGCCACTCCCCCCAACGTCGCTGGCGCTCCTGGGGGGAGAGAGTGGGAGCGAGCGGAGCGAACTCGTTGGTCGATTGTGTTCGCGAGAGGCCCCCAACGTCGCTGGAGCTCCTGGGGGAGAGAATGGGTGGGTGGCCGGTGCTGCGAGATAAGGTTTCGGGGTGAGCACTCGGTTTCTGATCATCGGTGGGGGGCCTGGTGGGGTGCAGGCGGCTTCCACGGCGGCGTCGTTGGGAGCACAGGTCACCCTCGTCGAAAAGGACATCGTCGGCGGTGCCGCCCACCTGTGGGACTGCATCCCGTCGAAGACGATGGCTGCCACGGCTATCCGGGTGGGTTCGATCCGCAACGCCTCCCGGCTCGGTCTGGTCACCGACCCCGGCAAGGTCGACGTGGTCGAGCTGGCGACCCGCATCCAGGGGATCTCCCACGACATCACCAGCACGTGGAGGGGTCTGCTCACGTCTCAGCGGGTCACGCTCATGGAAGGTGTCGGCCGATTCACCGGACCCAACACCGCGGTCGTGACCGACAACGGAGGCGTTGAACATCCGGTCGAATTCGATGCGGCGCTGGTGTCTACCGGTTCCACCCCCCGGGTTCCCGAGTGGGCGGAGGTGGATGGCGAGCGGATTCTCACCACCCGGGATGCTTACGACCTGCCGGATCTCCCCGAGCATCTGGTGGTGATCGGCTCCGGGGTCACCGGGGTGGAGTTCGTGCACATCTTCGAAACCCTGGGCTCTCAGGTGACGTTGGTCGTGTCACGCCAGCAGATCCTCCCGCACCGTGACGCCGAAGTGGCGGCGGTGCTGGAAGAGGACTTCATCGCACGCGGTGTGAAGCTGGTGATCGGTGCCCGCGCCAGCTCTGTGAAACGCACCGACAACGGTGTCGAGGTGCAATGCGACGACGGACGCGTGGTGCGCGGATCGCACGCACTGCTGGCGATCGGCTCGGTTCCACTGACCGCCCAACTGGGCCTGGAATCCGCCGGGGTCAACCACGACCACGGCTACCTGTCCGTCGACGAGTTCCAGCGCACCAACGTCCCTCACATCTACGCCGCCGGCGATGTCACAGGCCAGATGCCGCTGTCTTCGGTAGCGTCGATGCAGGGAAAAAAGATCGCCCAACACCTGATGGGCCGTCCCGTCAAACCGATCGACTACGCCCACGTCACCCAGGCGGTGTTCACCGAGCCGGAGATCGCCTCCGTCGGCCTCGAAGAGGTGCAGGCGGCGGCGGAAGGGCGCAAGGTTCGCACCACGAAGGTGCCGTTCGCTGCCAACGCCCGTGCGGTCCTGCAGGGCCACACCCGGGGCTTCGTGAAGGTCGTCTCCGATCCGGCGACCGGCGAGGTGCTGGGCGGGACCATCGTCGGACATCGTGCATCGGAGCTGATCGGCATCCTGGCGCTGGCGGTGAAAGCCAGCGTCCGGGTCAGCGACCTGCAAGAGACACTGATGGTGCATCCGTCCATGTCCGAGGCGATCACCGAAGCCGCCGAATGAGACGATGCAGACCCGCTACCTGCTGATCGCCTCCGCCATCGCCGCAGCCGTCATCCTCGTCGCTGGGGCGGTGTGGCTGTACGTGGGGTTCGCCAGCTGACGCTCAGCGGATGACGGCGATGACTTCGCCGTTGGCCACGGTGTCACCCGCCTGCACCCGCAGGTCGACGACCTCGCCGTCGTTCTGGGCTTTGACCTCGTTCTCCATCTTCATCGCCTCGAGCACGCAGATGGTGGTCCCGGCCGTCACCCGTTCACCGGCTTTCACCGAAACCTTGACGATCGTCCCCTGCATCGGCGCGGTGTGGATCCCGTCTCCGGATGCCCCGCCCGACGTCTTCTGGCGCACCGGACGCTTGCGGCGGGTTTCCCCGGTGGCCGACGGTCCGACCGGCGTCCAATAGTTGACGGCGAAACGGCGGCCGCCGATCTCGACGGTCATCGAGCGACGCACCGTGTCCTCTTCGGAGGGGAGCGTCTCGGCAGGTGCCGGACCGGAAGACACCAACGTGATGTCCTCTTCGATCCAGCGGGTGTGGTGCCGGCCTTCGACGAAGTCGGGATGGGCCAGTACCTGGATATGGGCGGGGATGGTGGTGGCGACGCCGTGGATGTCGTATTCGGACAGCGCCCGCAACGCCCGGGCGATCGCCCGCTTGCGGTCCGGTGCCCACACCACCAGCTTGGCCATCAGGTTGTCGTAGTACTGGCTGACCGTGGTGCCGGGCCGCACCCAGCCGTCCACTCGAACTCCGAACCCGTCCGGTTCCCGGTACTCGGTGACCGTGCCCGGTGCCGGCATGAAGTTCTGGAACGGATCTTCGGCGTTGATCCGCATCTCGATCGAATGGCCGAGCCGCTTGATCGAGGTGATCGAACTGGGCTGACCGTCGGCGATCAGCAACTGTTCGGCCACCAGGTCGATGCCGGTCACCATTTCGGTCACACAGTGCTCCACCTGCAGGCGGGTGTTCATCTCCAAGAAGTAGAACTGGCCGTCGCGGTCCAGCAGGAACTCGACGGTGCCGGCATTGCGGTAGCCGCAGGTGCGGGCGATCGACAGGGCGGCCTCACCGAGCGCCTCCCGCTGGGTGTCGTTCATCGCATCCGACGGGGTCTCTTCGATCAGTTTCTGGTGACGCCGCTGCACCGAACAGTCCCGCTCGCCGAGGAAGAACTCGTTGCCGTGATCGTCCAGCAGGATCTGGGCTTCTACATGGCGGGGCTTTTCGATGTACTTCTCGACGTACACGGCCGGGTTCCCGAAATAGGCGTCGGCTTCCCGGCGTGCACCGTCGAACGCCGCGTCGATCTCGTCGGCCGACCGGACCACCCGCAGGCCCTTGCCACCACCGCCGTGCGCCGCCTTGATCGCCACCGGGTAGCCGTACTCCTCGGCGATGCGTTTGACCTCGTCGGCGGATTCGGACGGTTCGGTGGTGCCGGGCACGGTGGGGGCGCCGGCCTCGATAGCGGCGATCCGCGAGGAGATCTTGTCGCCCATCACCCGGATGGCGTCCGGGGGAGGACCCACCCAGGCGATTCCCGCCTTCATGACCGCTTCGGCGAAGCCAGCATTCTCGGACAGGAACCCGTATCCGGGATGGATGGCGCTGGCCTTCGATTCGGCCGCCACCTCCATCACCCGCTTGACGTTCAGGTAGGACTCGGCGGCCGGGGCGGTACCGAGGTTCCAGGCTTCGTCGGCGAGGGTGACGTGGAGTGCGTCCCGGTCGAGTTCGGAATAGACGGCGATGGTGCGCAGCCCCAGTTCCTTGGCGGTGCGGATCACCCGAACGGCGATCTCACCCCGGTTGGCGACCAGGACCGAGTCGATGCGATTCAACTTCACAGGGGGATGTTCCCATGTTTGCGCGGGGCGAGTGTCTCCCGCTTGGTCCGGAACATGTCGAGGGTACGGATCAGACGGGGTCTGGTCTCCCTCGGTTCGATCACTTCGTCGACCAGACCCAGTTCGGCCGCCCGATACGGATTGTTGAAGTTCGCCTCGTAGTCGGCGATCAGTTCCGCCCGCTTGGTCTCCGGGTCTTCGGCGGCGGCGATCTCACGTCGGTGGATCACGTTGACCGCCCCCTGGGCGCCCATCACGGCGATCTCGGCGCTCGGCCAGGCGAACACCATGTCCGCCCGGATCCCCCGGGAGTTCATGACGAGATACGCCCCGCCGTAGGCCTTGCGGGTGATGACCGTGATACGAGGGACCGTCGCCTCACAGAAGGCGTAGAGCAGCTTGGCCCCGTGGCGGATGATCCCGCCATGCTCCTGCTGGACCCCGGGGAGAAAGCCGGGAACGTCGACGAAAGTGACGAGAGGAATGTTGAAGGCGTCACAGAAGCGAACGAAGCGGGCAGCCTTCTCCGAGGCCTGGATGTCGAGCGTTCCGGCCAGGGCCGACGGCTGGTTGGCGACGATCCCCACCGCATGGCCGTCGAGGCGGGCGAAACCCACCACGATGTTCGGGGCGAAATGCGGTTGCACTTCGAAGAACTCGCCGTCGTCCACCACCGACTGGATGACCTCTTCCATGTCGTAGGGCTGGTTCGCCGAGTCGGGGATGATGGCGTCGAGGGCGTCGTCGGTCCTGTCCCGAGAGTCGGTGGGAGCGAAGTAGGGAGCCATCTCCATGTTGTTCTGAGGCAGGAACGACAGCAGATACCGGACCGCCTCCAGCGCTTCGGCACCGTCGTGGGCGGTGAAGTGGGTGACCCCGGACTTGGAGGCATGCGCCATCGCTCCGCCGAGTTCTTCCATCGTCACTTCCTCACCGGTGACCGTCTTGATGACGTCAGGGCCGGTGATGAACATGTGTGAGGTGCCTTCCACCTGGAAGATGAAGTCGGTCATCGCGGGGGAGTAGACCGCACCGCCGGCGCACGGCCCCATGATCACCGAGATCTGGGGGATCACCCCGGACGCCCGCACGTTGCGTTCGAAGATGCGTCCGTACCCGTCGAGGGCGGCAACCCCTTCCTGGATGCGGGCACCACCCGAGTCCTTCAGGCCGATCACCGGAGCCCCGACGTCCATCGCCATGTCCAGGATCTTGCAGATCTTGTCGGCCACCGCCACCCCGAGGCTTCCCCCGAACACGGTGAAATCCTCGGCGAAGATGAACACCTGGCGTCCGTCGATGGTGCCGAACCCGGTGACCACCGCGTCGCCCGGCGGGGTGGTGTCTTCGATCCCGAAGCCGCGCGCCTGATGTTTCACCATCATGTCGACTTCCTGGAACGAACCCTTGTCCAACAGCAAGTCGATCCGCTCCCTGGCGGTCAGCTTCCCCAGTTCGTGCTGGCGGTCCACTGCCCTTCTGCTGCCGGAATGGAGCGCTTCGTCGCGCAGCTGTCGTAGCTGCTCGATCCGTGCCTCGGTTCCCACCAGACCTCCACGAATAGGCTGAGTCGTCCTCGAACAGGGTCGAGAATGGCACCACCATATTCAGTCCGTCACGTTGAGGTCACCGACTCCACCCAGGACGACGCCCGCGCCGCATTCGACGGACATCCGGTGTTGGTGGTGGCGCACCGCCAGGACCGTGGGCGGGGTCGGTCGGCCAGCCAGTGGGAAAACGCCCCACGGGCGATGGCAGCCTCACTCGCTTTTCGTCCCGAATGGGCTGCAGAGTCTTTGCCGCTCGTTCCACTGGTGGCGGGGGTGGCGGCGGCCCGGGTGGTGGACTGCGGTTTGAAGTGGCCGAACGACCTGATGCGGGGAGACCGAAAGGTGGGCGGCATCCTGGTCGAAGCGTCCGACAGGGTGGTGGTGGCCGGCTGCGGACTCAACCTGTGGTGGCCGGAAGCGCCGGGCGGGTACGGCGCGGTCCACGAGGATGATCCGGGTTCCGGAGCGGTGCTGGAAACGGCGAAGGCCTGGGCCGAAGAGCTGCTCGAGCTGGTGTCGCAGGGTCCGGGCCGGTGGCCGCGTGACGAATATCGGGAGCGGTCGGTGACGCTGGGCCGGGACATCGCCTGGAGCCCTGACGGTGCCGGACGGGCGATCGACGTCGCAGCCGACGGTGGCTTGGTGGTCGTCACCCACGAAGGCCGCATCACTCTCCACGCCGGGGAGATCCGCCACGTCCGGGTGGTGTAAGTCCCCAGCCCGGAGGGCGTTGGGGGAGTCGGCCGAGCGGAAGGCCCCCCTCTGCCTCGCCTAGCGGCTCGGCTGTCTCCCCCCAACGTCGCTTCGCTCCTGGGGGGAGAGAGGCCCCCCAACGTCGCTTCGCTCTTGGGGGGACTTAGCCGAGGTTGGTTTCCGACTTTTTGGGGAGGTGGGTGGTGAAGAAGTCGACCAGGCGGGCGAGGGCGTCTTCGGACGATGCTTCGTGGTATTCGTCGCCGACCTCGTCGAGGAAGGCGTGGGCGGCACCCTCGTACAGGAGCCACTGACCGGTGACGTTGCGGTTCTGTGCTTCGTCGACCGACTCGGTGTCCACCAGATCGTCTTGCATCCCGTACAGACCGAGGACCGGCACGGCGATGTGCTTGAGGATCTCGCCCACCTGGAACTGGCGCTCCTCGTCGCCGGTGAGTGGAGTGGAGACGACCGCCGCACCTCCCACCCAGCTGCGGTGGGCGGCTCCGATCAGTGCGAACCGGCCACCCACGTCCAAGCCGAGAAGGCCGATCCGTTCAGTCTGCGCCCAGTCGATGTCCTCGGAACGTAGGTAGTCGTAGGTCTCATCGATCGTGCGCAAGGCGTCACCGTCGGTGAGAGCGTGATAGGCGGCGAGGGCCTCGGTGCGATCGGCGGGAGCGTCGATATACGGGTCGACGACCAGCACGGCGACACCGCGTCGGGCGAGCCGGCGGGCAACGTGTTTTTCGTGGGCGCCGAGGCCGTCGAGGTCGGGGAGGAGGACGACGGTGGGAAACCGTCCCGCCTGGTCGGGACGTGCCAGATACCCCCGTCGGTAGCCGGCGCCGACCGACACGGCCAGCGGCCCGTACATCACCGAATAGGTTCCCTCGTGGGGGAGAACGGCCACGTCACCTCCGTCGCTCGTGTGGCGGCCCGAGGGTAGCGAAGCCCCGGCTTGCGTTCCTAACCCTGGAACCTTGGTAACCTGTCGCACGTCTCAGGAGGACCATGTCTTCTCCAACCCCTGTTCAGGAGGAATCTCCGCGCCCGCGCCAAACGCGTCGGTGGTTCAAGCGCGTCCTCATCGCCCTGCTGGTCCTTGCCAACCTCTCCGTCTTCTTCGTCTACTGGCAACTCCGGACGATCGAAAACGCGGTCGTCGAGTCCGCCGACACGATTCCCGAAGCCGACTTCGATCAGATCCTGGTGGACACCCCGTCGGACTCCGCTGAGCCGGTCACCTTCCTGATCATCGGTTCCGACTCCCGAGAAGGGCTGACCGACCTGCGCAACTTCGGCCCGGCCGGTGGTGAACGGGCCGACGTGATCATCCTCCTGCAGATCCATCCCGACGACGGCACCGCCCAGATGTTGAGCATCCCCCGCGATCTGTGGGTGGAGATCCCCGGTCATGGGGAGAACAAGATCAACTCCGCGTTCGCCTTCGGCGGTGCCCCGCTGATGGTCGAGACGGTGAGCCGGGAGACCGGCGTCGACATCAACCACTACGTGCAAGTCGACTTCGTCGGGTTCCAGGCGATCGTCGACGAGTTGGGCGGCGTGCCGATCAACTTCCCGTATCCGGCCCGCGATTCGAAGAGCGGTCTCCGGGTCGAAGCCGGGACACAGACACTCGACGGCAGCCAGGCGCTGGCGTACGCCCGATCGCGGTCGTATCAGGAGATGCAAGGCGGGAGCTGGGTGTCGGTCGACGCCAACGACATCGGGCGCACCCGACGCCAACAGCAGCTCATCTTCTCGATCATCCGCA
>JBKHXZ010000025.1:0-18769 GCA_046565785.1 Acidimicrobiia bacterium
CGGCGCCCTCACCACCACCTTCACCGCCTCCCAGGGCCTGCTGCTGATGCTCCCCAACATGTACAAGATCGCCGGTGAGCTGACGCCGATGGTGATCCACGTCGCCGCCCGCACCGTCGCGACCCACGCCTTGTCGATATTCGGTGACCACTCCGACGTGATGGGGGCGCGCCAGACGGGCTTCGCCATGCTCGCCTCCAACTCCCCGCAGGAGGCCCAGGATCTCGCACTCGTCGCCCATGCCGCCACCCTGCGGTCGCGCGTGCCGTTCCTGCACTTCTTCGACGGGTTTCGCACTTCACACGAGATCGCCGGAGTCGACCTCGTCACACCTGAGACGATGCGGGAGATGCTGGACGAACAATTGATCGCCGACCATCGGCTGCGCTCTCTCGACCCGCAACGACCGGTGATCCGGGGCACCGCCCAAAACCCGGACGTGTTCTTCCAAGCCCGGGAAGCGGCGTCCCCGTATCACGCCGCCGTCCCCCAAGTGGTCGCCGAGGAGATGGACCGCTTCGCCCGGCTGACCGGTCGTCGCTACCGACCGTTCGAATACGTGGGACACCCGGAGGCCGAACGGATCCTGGTCCTGATGGGCTCGGGAGTCGGCGCAGTGCGCGAAGCCGTCGAGGTTGCAACCGAGCGGGGCGAGCGTGTCGGAGCGGTGTGCGTCCGGCTCTACCGCCCCTTCGACATCGGCCTGTTCGACGCGATCGTCCCTCCGTCGGTGTCGTCCATCGCCGTTTTGGACCGGACCAAAGAACCGGGTGCGGTCGGCGAACCCCTCTATCAGGACGTTGTCACCGCCCTGAACGAGTCGGGTCGGATCGCGTCGATCGAGGTGAGCGGCGGTCGCTACGGGCTGTCTTCGAAGGAATTCACCCCGGCCATGGTGATGGGTGTCCTCGCAGACCGTTCCCGGCGGCATTTCACGGTGGGCATCGTCGACGACGTGTCCAACACCAGCGTGACATACGACCGGGACGCATGGCACGAGCCGACAGATGTCATCCGGGCAGTGTTCTACGGGTTGGGTTCGGACGGCACGGTGGGAGCGAACAAGAACTCGGTACGCATCGTCGGCAACCGGACTCCTCTCCACGCCCAGGGCTATTTCGTCTACGACTCCAAGAAGTCGGGTAGCCAGACCGTCTCACACCTGCGCTTCTCTCCTCGTCCGATCACCTCCACCTACCTGATCGACGAACCCACCTTCGTCGCCTGCCACCAATTCGGTATGGCAGACCGGATGGATCTCCTCGAGCGAACCGTGCCCGGCTCGACCCTCCTCTTGAACAGCCCCTATCCCGCCCGTGAGGTGTGGGAGCACCTGCCGGCGCGAACTCGCAAGTTCATCGTCGACCGGTCGCTCCGCCTGTTCGTCGTCGATGCCGACACGATCAGCCGGGAGGGGGGTCTGGGCCAGCGGGTGAACACGGTCTTGCAGGCCTGATTCTTCGCCCTCATCGATCTGTTGCCACTCGACGAGGCGGTCGAGGCGATGAAGGCCGAGATCGGTCGTACGTACGGCAAGCGAGGTGAAGCGGTGGTACGTCGCAACCACGCTGTCATCGACACGGCGCTCGCAGCCTTGGAAGAGGTGGAGGTCCCGACTTCGGTACCCGAACTGGCGATCCCCCGCGAGGCGTTCGGCGGCGAACCAGACTTCATCCGTCGGGTGACCGCCCGACTGATCGCCGGTCAGGGCGATCTGCTGCCGGTCTCCGCACTCCCGGTCGACGGTACCTTCCCCACCGGCACCACCAAGTACGAGAAGCGAGGGCTGGCCACCGAGATCCCGATCTGGGATGCCGAGATCTGCATCGACTGCGGCCGGTGCGCCATCGCCTGTCCGCACGCTGCCATCCGGCTCAAGGTCTACGACCCCGCCGATCTGGTCGACCAGCCCGCCGGATTCATTTGGAAGGAGGCGGTGGGGCGAGACCTCGCCGGCAAATACCTCACGGTGCAGGTGGCTCCCGACGACTGCACGGGGTGCGGGGTGTGCGTCGACGTTTGCCCTGCCGTCTCGAAGGAGAACGCCTCCCACCGGGCGATCGACATGACCCCGATCGACGAGTTCGTCGAGCGCGAACGTGAGAACTTCGAGTACTTCCTGTCGTTGCCATCGGCCCTGCGACAGCACGTCAACCTGGCATCCGTCAAAGGAACCCAACTCGTCGACCCGCTGTTCGAGTTCTCCGGGGCCTGCGCCGGATGCGGGGAAACCCCGTATCTGAAGCTAATGACCCAAATGTTCGGCGATCACATCGTGATCGCCAACGCCACCGGGTGTTCGTCCATCTACGGAGGCAACCTGCCGACCACACCATGGAGGACCGACGAGTTCGGCCGTGGCCCGGCGTGGGCCAACTCGCTGTTCGAGGACAACGCCGAGTTCGGTCTCGGCATGCGGCTCGGTCTGGACCGGATGGAACAAGACGCCAGGCTGCTGGTCACCGCCCTGCTGCCCGAGTTGGGAGAACTGGGCACGGCCATCCTCGACGCCGCCCAGGACGACGCCGCCCAGGTCGCCGCCCAGCGGGAACGGGTGTCGATGCTGAAGCGCCGCCTGGCGGACATCGAAGGTGTCCTCGCCCGCCGACTGGAGTCGGTCGCCAACGGGTTGGTCAGGACCGGAGTGTGGATCGTCGGCGGCGACGGCTGGGCCTACGACATCGGCTTCGGTGGCCTCGACCACGTCCTCGCCTCGGGCCGTGACGTGAACATCCTCGTGCTGGACACCGAGGTGTACTCCAACACCGGCGGTCAGGCCTCCAAGGCCACTCCCCGAGCCGCCGTGGCGAAGTTCGCAGCCGGTGGCAAGACCACCGGGAAGAAGGATCTCGGCCAGATCGCCATGAGCTACGGCAACGTCTATGTCGCCCAGATCGCCATGGGGGCGAACATGACCCAGACGGTGCGGGCGTTCGCCGAAGCCGAGCGGCATCGCGGGGTTTCACTGATCCTCGCCTACAGCCCGTGTATCGCCCACGGGATCGACATGTCCAGACAGATGGGCCATCAAGGAAAGGCCGCCGAGTCCGGGTACTGGCCGCTCTACCGCTACGACCCGGCCCGCGAAGCGGAGGGCCATCCCGGGCTCCGCCTCGACAGTCGTACCCCAACGATCCGATTCTCCGAGTTCGCTCGAGAGGAGGCTCGTTTCGCCATGCTGCGAGCCGCCAACCCCGAACGCGCGGAGGCGTTGCTTCGCCGAGCACAACAGGACATCGACGATCGGTGGAACCTCTATTCGCAGATGGTGGAGATCCACCGCACGGCGGAGTTCGCGGAGGTGGAAGAATGACCGACCTGTCGACCCGATACCTCGGATTCGATCTCCCCCACCCTGTTGTTCCGTCGTCGTCGCCGATGACAGGCGATCTGGACACTCTGCACGCGCTGGTCACCGCCGGCGCCCCCGCCGTGGTACTCCCTTCGCTGTTCGAAGAACAGATCGAGTTGGAGACACTGGCGTATCACTTCGGACTCGAGTTCGGCTCCGGGTCGCATCCGGAGGCGGCGGCGGGATATCTGCCGGAACTGACCGAGTACAACGCCGGTCCCCACGACTACCTCGACCTGATCCGCCGAGCCTCCGACGAACTGGGCATCCCGGTGATCGCCAGCCTGAATGGAGCCAGTCCCGGTGGCTGGACTCGATATGCAGCGATGCTGGAACAGACCGGTGCGTCGGCGATCGAGCTCAACCTGTACTTCATGGCCGCCGATCCGGCGGAGTCGTCATCCGAGGTGGAGGCGCGATGTCTCACCCTGCTCGAAGCGGTGAAGTGGGTGGTGTCGGTTCCCGTCGCGGTCAAGCTCAGCCCCTACTTCTCCTCGATGGCCGCCATGGCTCAGCGGTTCGAGGACGCCGGTGCCGACGCGCTGGTGCTGTTCAACCGCTTCTATCAACCGGACATCGACCTGGCGACGCTCCAGGTTCGACCCCGGCTCGCCCTCTCCACCGTCGACGAGGCCCGCCTGGCGCTGCGATGGATCGCCATCCTCTCCGACGAACTGACCTGCGATCTGGCAGCGACCAGCGGCGTCCACTCGTGGGAGGAGGTGACCAAGCTGCTGCTCGCTGGAGCAGACGTGACGATGATGGCATCGGCACTGCTGCGCCGGGGACCGGCGGCCATCACCGACGCCGTCGATGGCCTTCGCCGGTGGTTGACCGATAACGAATACACCTCGGTCGCCCAGGCCAAGGGGAGCCTCAGCCGACGATCCTCGCCCGATCCCGATCAATATGAACGGGCCAACTACATGAACACCATCACCAGCTACTCGTCCGACTGGCGCCGGTCGAGCGGCTCGACGTCGAACTAGATCAGGCGAAGAACCAGGCGGCGTCGAAGAGGCGCCCCGACGGCATCGTCCTCACCTGTCGACAGGCATCTGCCAGATCCACCTCGACGATCTCGTCGCCCCGCACGGCCACCATGACCCCTGAACGGCCGCCCAAGACGGCGTCCGCCGCCGCCAAACCCATCCGTGTAGCCAGCACACGGTCGAAGGCGGTCGGGGTGCCCCCACGCTGCAGGTGTCCGAGCACCATGGTGCGAGCCTCGAACCCGGTTGCGGCCTCGAGCCGAGCGGCCACGAGCTGGCCGGCTCCGCCCAACCGCTCGAACCCGTACGCATCGACACCGCTCGTCACCTGTTGTCCGTCGGGAAGGGTGATCCCCTCGGCAACGACCACGACCGAGTAGGTGTGACCCGCCTGGTGGCGATCCTGCAGCCGGACGGCAAGGTCGTCGAGGTCGAAGGGCACCTCCGGAACGAGGATCGCCTCCGCGCCTCCGGCCAGACCGGCGTACGCCGCGATCCAGCCGGCGGTTCGCCCCATCACCTCGACGACCATGATCCGGTTGTGGGCTTCGGCGGTGGTCGTGAGCCGATCGATGGCGTCGGTCACGATCTGGACGGCGGTGTGGAAACCGAAGCTGACGTCCGTCGCCCCGACGTCGTTGTCGATGGTCTTGGGGACTCCGACCACTGCCAGGCCCTCGGAATGGAGCCTGGCCGCGGTTCGGAGTGTTCCGTCGCCGCCGATCACCACGATTCCGTCCACTCCGGCGGCGGCCAGCCCCTCCCGCACCGCCGCCGCTCCTGCATCATGGACGTAGGGGTCTATTCGGGACGTCCCCAGGATCGTCCCGCCACGGACCAGGATGCCACGTACGTCGTCTCGGGACAGCCGACGAAATCGAGCTTCGATCAGGCCCGCCCATCCGTTCTCGAATCCGACGACTTCGGCCCCGGATCCTGCTGCCCGAGCCACCACCGCCCGGATCGCGGCGTTGAGACCCGGACAGTCACCTCCGGCGGTCAACACCCCGATCCGCATTCGCCCTCCTCTCGGACGGGCCGATCGCCCCTATCTGGTACGTCCGGCTCCCTGTCATGATGACAGCACATCGCGGAAAGGAGCCCGCATGACGATCGTCGCCGCGATCGACGGAAGCCCGATCGCCGAAGCCGTCCTCGAACGTGCAGTCGGCCACGCCCGGTCCGCCGGAGCCGTCCTCCATGTCGTCCACGTGTTCCAGCCGCCGACCGTCGTCTACGGGATGGCCGGCGCCTACGTCTTCGAAGAGCGTTCCCTCGCCGAGGCCGAGCAGAAAGCCGTGTGGGATGCGGCGACCCCCATCCTGGAGGCGGCCGCAATCGAGTGGGTACGGGTGGACCTGACCGGATATCCGCCGGCGGCCATCACCTCCTACGCCAAGGATGTCGAGGCCGACCTGATCGTGTTGGGCACCCGCGGTCGGGGCGAATTCCGATCGTTGGTCCTCGGATCGACCAGCCATGGAGTCATCCACGACAGCCCCTGCGACGTGCTCATCGTCAAGGGCGCGATCGACTGAGCACGGTCACCGATCCCGGAGCAGAGGGTCTCACGAGCACCCTCCACCGCCGACCGGCACTCTGCTCCGCACGAGGGTGTTCCCGGCAGTGCCGGGAACACCCTCGTCACATTCCGATCACAGTGGCGACGGCGATACCAGCGCCGATCACCATGAGCATGCTTGCTCCGCGAATGGTGAGCACCGACGAACAGCGCATCAGGTGGTGGGTCATGGCCGCCAGGAGCGCTTCACTACGGAGGTCGGCGAAATAGGCCTCCGGGTGCCGGCGGCGAGCACCGAGTCGGCTGCGCTTGATGCGTGACCCGCCCTGTTCAGATCCTTCTGCCAGTCGGCGACCGGGCGGTACCAGTTGGTCACGAACTGGTCAGGGGCAGCCTTGGACTGATAGTTGCGCATTGCTGGTTCCTTTCGTCGTCGAGACCCAGGCAACGTACGACGAGAGGGCCATCACCCTCATGGGTGGTCACTGCCCATCTTTCGGGTCAGTCGGCGTGAACCTCGGTCAAGGCGCCGGTGGTGACGTCGTAGACGAATCCGCGGATGTGGTCGTCCTGAACGAACGGCGTCATGCGCAGGCGTCGAATCGACTGGGCGACATCCTGGAACGGGTCGGTGAACGACTCGATCGCCCACCACGGCTTGACTCCCAGCTCCTGTTCGAGTTCGGACCGGAACTCGTCCTCGTCGACCTTTTGCAGACCGCAGTCGGTGTGGTGGACGAGCACGATCTCTTTGGTGCCGAGCAGCCGCTGGGAGAGACACAGCGAACGGATCACGTCGTCGGTGATGATCCCGCCGGCATTACGGATGATGTGGGCTTCACCGTTGCCCAACCCGAGGATCTGGAACATGTCCATCCGGGAGTCCATACAAGCAACCACGGCAAGCTGACGTTTCGGTGCCACCGCCAGATCCGCATCGGCGAACCGGGCGACGTATTCGGCGTTGCGGGCGATGATCTCGTCGGCGTTGGGTTGAAACGACATGGCAAACGAGGCTATCGCAGGCTCACACCTGGCGGTAACCGTCGATGAGCAGCCAGAGCCCGAAGGCGGCGAACGCGGCCGCCGCACCTCGCTTGATCCACCGTTCGGGAATCCTGTCTCCCAAATGGTGCCCGACCAGGATGGCAACGATGTTGGCACCCACCATCCCCGCCGTTGCTCCCGCCCATACCCCCAATCCGTTCCTGGTGGTCGCCAGCGTGGCGGTCGCCAACATAGTTTTGTCCCCGAACTCCGCCAACAGGAACGTCACCGCCACGGCGAGGACCGGAATCCCGGAGCGACCGACCGTGTCGTCACCGTGGTCGTGATGATCCCCGCGGATCGTCCAGACCGCGAACCCGAAGAAGGCCAAGCCGGCAGCAATGGCGACCGGGCCGGGAGGAAGCGCGGTTCCGACCAGCCCTCCGGCCAGGACCGACAATCCGTTCATGGCCGCGGTCGCCGCGGTGATGCCGGCGAGCACCGTGACAGGGCGATACCGGGTGGCGAAGGTCAGCGTCATCAGCTGGCTCTTGTCGCCGAGTTCGGCGAGGAACACCACCGCGAACGCCAACAGGGCTGAATCCACGAAGGTGACAGGGTAGAAGCCCGGTATCGCACCGCCGCCAAGAGGTTGCCGGTTTGGATGACACTCGCTCTTGGTCAACGGCGTGATGGGCCTGTTTCATGCTGCCCAGGCGGTAACGGTTCTCGGCCTCTCGAACGACTTCGCCGTACCCGTCGCCAAGTCCGCCCTCGCCTGGCAGGTGTTCGGAGGAACACTGGCGGTGTGATCGATTCCCGACCCGTACGATGGCCGAATGTGGATTCGGGCCGGTGATCGCCGTTTCGATGTCGACGGCATCTGCTTCGACAAGGACGGCACACTGATCGACCTCGAGAGCTACTGGCTGGACGCGTCGCGAACGTGGCTCGATGAAGCGGGTGGCGACCGATATCCGGAGCTGCTGGCCTCCCGACTGGGCTTGGACGACGACGGACTGGTCGCCGACGGCGCATTGGCGACATCCTCCATCGACGAGCTGACCCGGATCACAGCAGCGACCTTGCGCTCCGCCGGGGCCGACGATCCGGCGGGCCGAGCCTCCCGAGCCGCCGCCCGAGCAACGACACTCGCCAAGGCTGCCTCGCCCCTCCCGATCGGAGACGTCGCCGGAGCCCTCCGACGGCTGGCCGACGCCGGACTCCGATTGGCGGTGGCCACCACCGACGACCACCCCACCACGATCCGTGCCCTCGAACTCCTGGGTGTGGCCGACCTCGTGTCCATCGTGCTCGCGGGCGACGGGGACGGCCCGTTCAAGCCGGACCCGGCTGTCCTCACCCTGATCGCCGAACAGTGGCAGACGACTCCCGGTCGGATTCTCATGGTGGGCGACTCCGATCGCGACCGGGCAACCGCGGCCAACGCAGGGGCAGCCGGGTTCGTTCTCGTCGCCGAAACCCCCCGCATCGCCGCCGACATCACGATCCCGTCGGTCGACCGCATCGTTCCCCTCGGGGACGACCCTTCCCTTTAGGATCCCCGCCTCTCATGCGCCATGTCGAAGCACCACCGCTGATCGAAGAGACCAACGTGTGGATTCCAGGTGCAGATGGCATCCGACTGGCCGCCCGCATCTGGCGTCCACTCGACGAAACCCCGGTGCCGGCCATCCTCAAATACAGTCCCTACCGAAAACGGGACGGAACCGTCGCCCGCGACACCACCACCCATCCACATCTCGTCCGTCACGGATATGCCGCGGTGCGGGTCGACATCCGGGGCAGCGGTGAATCCGACGGAGTCCTGACCGACGAATACCTCCAGTCGGAACTGGATGACGGGGTGGCGATCATCGGATGGATCGCCGCCCAACCGTGGTGTGACGGCAACGTCGGCATGGTCGGCATCTCCTGGGGAGGCTTCAACGGCCTCCAGATCGCCGCACTCCAACCCGAGCCACTGAAGGCCGTCGTCACGTTGTGTTCCACCGACGACCGTTACGCCGACGACATCCATCGCATGGGAGGCGCGGTGTTGTGCGACGAGCTGTCGTGGTCGGCGGTCATGTTCGCCTACAACACCCTTCCCCCCGACCCGGAACTGGTCGGAGACCGTTGGTACGAGATGTGGATGCAACGGCTGGAAGGAAGCGGACTCTGGCTGGCGGAGTGGCTCCGACATCAACGCCGAGATGACTTCTTCCGCCACGGGTCGGTGTGCGAGGACTATTCGGCGATACGGGTTCCCGTCTACGCGGTCAGTGGGTGGGCGGACGGATACTCGAACGCGGTATTTCGTCTGCTGGAACACCTGCAGGTTCCCCGCAAAGGACTGATCGGTCCCTGGGTGCATGCCTATCCACACCTTGGGAGACCAGGACCGGCGATCGACTTCGTCGACGAGATGGTCCGCTGGTGGGACCAGTGGCTCAAGGGCAAGGACACCGGGATCATGGACGAACCGATGCTCCGCACGTGGATGCAGGATCCGGTCGCCCCCGCACCCGCCTACGAATACCGGCCCGGCCGGTGGGTGGCCGAACCCGCCTGGCCGTCACCCAACGTGGCACATCGCACGCTTGGACTCTCCCCCGACGGACGGCTGTCCGAGCCGAGCGAAGGCCAGGTGACGGTGTCGACTCCCCTCTGGGTAGGTCGCCAGGCCGGCAAGTGGTGCGCCTACGACCACGGCCCCGACCAGCCGCCCGACCAGCGGACCGACGACGCCGGATCGGTCATGTTCGACTCCCCGCCCTTGGACGGCCCGGTGGAGATCCTGGGCCCACCTGTCGCCGACCTCACGGTGCGTTCTGACCGACCGATCGCCCAGTTGGCAGTACGGCTGTGCGCGGTCGACCCCGACGGGACATCGAGCCGGGTCACCTATGGAGTCCTCAATCTCACACATCGAGACAGCCACGCCGAACCCACCCCGCTCGTTCCCGGCGACTGGTACCGAGTACGGGTCACCCTGAACCACGTGGCCCAACGCTTCGAGGCCGGACAGCGCATCCGATTGGCGCTCTCGTCGTCGTACTGGCCGTTGATGTGGCCGGCGCCGGAACCGACCCGGATCGAACTCGACTGTGCGGCCAGCGCCCTGCAACTCCCGATTCGAAACGCCACCGAGCTGGACTCCGAACTGTCGTCGTTCGGCGAACCGACCGGAACCACTCCCACTCCCCGCACCGTGCTCGAACCGGCGAGTGCCAGCGTCCGTTCGTGCCACGACCTCGGGACGGACATCTACGAGGTCGAAGTCGTCGACGACTCCGGTCGCATCAGGTTCGACGACATCGACATGATCACCGAAGACCGCGTGGTGGAGCGATATGTCGTCACCGGCAGCGACCCCACCAGTGCATGCGGCGAGATCGTCACCACGGTGGCCCGGGAACGAGGGGATTGGCGGGTGGACAGCGAGACGCGCACGTCGCTTCGAGTGACCGCCGAAGCCTTCGTCCTCGATGCCGCGCTGTCTGCTCGCCTCAACCGATCCGAGGCGTTCCGACGCACGTGGCACATCGAGATTCCGAGGGATCTGGTGTGAACGTTCGGACCATCGGGTCCGGCAGCGAGGTGTGCGACGATCTAGTGTGCCGCGCGGGGCTAGAGGTAGGGAGCGGACAGAGGAGCTGGCCATCGTGTGGCTGAAGGGTGACTTCCACGCACACTCGACACTCAGTGACGGGGTCCTACCTCCCGAGCGTTTCATCGCCGAGGCAGAACGCGAGGAGTTGGACTTCTTCGCCATCACCGACCACAACACCTGGTCGTATCCGGCGTTCGCCCACTCCGAGCACGTTCTCGTCATTCCCGGTATCGAAGTGACGATGCCGTACGGCCATTTCAACGTGTTCAGCATCGACGAGGCCGAACCCGATTGGGTTCAGGATCTGCCCGAGCCGGGACCGGTGATGCGCGACGACCAGCGCGGCCGAGCGGTCGACCTCGTCGAGACCATCGCCCGCCAGCGCCTGCGGGCGTCGATCAACCACCCACTTCTGTTCCCGTGGGAATGGGTCGATCCGGCCGTGCCGTTGGCCGCCTTCCGCTACCTAGAGGTGTGGAACGACCCCACCTGGCCGGAGAATCGACTGGCCAACCCCGCCGCCCACGCCATGTGGGACCGCTGGCTGGCAGCCGGGCTACGGGTGACGGCGGTCGGAGGCTCCGACTTCCACAACCCGGAGAAGACCGTTCGGGGCGACGGCGTCACCGTAGACGGCCATCGGGTGGGCATCCCACGCACCTACGTCGAGGCCACCGAAGCCACCCCCGCAGCCGTCCTCGACGCGGTGGACGCAGGACGGGTGTTCGTAACGATGGGACCCTGGCTCGAACTCACTGTCGACACCGGTGCAGGCACCGCCGGGATGGGTGCGGAACTCCCGGCCGGAGACGATCCGATGGTGATTCGAGCGGCGGCTCGCGGGGAGGGCACACTCGAGGTTCGGGTAGTCGCCGACAGTGGGCTCGTGGCCACCGCCGAGGGGGCAGACCCCGGGCTGGAGCATCGCTGGACCGGACCGCGCCCGTCGTGGATCCGCCTCGACGTGATCCAGGCGACCGAGATCGTCGCCTTCAGCAATCCGATCTATTTCGGACCGCAACCCGACAAGCCGGATCCCGATTACGGAACGTTCACCGACGTGTCTGCTGGATTCGAGATCGTGCAGCAATGGAACAACCAACAACAGGAGGACGAGAACCCATGGCAAGCAAACGCCTGAGTCACCTCACGGCGCTGCTCGCCGTCCTCGCCATGCTGATGGCAGCATGCGGCGACGGCGGATCCAGCTCCGACGATGGAGCCAGCACAACGACGGCGGCTCCATCCGACGACAACACCTCGACGACCGAAGCACCGGACACCACCGAAGCCCCGACCGGTGGAGGCGAACTGATCGTTGCCCTGTCCACCGAACCCAACTCCATCTACCTACCCAATGCGGCCGAGCGGAATGCGACAAACGTGTCCGTTCAGATGTTCGAAGGTCCGGTGTGGATCGACGACGAGAACGAAATCCAACCGGCCCTGGCCACCGACTGGGAGATCTCCGAAGACGGCCTCACCTACACCTTCACTCTTCGTGAGAACGTCGTGTTCCACAACGGCGAGGTGATGGACGCCGAGGACTGGGTGGCCTCGCATCAGGCGGCTACCGACGAAGCCAACGTCTACGCCTATCTGTACCAGTCGGCGACGTCGGTGACCGCCGTCGATCCGTCGACCGTCGAGATCACGGTGGCCGCCCCCGACGCGCTGTTCCTGCGCCAATTGGCCGAGTGGGCAATCCTGCCCGCCTCCCAGTTCGAGGCGGAGGGACTGGCCGGCATCGAGGCCAACCCGATCGGAACCGGCCCGTTCAAGTTCGTCAGCTGGGATCGAGGCGACCGCATCGTGCTGGAGGCGCACACCGAGTACTGGGACGAAGGCAAGCCGCTCGTCGACCGGGTCGTGTTCCGACCGATTCCCGACTCCTCGACCCGCCTGGCTGCGGTGCAGACCGGTGAAGTCCACATCGCCCAGCGCTTCAACTCCGAAGAGGCGGCGACGCTGGAGAACGCCCCCGGCGTGAACGTGGTCACCTATCCGGTCGACCGGGTCTACTACATCGCCTTCAACAACATGACCACCGGGGTGGGCCTGCCCACCGAAGATCCCCTGGTGCGCCAGGCGATGAACTATGCGGTGGACCGACAGGCGATAGTCGACTCGCTGTTCGACGGTCAGGCGGCCCTGGCCTCCGGCCTGGTGTCGACGTCGAGCCTCGGCCACGACACCTCGATCCAGCCGTATCCGTACGACCCGGAGCGGGCGATGGAACTCCTCGCCGAAGCCGGGTACCCCGAAGGATTCGAGATCGGCTTCGCCTGCCCCACCGGCGCCTATGCCAACTTCGAAGAGGTCTGTCAGGCGGTCGCCGGCTACCTCGAGGCTGTTGGAATCACGCTCGAAGGCGGCGAGATCCAGTTCATGGAGTCGGGCCAGTACTGGGATCTCGAGGCACAGAAGCAGCTTCCCCCGCTGTTCGGCGACTCGTGGTCCAGCACCATTTCCGAGTCGATCGAGCGTCTGCAGGGCGCGCTGGGTGGCGCCGACGCCGACTACTCGTCGTGGTCGGATCCGGTGATCTTGGATCTGCTGGCACGCATCCCGACCACCCTCGACGACGACGAGCGAGCGGCGCTGTACTCGGAACTGCACCGCTACGCCTACGACAACCCGCCCTTCATCTACCTGTACGAGCCGTTCGCCTTCGAAGGCGTCAACGAGGCCGTGCAGAACTACAAGCCGCGGGCCGCGGAGAACTACTTCCTGAAGGAAGTCTCCCTGGCCGGCTGAACCACATGGGGGTCCCGGCCGTTTCGACCGGGACCCCCATCGATCTCACCTCATGAAGCTTTTCATCTTCCGCCGCACGATCCAGTCGCTGTTGCTGTTCGTCGGCGTCGTGGTGATCGTGTTCTTCCTCGTACGCCTGTCCGGTGACCCGGCGCGGCTGATGATGCCCCGCGAAGCAAGCCCCGAGCAGGTGCAAGCATTTCGCGAATTGATGGGATTCGACCGTCCGGTGCTGGTCCAACTCGGCGAGTACGTCGCCCGCATCTTCACCGGCGACTTCGGAGAATCGCTCCGCTTCCAGACCCACTCCATCGACCTGGTACTCGACCGGGTTCCCCTCACCTTCACCCTTGCAACCCTGGCCATGGGAGTCGCCCTGGTGGTCGGTATCCCGCTCGGCATCTGGGGCGGGATGAACGCCAACAAGCCCAGCGATCTCCTCGCCCGCGGCCTCGGTCTGGCCGGACAGGTCACCCCCGAATTCTGGCTGGCCTTGGTCCTGATCATCGTCTTCGCCGTCAACCTCGGCTGGTTCCCCTCATTTGGTATCGACGGCCCGGCCTCCTACGTCCTCCCCGCATTCGCACTGAGCGTCGGAGCGATGGGTCGCCTGGTGCGTCTCACCCGAGCCACCGTGCTGGAAGTCGTCTCCTCGGACTTCGTCCGCACCGCCCGCAGCAAGGGACTGTCCGGTATCGAAGTCGCCGGTCGGCACATCGTACGGAACACGGCGCTGGCGTTGGTGAGCGTGGTCAGCGTCCAGTACACCTACCTCCTCGGCGGGGCGGTCTACATCGAATCGATCTTCGCCCTGCCCGGCCTGGGCAGCCTGCTGGACGAGGCGATCAGGGCCCGGGACTTCCCGCTCGTCCAGACCATCACCCTGTTCATCGGCGGCGCCGCCATCGCCCTCAGTCTCGTGGCTGACCTGCTGTACGCCTGGCTCGATCCTCGCATCAGGTTGGAGAACTGATGACTGCCGAAAGGATCGACTTCGGTACCCGCACTCGAGGACTCCAGCGTTTCGTCAAGCTGATCCTCCGCGACCCGGCAGGCCTCATCGGCCTGGTTCTGGTGCTGGGGCTGGTCATCGTGGCGGTGTTCGCACCACAGCTCGCCCCCCACGACCCGCTCGCTCAGAATCTGTCCGACGCGAAGCTGCCCCCGGTGTTTTCCGACGGAGGCACCTGGGAGTATCCGCTGGGAACCGACCGCCTCGGCCGCGACGTCTTGAGCCGCATCATCTTCGGTGCCCGGGTGTCGGTCACCGTCGGATTCTTCGGTGCGGCCATCGCCGTCGTACTCGGCATGCTGATCGGACTGATCGCCGGCTTCCTCGGGGGCCGACTCGACAAGCTGCTCATGTCGCTGGTCGACCTGGTGCTGTCGGTTCCGTACCTGATCGTCGTGATCGTGGTGGCCGCCGTCCTCGGGCGAAGCCTCTTCAACGTGGTGATGTTGTTCGGGGTGACCGCCTCGCCCCTTTTCGCCCGAACCACCCGGGGCGAGGTGCTCCGCCTGCGTGAGGCCGGATTCGTGGCAGCGGCCCGTGCCACCGGCGCCCGAACCCCGCGCATCCTCGCGAGCCACGTCCTCCCCAACCTGGTCGGACCGCTCCTGACGCTGGCGACGTTCGAGATGTCCGCCATGATCTTCTACGAGGCCGGGCTGAGCTTCCTCGGTCTGAGCGTGCCACCCAACATCCCCAGCTGGGGCAACATGTTGGATTCCGGACGTCGGTCGCTCTTCACCGGACTTCCGTGGCTTTCCATCTTCCCCGGATTGGCCATTGCCATCACCGGACTATCCATGAACCTGCTCGGTGATTGGCTGCGGGACGTGCTCGACCCCCGAATTCGGAGGTCGCGAGGATGACCGACGTACGCACCGACACCTACATCCTGGAAGTGCAGGATCTCGAGGTCAGCTTCGACTCGCCGGACGGCAAGGTCCATGCCGTCAACGGGGTGTCGTTTCGCCTTCGCCCGGGAGAGTCACTGGGAGTGGTCGGGGAGTCCGGTTCGGGGAAGTCTGTGACGATGATGTCACTCGTCGGGCTACTCCCCTCCCCGCCGGCCAACGTGGAAGGGGGGACCGCCATGCTCCGCCACGACGGCACCGAAACCGACATCCTCGCGCTCTCCAAGTCGGCGATCCGGGGCATTCGCGGCAGGAAGATCGGATTCGTCTTCCAAGATCCGCTCAGTGCCCTCAACCCGACCATGCGGGTCGGAGATCAGATCGCCGAGTCGATCCGCAAACACCGGGGACTCTCCAACGAGGAAGCCGACGACGCCGCAGTCGAATTGCTGAAGGCGGTAGGAATCGCCGACCCCGCCCGCCGAGCACGCGCCTTCCCCCACGAGTTCTCGGGAGGTATGCGGCAACGAGTGATGATCGCCATCGCCATGGCCGCCGACCCGCCGATCATCGTCTTCGACGAGCCAACGACCGCCCTCGACGTCACGGTACAGGCCCAGATCGTGGAACTGGTCAAAACCCGTCTCCAGGCCGAACGCGGTACCGCCGTGATCTGGATCACCCACGACCTGGCGGTGGTCGCCGGCATCGCCGACCGGGTAGCGGTGATGTACGGGGGCACCGTCGTCGAATCCGGCCCCGTGGACCAGATCTACGAGAACCCCCTCCACCCGTACACCCGGGGACTGTTGGCGGCTGTGCCCACGACCGACTCCGATGGCACCACTCGACTCGCCAGCATCGAAGGCAGTCCCCCCGATCTGCTCGTCGCGCCGACCTTCTGTCCTTTCCAGCCCCGCTGTGCGTTCGCCTTCGATCGCTGTGTCTCCGAGCGCCCCCTCTTGCGCGACGTCGGAGACCGCCATCGGGTGGCATGCCACGTCGACCTCGCAACGGGAGAGCAGTTGAGATGACGAGCAGTGATCGGACGGATCGGCCGAACACCGAAGTCCTGGTCAGCGTGCGAGGCTTGACCAAGCACTATCGCCAGCGGGGTCGTCGTCTCCTCGGCAAAGACGAAGCTGCCATTCGGGCGGTCGACGGGGTCTCGTTCGACATCCGGCGTGGCGAGACGCTGGGGTTGGTGGGCGAGAGCGGCTGCGGCAAGTCGACAACCGGCCGGGTGCTCCTCCGATTGGACGAACCCACCGCGGGTGAGGTGTGGTTCGACGGGGTTGAACTCGCCAGCCTCGACGCAGAGTCGCTCCGCCAGGTCCGTCAACGGATGCAGGTGGTGTTCCAGGATTCGGCTGACTCACTCAACCCGCGAATGAACACCGGGCGCACCATCGCCGAACCGCTTCACATCTACGAGAAGGGAACCGACCACGAGATCAAGGCGAAAGTGGCACACCTGATGGAACTGGTGGGACTCAACCCGGCGTGGGCGAAGCGCTTCCCCCACGAGTTCTCCGGGGGCCAGCGCCAACGGATCAACATCGCGCGGGCGCTCGCTATCGACCCCGACTTCATCGTGTTGGACGAACCCATCTCAGCGCTGGACGTCTCGATCCAGGCGCAGGTGGTGAACCTACTCGACGACCTCCAGCGAGACCTGGGGCTGACCTACCTGTTCATCGCCCACGACCTGGCGATGGTGCGCCACATCTCGGATCGCATCGCCGTGATGTACCTCGGTCACATCGTGGAACTGGCCGACTCCAACGACATCTTCACCGAACCCCTCCACCCCTACACCCAAGCATTGATCTCGGCAGTACCGCTGGCCGACCCCAAACGGGAACGCACCAGAGTGCCCATCGTGTTGGAAGGCGAAGTCCCGTCACCCGGAAACGTGCCGCCGGGCTGTGTGTTCCATCCTCGTTGTCCGCTGGCCGTCGAGCGGTGTCGGGTCGAGGTTCCGGAGATACGCGAGTTCACTCCGGGCTGTTTCGTCGCCTGTCATCTGGTGGACGAGGCGGGATCCCACATCGTCCAGCGGTCCTGATCACCGGCCGGTCAACGGACTCAGACGCTGTCGGCCATATCCGACGAACGCCAGAATGGTGGCGTTGACCAGATTCAGCAGGATCTGGGTGGCCTCCCCGCGGGACACATGCCAGACGGCGGCGCCGACCATCACGATCACCAGGCCATACGCGGCCAGATGGACCAACTCGGTTCGGATTCAGGTGACGGCGGGAAGGATCAGCCCGAGGCCGCCGAGGATCTCGGCGGTGCCGGCCACCACGTGCAGACCGTCGGACAGGTCGTACATCCAGCTCATCAGTTCCGGCAAGCCGTCGGGCACCACGAAGTGAGATACACCCACCCCGATGAAGTACAAGCCGAACACAATTTGAAGCACCCACAGCAGACGATTCACACCGATCCCCTTCGGTCGCTGATCCCACGTTATCGATCAGAATCTGCATGTCGCGACGAAGTCGTGACCTTCGACTGCCTCGTCGGTCGGTCGGATCTCCGCGCCGAACGACCGGGCCACCATCACCAGCCGATCCACCAGGTCGACGGTTCCGACTGTTTTCGTGTCCGTGACTTCGATGTGCAGTGTGTCGGGGTCGAACCGGCCCCACACTGGTGGCGCCCCGCGCCGAACGTACACCTGGGCCAACCGACCGGCTCCAGCCGCCTCGAGGAGGGCGGGAAAGAGCGTGAGGGTGGTCCCGGCACCGACGGCCTCGGCGCCCTGCTCTCGGTGCGTGGCGAGACGCTCTGCGAAGCGTTGCTCGATGATCGGGAGCACCCGTCGATGTACCTCTGCAGCCGTCTGCGCTCGATCGGATCCGTCGAGGTCGAGTCCGATCACCGCCCTCCGAGTGATGCGCCCGAACGCGTCGACCACCGGATCGTCGCCGAGGACGGCAAGGGGTGCGTCGCCGCCCCCAACAGCGTGGGCAACGGAGCGGAGGAAACGCTCGACGTCCTCGTGCATCCGGTCTGACGGATCATGTCCATGCTGGATTCCCGCCGACCCTGCCCGGTCGGAGTGACGTTGGGTCTGGGCTTCGTAGTCGATGAACCAGTTGACGTCCTCCATGGATCTCGGCAGGTCGGCGTCGATCTGGGTCGCTCCCTGGACGTCCACATCGAACAGGGCCACCGAGCCCTTGGTCAGTACCAACGCCTGAAGCGGAGCACGCTCCAGTGGCGGCAGTAGATGCCGTAGGTGGAAAGCCGTGGCCACGGTGATCGTGGTGTCGAGAGGATCCCCAACCGCGATCGGCACGATCTCACTCTGATCGTCGACGTACACCGCGAGGCCGTGACCCTGGTGCGCCCAGAACTCTTCGTCGTCGAGCAGATCGCGAACCAGGCCGAGGCGCGCCTCACGGCTGGGACGTCGCCATCCGGCTCGGTCCATCAGGTCGTCGACGTCGGTCACCGCGTTCTTCAAACGGATGCGATCCTGCGCGGTCTCCGGGCCTTTGCGATGAGTGGGGATCAGGATCGAGACCAGCCCTTCCCCATGCGTCACCGCCAAACGGTCGACGAGATCTCGGTCGAGGGTGAGTGGTCGCATTTCCAGCCTTTCGTGCTGCGTGCGTCTTCCCCATTCATACCCGCAGCCGAACGATGACGAAACCGCCGACGGGGAGTTT
>JBKHXZ010000026.1:0-3510 GCA_046565785.1 Acidimicrobiia bacterium
ATCTCGTCTCCTCCCTGCTCCTCCTCTCCCCCGCCACCCCACCGCTCGGCTTCAGCCCGCCGCTCGACTTCACGGTCGCGGCACGACTCTTCGCGCAATCACTCCCGGTGGTGGGGCCGACCCTCACCGGCCTGTACGTGAGCACGCGGACACCGGCTGAACAGGTAGACGAAACCCTCGACATCGTGATGGCCGACTCCGAGCGGCTCCCCGCAGACATGAAGTCCAGAGCAGTCCACCTCGCCACCCTTCGGCGCTCGATGCCGTGGGCGACTCGCGCGTTCGCCGAGTCGGCAGCCGACGTCCGCCGCACCTTCGTCACACCGGGGGCCCACCGCCGGATCGTGATGGCAGTGAACGTGCCCACCACGTTGATCTTCGGCGGTCGAGACCGGGTGGTGCCTCCCGGCGCGCTCCGTCACCTGGCAAGACTCCGACCGGACTGGCGATCGATAGAGCTCCCCGATGTCGGACACACCCCGATGCTGGAACGACCGGACATCGTGACCCATGAGGTGGTGCGGAGGATCGACGTGCCCGAACACTCCGGAGGAAGGGGGGACTCCGGAGGGTTCGGGCAGTATTCCCCGTCGGCGGGCCGCTCCAAAACGTAAGCACTCGAGGTGGCGTACCACCCGGTCGGGGTAGGCTCGGCGCATGGACCGCCAGCCCAACCTCACCTACATCGACGGCTTCGTCCACCAACTGCACGACTCCGATCCGGTCGAAACCCAAGAGTGGATCGACTCCCTCGATGCAGTGGTTTCCCGACAGGGCGAGGTTCGTGGAAGGTTCCTGATGGCGAAGCTGATGGAACGTGCCCATCAGCGTGCCCTCGGAGTTCCCGGCTCCGTCTCCACCCCCTACATCAACACGATTCCAGAAGAAGAAGAGCCGGATTACCCCGGCGACGAGTGGTTGGAAAAACGCATCCGCCGCTACATCCGATGGAACGCGGCGGTGATGGTCATCAAGGCCAACCACAAGGCAAAGGGGATCAGCGGACACCTGTCCACCTTCGCGTCGTCGGCACTCCTGTACGAAGTCGGCTTCAACCACTTCTTCCGCGGGAAAGCCGACGGCCGCCCCGGTGATGCCGTCTACATCCAGGGCCATGCCGCCCCTGGCATCTACGCCCGGGCCTACCTGGAGGGGCGTCTCGACGAGACGGACCTCGACAACTTCCGTACCGAGATCGGCAGAGGCGGACTCTCCTCGTACCCCCACCCCCGGCTGATGCCCGAGTTCTGGGAGTACCCGACGGTGTCGATGGGCTTGGGACCCATCAACTCGATCTACCAGGCACGCTTCAACAAGTACCTGCACAACCGGGGACTGGACGACACGTCCGACTCCCGGGTGTGGTGCTTCCTGGGTGACGGCGAGGTCGACGAGCCCGAGACCCTGGGTTCGATCTCACTTCCCGCCCGCGAGGGCCTCGACAACCTCACCTGGGTGATCAACTGCAATCTCCAGCGTCTCGATGGCCCAGTGCGGGGGAACGGCAAGATCATCCAGGAACTCGAGGCGATCTTCCGCGGCGCCGGATGGAACGTGGTGAAAGTCATCTGGGGAAGCAACTGGGATCCGCTCCTCGACGCCGACCGGGAGGGCGCCCTCATCGAAGTGATGAACACCACCGTCGACGGCGAGTATCAGCGATACAAGGCAGAGAACGGCGCATACGTGCGTGAACACTTCTTCGGAAAGGATCCCCGCGCCCTGGCGCTGGTCGAGCATCTCAGTGACGACGAAATCTGGCAACTCCGGAGGGGAGGCCACGATCCACGCAAGGTGTACGCCGCGTACCAGGCGGCCACCTCCCTGACCGGCGCGCCCACGGTGATCCTCGCCAAGACGATCAAAGGCTGGACGCTGGGGCCGGACGTCGAGGGTCGCAACGCCACCCATCAGATCAAAGAACTCACCAACAAACAGCTCATGGACCTCCGGGCACGCCTCCACCTGGAGGACGAGATTCCCGAGGAGTCGCTGAGCGGCGACCATGACCCGCCGTACTTCCGGCCGGCGCAAGGATCGCCGGAACACGACTACCTGATGGCCCGTCGACGGGAACTCAACGGTCCCCTGCCCGAGCGCAAGCTGACGGTGCGGGTGCCGCTCGACCTCCCCAAACCCGAGGTGTTCACCGAGACCTACCAGGGATCTGGCAAAGTCGAAGCGTCGACCACCACCGCCTTCACTCGCCTGCTGCGCAACATGGCCCGGGCCGAGAACTTCGGACCCCGAGTCGTGCCGATCGTGCCCGACGAGGCACGCACCTTCGGGATGGATTCGCTCTTCCGCGAACTCAAGATCTACGCCTCGAAAGGCCAGTTGTACGAGCCGGTCGATGCCGCCATGCTCCTCGCCTACATCGAGTCCCAAGACGGACAGATCCTGGAAGAGGGGATCACCGAGGCAGGTTCGACCGCCTCGTGGCTGGCCGCCGCCACCTCGTATGCCACCCGCGGAGTCCCGATGGTGCCCTTCTACATCTACTACTCCATGTTCGGATGGCAGCGGGTCGGTGACTTGTTGTGGGCGGCCGCCGATGCTCGCGCCCGAGGCTTCCTGATCGGGGCTACCGCCGGCCGCACCACCCTCGCCGGTGAAGGCCTGCAGCACCAGGACGGACATTCACTGGTCCTGTCGTCGGTGGTACCCGTATGCCGGGCCTACGACCCGGCGTTCGCCTATGAGATGGGCGTCATCGTCGAAGACGGCATCCAGCGCATGTACGGCGAGGGAGAGGACATCTTCTACTACCTGACTGCGTACAACGAGAACTACCCGCAACCGCCCAAGCCGGCCGATGTCGATCAGGGGATCCTCGACGGCCTGTACCGCTGGGCGGACGCTCCCGACGGGCACGGATCCCAGGCGGCCATCTTGTTCTCCGGCACCGCCAACCTCGCCGCGCGCGAAGCCCAGCAGATCCTCGCCGACGACTACGGCGTAGGGGCCGAATTGTGGTCGGTCACTTCGTACAAGAACCTCCGTGAGGACGCCATGGCGGCCGAACGGTGGAACCTGTTGAACCCCGGTGCCGAATCCCGCACTCCGTTGGTCACCCAGCGGCTGTCGGAAGTGAACGGCCCGAAGGTGGCGGTCACCGACTTCATGCGGATGGTTCCCGACCAGGTAGGTCGTTGGGTCCCGGGTGACTATGTGATCCTCGGCACGGACGGATTCGGCAGATCCGATACTCGGCCGGCTCTGCGCCGCTTCTTCGAGACCGACGCCGCACACGTCACGTATGCGGTGCTCGTCGCTCTCGCCCGCCGTGGCGAGGTCCCGATGGAAACGGTCGACGGCGCCGCCGAACGGTTCGGGATCGTTCGCGACTCGACCCCACCCTGGACCCGGTGAACGGCTGAGTCGCTTCTGGCGGAGCCCCGAAGAGACCTAGATCGCCGCGAACCAACCCATCGCCCCCCGCATGGCCAGATGGTGTTGGTGGGGGTGGAACATGTATCGGCCGGCCTCCGGCAAAGTGAACTCGAGAAC
>JBKHXZ010000027.1:0-7647 GCA_046565785.1 Acidimicrobiia bacterium
CCTCCGGCCCAGGCTCCGAGGATGTCGTCGGTGCCGACGCCGGCGGCTTTGGCGCGGGCGGCGGCCGAGCGGCTCACGATCGGTTCGGGACCCCCCATCTTCTGTGCGGCAGCGGCCAGGAACTCACTCATCGAACTGCTCCACCAGAACTTCCTGATCGGTGACCGATCCGGAGGTGAGGGTGCGGTACACGTTTAGGACGAACAGGCCCTGGGCGGCGAATGCGCCGGCGCCGGTGAGCACCGCCAGCCCGGAGAAGATGGCCGCCGGGCCGGAGATCGACGACCACTCCTCGGTTCCCAGGGACGAGAACGCGCCGCCGGTCATGGCAACTCCCGCCACGATCCCCGACAGCATGAGAAGGACGCCGGTGGCACCGACGAACCACAGCGTCCAACGCACCTGGCGGGAGGCGGCGACCGGATCGGCGAGGGAGCGTCCGGTCATGGCGGGAAGCGCCTGATATGCCCAGGCGGCGACGAACATGCCGCCGACGCCGAAGAGCGCCAGATAGAGCACCCCGTCCCAGAAGGCGGTGAACCCGACCAACACCGAGGCCGTCTCGAAGGTCGCCACCGACGTGGCGATGGCGGTCACGATGGAGAAGACGACGCCGACCGCCAGCGCGCCGAGAACGGGATTGGAACGAGCCTCGGACCAGTCGTCATCCACGGTCTGGGCGATACCGAGCCCGTTGGCCAGGGCAGCGACCACCAGGGCGAGGGTGAGAGCCGCGCTGACCGGGGGGAGCCAATCGGGATATGGAGCGAATGCGATCTGGGCAGGGCCGGCCCACACTCCGGCGAACGCCAGCGACCAGAAGCCCGCCCGGGCCAACTGGCGGTTGGCGAGAGGGTTGCCGGTGGCGCGAACAGCCACGTAATAGCCGATGCCGGTACCGACCATGGTCACCCACAGGGTCGAAAACCCTGCTGTGAACACCACGTCCTGCAAGGCGAGTGCCAGACCAGCCTCGACCGGAATCGCCGTGACGATCCCGAGACCGGCCAGCGACACCACACCGCCGACTGCGAACCACAAGGTGGCGAACACGCTCGACTCGGTGCGGGACCGCAGGGTTTGCGTGGTGACCACCAGGGGGATGAGGAGGACGAGGGCTGTCAGGGCGTCGATCCACCAGGGAAGACCCAACGGTCCGCTGCCATCTCCCAACCCGGCGGCGAGGGCGACGACACCGCCGAGGGCGACGGCCCCCATGGCCCACCCCCCGAGTGTGGCGACGTTCTCGTTCCAGAGGCGTGTCCCGGTGAGTCGAGGAAGCACCTGATAGATGGCGCCGACCAGGGCGGTCGCCAACCAACCGATCATCACAGCGGTGAGCGCCATCGGCCACAACCGACCGAAGCCGAGTACCCCGGTCATGGCCTCGGGAAACACCCGGGCGGCAAGGGCGAGAAGGGTCAGCGTCGCTCCCAACGCCAGCCCGAGATTGGACACGAGAAGGTGAGTGACCGCGGCGCGGTCCTGGTCCTCTACCTGGGTTGTCGCAGACATCGCTGCGGCCACGATGCTCCTCGTTCGAGAGACGGCCGGGAGCATAACCAGATGGGCGCGGCCCTCCGGCAGCGGTGGCGACTTCGGGCACGTTGGGCTTTGTGGTAGAAAACGAGCCGTACGCAGGGCGGATGCCGCCGGCATCTCCGACAAGGCTCCGAAACCAAGGCTCCAAACCAAGGCTCCGAAACCAGAGGGTTCATGTACCGACTCGCGGAACTCACCGACAGCCAGCGTCTCAGGGCGGGCACTGCCCTCCTGGTGCTCGGCACCATCCTCATGGGGGTGGCGGTCGTGTGGGTGCACTATTCGGGTCTGCCCGCACAGGAGTTCGTCGACGGCGAGTTCGTCCCCCTGGTGGTGGAACCGGCGATCTTCAACGAGATCCCGCGTGGATGGCTGCCCAAGGGTCTCGGCTATCTGGCCGCGTTCGGGGCATCGCAGATGATGGTCGTCGGTGCCTTTTTCATCTGGGTCCTGAACAAGCCGATGACCTGGGCACGCGCTTCGATCGCCGCAACCCTCACGTGGATGGAACTGGTGATCCTCTTCGGCATCGTTCCTTCCGAGTGGCTCAACCTCTCCCAGACCGACCTCGACTGGTCGCCGCAGCGCGTCGCCTTCGACATCCCGTCATGGCTGGTGCTCGGCAACGACATCTCCATCAGCTACGCCGCAATCAAGGACGCCATCTCCGCCGGCTACAACACCGGGCTCTTGGTGGCCGCACCTGTTTTCGCCATCATGATCCAGAAGATCAAGGACGGTCGCCCGGCCAAGGCCGCCGCCGAGGAGCCCAAGTCACCGTACGGTCGCACACTACGGAAGGGTGATTCCTGATGCCTCGGGGCGTCGTCGACGAAACCCCTCCCTTCCGGGACGACTATCAGCTCGCCTTGGTCGAGAACGACTATTTCGCCGACAAGCTGCGTCCCAAGCAGTTCCTGCACATCGACCAGTCCGAGTGCATCCTGTGTGAGGGCTGTGTCGACATTTGTCCGTGGAAGTGCATCCACTACCTCTCGGTCGACGCCATCAGTGAAACGCTCAACGTCGACAACCCGGCAGAGGATCCCACCAACTACGGCTTCTTCGTCGTCGACGAGGATGAGTGCACCCGTTGCCAGCTGTGCATCGACCGGTGTCCCACCGGGGTGATCAGTCTGGGCAAGTTCGAGGGCTCGCTCACCCAGCAGGCCGAAGAACTGGGGCTGAACGCCGCACCGTGGGAAGTGGACACCGGGCAGCGTGATTTCAAGAACGGATACGCCTACGGAATGCGTTGGTAGGAGGACGAGTGGCGAACGGGAACGGAAAGACGGGATTTCGGGAGAAGCTCCGTGAGCGTGTGGCAGAAGCGAGCGACAAGCTCGCCAAGAGCCAGTTCACCGAGTCGGTCCTCCGACCCGGTTCGCCCTTCAAGAAGGGGTACACCGACAGCCCCCGTAACCGGTCGTACGTGATCATGAACAACGTGCTGTACCACCTGCACCCGGTGAAGGTGAAGCGGCACGGCGTCAAGTTGTCCTACACGTTGTGCCTCGGTGGCCTCAGCTTCTTCCTCTTCATCCTGCTGACCATCACCGGCATCTTCCTCATGTTCTATTACGCCCCCACCGCCGATCGGGCCTACGCCGATGTGGCGGCGTTGTCCACCGACGTGGCGTTCGGGACGTTGGTGCGGAACATGCACCGATGGGGCGCCCACCTCATGGTGCTCACCGTGTTCCTCCACATGAGCCGGGTCTTCTATCACGGTGCCTACAAGCCGCCGCGGGAGTTCAACTGGGTGGTCGGGGTGATCCTGCTGCTCCTCACGTTGCTGTTGTCGTTCACCGGCTATCTGCTGCCATGGGATCAGTTGGCCCTGTGGGCGGTGACGGTGGGAACCAACATGGCCGGCTTCGTCCCCGTGATCGGCGATCAGGTGAAGTTCGCCCTGCTCGCCGGGGTGGAAGTGACCGCCGGCACGTTGCTGCGGTGGTACGTCCTGCACGTTCTGTTCCTACCCTTCATCATCGTGATCTTCATGGCCGTGCACTTTTGGCGAGTGCGCAAAGACGGCGGCATTTCCGGACCACTCTGAGAGGAGGCTTCATGGCAGACATCCCAGAAAGCCTTCTCCGGCGATCGGCGGAGGCGAAAGCCAAAGCGCTCGGCTTGCCGGTCGAGCAGGTCTTGGCGGAAATGAAGGGCGAAGCACCGCCTTCGACCCCGCCGTCGACCCCGGCCCAGCCGGAGCCGCCCATCACCCAGGCCGAACCTCCCGTCACGCAAACCGAACCACCGGCAGTCGAGGACGACGACGCGGCGCCGGAGTCGGAGCCTGCATCTCCCGAACCCCCAGCAGAAGAGTCGGCGGCACCGGTCGTCGAGACGCCGGCCGCCGAAGCCGAATCTCCGGCGGCCGCAGTGGCGACTGCTACCGAGGAACCGCCCGCCGCCGAGGGATCGAACGGCTCGAATGGGGCACGCAAGGCGGCCGTCGTTTCCGCTCGCCCGGTGGCACCCCCCAAGAACGCACCCGAGGGTGTACGGACTCAGCGGCTGTTGACGGTCGTCAAGGCCCGGGCCATCCAGAACGTGAAGGCCGAGCCCCAGGACAAGGTCAACACCTGGCCTCACCTGATGATCGCCGAGTTCACCGCACTGCTGGCGATGACCGCATTCCTCTTGATCCTCTCGGTCATCCTGCAGGCGCCGCTGCTCGAACCGGCCAACTTCAACGCCACCCCCAACCCGTCGAAGGCTCCCTGGTATTTCCTCGGACTGCAGGAACTGTTGTCCTACTTCGACCCGCAGATCGCCGGGGTCACCGTTCCGACCATCGTCGGGTTGGTCGGGTTCATGATGATCCCCTACGTCGACAAGAACCCGTCGAACAAGCCGTCCGACCGCAAGTTCGCCATCATGCTCTACACGATCTTCCTGACCGGTTCGGCGGTCCTCACCATCATCGGCGTGTTGTTCCGGGGCCAGGGCTTCAACTGGGCCTACCCGTGGCGTGACGGGGTGTTCTTCGACGACTTGAAGGACTGGGTGCACTTCGAATGAGTCCCGAGAACTTGATCCTCATCGGCGTGGCGGTGGTGGCGGTGGCGGCCGCAGTGGCCGCCTTCGCCATCGCCTGGCGTCGCTCCACCGGAGGCGACTGGCGCGGGAAGGTCTCGGCCGAGACCCGTGCCGCCGACCGCAGTTCAGCCCTCGACCTCCCACCGGTGCCGGTGGCCGTCGAAGAAGAACCCGCCCCGGTCGAGGCTGAAGCCGAGGAAGAAGAAGCCGCAGCCCCCTCCCCGGTGGCGGTCGCCGTCGCCACCGAACGTCGGTTGGTGGAGGCCACACCGGAAGAAGCCGGGGTCACTCGGCGACAGTTCTTCAACCGTGCTCTCGGCTCGGTGTTCGGCGCCTTCTCCGGCATGCTCGGGCTGAGCTTCCTGGCGTTCCTGTGGCCGAAACTGTCGGGAGGTTTCGGCTCCGACGTCAACGCCGGGTCGATCACGATGCTGCTCGACCAGGCGGTCAACGACGACGGGTCGATCACCCCCGTGTTCATCCCCGAGGCTCGGGCCTACGTCGTCCCCGCCCCCTCCGCGCTGTCGGAGGCCTACCAAGGCAAGAGCGTCGAAGCGGGTGGGGTGATGGCGCTCTTCCAGCGTTGCGTGCACCTGGGCTGCCGGGTTCCGTGGTGCGGTCCGTCGCAGGGTTTCGAATGCCCCTGCCATGGCTCCAAGTACAACTCGATCGGTGAGTACGCCGCCGGTCCTGCGCCTCGCAACCTCGACCGTTTCGTCGTCGAGTTGAACCCGGTGAACGAGCTGATCATCAAGACCGGGAGCATCATCCAGACCCCCCGGGCGCTGGAGCCGTCCGTCGAATATCCGCAGGGCCCGTCCTGCATCGGTGCGGGCTGAGGAGAGAGATGGATTCGTCAGTCGTCATCACCATCGTCGTCCTCGCGGCAGTCGCATGGCTGGCCTTCCTCGGTGTCCAGGCTTTGCGCAGCCGGGGCCCGGAAGAAGTCCCTTCCAACCTGGCTCCGGGCGAGTCCGACGATGTCTTGGAGACCAAGCGCCTGGAGCGGACCCAGCAGGCCGCAGTGCTTCTCTCTGCCTTCCTCGCCATCGGCCTGCCGCTCTACTACCTCGGCGAGAACAGCCGGCAGGAAGGGTTTGTCGAACAGTTCGATCAGGAGTCGATCACCCGGGGCGAGCACCTAGTGGAAGAGTTCGCCTGCTACTCGTGCCACGGGCCGGACGGCACCGGCGGCCAAGCGCCGTACGTCGAGAAGCGAACGGGCGCGCAGGTGAACTGGGTCGCCCCGCCACTCAACAACATCTTCTACCGGTACGACCGTGATGCCGTGCGGTACTGGATCACCTACGGCCGGGGGAATTCACCGATGCCGGCTTGGGGTCTGGCCGGTGGCGGTCCGATGAACGAAGCCCAGGTGGAGGACGTCCTCAACTATCTGGAGGCTCATCAGGTGCCACAGGCGGTCTCGGCCAACGAGGTCGAGCGCAACATCCAGATCGCCCTCGATGATCTCGAGGGCGCCGAAGAGGCGATCGCCGCCGCCATCCTCGACCAGCGTCAGATCATCGCCCAGCTCATGCTTTCAGACGATTTCGTGGAGGCGGCCGAGGAGTTGGCCGAACGGGCTGGTGCCGTCCTCGATGCCGCCGGTGAGGGCATCGACACCGACGGGGACGGCCTGTCGGACAATGCCGAACTGGAGATCTCGGCGATCACGGCCGAGGCGGCGGCAATCTTCACCCCTCCCGGCCTGGAACCGCTCACCCTGGACCCTGGCAACCCGGCGACCGACGGCACTGCCGACGCCGAACGGATCACCGCCCTGCTCGAAACACTCGTCGAGTTGGCCGAAGGCGACGCCCCGATCGTGGCGAACGCCATCACCGCCATCCAGATCGCCATCGACGCCGGCGGCGACGACGGGGATGGCGACGGGATTCCTGACGCGGCCGAGGCCCAGATCCCCGGTCAGATCGATGCTGCACGTGACGAAGTGGTGCCCAGTGAGATCCGCGTGGTCGAGCTCGACCCCACCAACGAGGCTTCGGTCGGCGGTGACCCGGACATGACCACCGCCACCCGGGTGGTGTCCGGGCTCGAATCTCTCGCCTTGAACCTGCGGGTACAGGCCAACAACCTCGATTCGCTGCTCGGTCCGGCCGAAGCTGCGCTGCAAAACCTGCTCGATGCCCAGGAACGTCGGGCCTGGGAGTTCGACTTCCAGGGGATCGCCGACCACGTCTTCGACGGAGACGTCGAGCTCGCCCGGCGGGTGGTGGGGATCTACCAGTCGAACTGCGCACGCTGTCACACCTCGGGCTATTCGGCCGGAGTGGCCTTCGCCCAGGAGGCGGGCTCCGGCGGGTTCGGCCCGGCGTTGTGGGACGGCCGCCCAGCGGTTCAGTTCCTCAGCGAGGAGGATCTCGTCGACTTCCTCCTGGTCGGAGCCGAGGCGAACACGCCCTACGGCGTGAACGGATTCGGCACCGGGCGCATGCCTGGGTTTGGCACCACGCTGTCGACCGAGGATCTGGCCAACCTCGCCCGCTGGCTGCGAGCCGGCAACCTCACCGGGATGGAGGAGAACTGATGCGCGAACTCATGCGAGACCTGCTGTCGGCGAACCTGTTCGTCACCGGGATCATCCTCACGGTGGCGGCCATCGTCATCTTCTTCGGGTCGGTCTACCTGCTCAATTACACCAACTTGGGAAAGAAGCTGGCGTTCCTCGTGACCGGCGCCGGGATCTTCGGATGGGGCACCATCGGTTCCCTGCTCTTCGTGCTGTACGCCCCCCGCGGCCCCCGGCCGGAGAACATCGAAGGTCTCAACCCGTTCGAGATTCGCATTATCCCCATCGCGTACACCCTGGTGTCGTTCATCCTGTTCGTCATGTTCCTGGTCGCCATGAACCAGTACGAGGAGTCGCAGGAACGCGCCTGAGCGCAAACCCTGGGTTCCTGTGGCTCTATAGGCACTTTCGCTGCATCGGTTTGGTGAACTACGAGCGCGTTTCCAGGTAGTAGCTGAGGATGCGGAACTCGGTGGCCAAGTCGACGTTGCGCACCACCACCTCGGGCGGAACCTGCACCGTGACTC
>JBKHXZ010000028.1:0-2440 GCA_046565785.1 Acidimicrobiia bacterium
AACCCGGCCGACGACGCCCAGGTGCTCATCAGGGAGCGCCGCATGGGCACGATCACCCGCCAGTTCCGTCTTGGTGACGGGCTCGACGCCGACCACATCGAAGCCGGCTACGACCACGGTGTGCTCACGCTCACGATTCCCGTCTCCGAAGAGGAGAAGCCGCGCAAGATCACGGTCGGCGCATCGGATCACGCCCTCACCGCCTGATCGGTTCGTCGGTCGACCACCTCCGAACCCCCGGAACCCTTCCGGGGGTTCGACGCGTCGTCGCCGGTACTGTCCTGGGGATGAACGATCGCCACGAGTACGGATTCGCCACCCGATCGGTCCACGCCGGCCAGCAGCCCGATCCCGAGACCGGCGCCCGGGCGCTCCCGATCTACGCCACGACCTCTTTCGTGTTCGAGGACGCTCAGAACGCCGCCGACCTCTTCGCACTCCAGACCTACGGCAACATCTACACCCGAATCGGGAACCCCACGACTGCGTCGTTCGAGGAACGCATGGCCTCCCTGGAGGGTGGGCTGGGGGCGGTGGCGACCTCGTCCGGTCAGGCCGCCCAACTGATCGCCATCCTCACGCTCTGCCAACAGGGTGACGAGATCGTGGCCAGCCGCAGCCTGTACGGCGGCACCTACACCCAGTTCGACGTGACCCTGCGCAGGATGGGGATCGATGTCACGTTCGTCGATCAGACCGACGCGGAGAACTTCGAGTCGGCCATCACCGACCGAACCAAGCTGGTGTACGCCGAAACGATCGGCAACCCCAAGGCCGAGGTTCTCGACATTTCGGCCGTTGCCGAGGTCGCCCATCGCAACGATCTGCCGCTGATGATCGACAACACGTTCGCCACTCCCGCCTTGTGCCGCCCTATCGAGCACGGTGCAGACATCGTCGTCCACTCGGCGACGAAGTTCATCGGCGGGCACGGGGTAGCCATCGGCGGAGTGATCGTCGAGTCCGGCAGCTTCCCCTGGAACAACGGTCGCTTCCCGATCATGACCGAGCCGTCACCCGCCTATCACGGCCTGCAGTTCTGGGAGAACTTCCGAGAGTTCGGATACCTCACCAAGGCACGCACCGAACTCCTGCGAGACATCGGGGCCTCCATCTCGCCGTTCAACAGTTTTCTCCTCATGCTGGGGTTGGAGACGCTGCCTCTCCGCATGCGCCAGCACGTGGAGAACGCCGCCGGTGTGGCCCGTTTCCTCGCCGATCATCCAGCGGTGGCATGGGTCTCGTACCCGATCTTCGATGACTCTCCTACCAGGCATCTCGCCCAGAAGTACACACCCCAAGGGCCCGGGGCCGTCTTCACCTTCGGTCTCGCCGGCGGCTATGAGGCAGGCGTCCGGTTCATCGAGAGCGTCGAGCTCGCCTCGCATTTGGCCAACGTCGGGGACGCAAAGACCCTGGTCATCCACCCGGCGTCCACCACGCATCAGCAGATCCCAACCGAGGAACGGCGCGCCGCCGGTGTGGGTGACGACATGATTCGCATCTCGGTGGGGATCGAAGACCTCGACGACATCCTGTGGGATCTCGATCGTGCGCTGGGGGCCGGCCGATGACCACGGTGCTCGAAGCCTCCCCCCAACAGCGCCTCCACATCCTGTCCGAAGCACGGTCGGTGGCCCTGGTCGGGGTATCCCAGAATCCGTTGCGAAGTTCCAACTTCGTCGCCACCTACCTCATACGCCAGCCGTACCGCATGTATCCGGTGAACCCGAACTACGACCAGGTTCTCGGGATGAAGTGCTACCCCCGGCTTGCCGACCTCCCTGAAGTGCCTGACATCGTCGACTGCTTCCGCAGGGCCGAAGACCTGCCCGGTGTGGTGCAGGAGGCGATCGAAGTCGGAGCCAAGGTGGTGTGGTTCCAACTCGGACTACGGAACGACGAGGCCGCTCAGATGGCGCTCGATGCCGGACTCGAAGTCGTGCAGGACCGGTGTCTGAAGATCGAGCACGCCCGGTTCGCCGGGGGCCTCCACCTCGCCGGATTCGATACCGGTGTCATCAGTTCACGCCGGCGGAGGCCTGTGTGATCCGTCTGGCGTAGGCGCCCGCGCCGACCACGCCACCGACGAACACTCCGACGAACGGCACCGCCATGGTCGCCAACGACACTCCGCCGTCGGCAACGATGCATGAAGATGCCAGGTTGCCCAGACCCCCGCACAACAACACGGTGCCGAGGATCGGCCGCCACGCAGGAGGCGACGGTCGAGTGTCAGGCTGAGGGCGCTCGTAACGGCGGAATCCGAGTACCAGGCCACCGGTGACTGCCATCAGGACACCGATGAACAAAGGTCGGGTGGCCCACCACAAGGGGGTGTTCACCGCGAAGCGGAGACCAAAGCCATCGAATGCCAACTGCGTCCCGACGATCGCCACCATCGCAGTCAGATGCCAGAGGTAGAGGGTCATGATGATCG
>JBKHXZ010000029.1:0-18391 GCA_046565785.1 Acidimicrobiia bacterium
TGCGGTGTCGGGGACGGCACTGACGGTGAACACCCAGGCCGAGGCGCGGGATGGGATCGAGGCGACGCCTGGGTTCTTCCCGGTGATCGATGGGGTGGAGCAGGTCGGTTGTGGCGGTTTCGGGTTCCTGGATCAGGGATTCCGGGATGCGTTCAACGCCGAGCTGAAGAAGCTGCAGGCCGATGGCACGGTGATGGAGATCGTCACGTCCTTCGGGTTCGCTCCCGAAGACGTCGAAAAAGCCGCAGCGCTGACTGCCGAGGAACTCGCCACCCCGTGAGTCCTACGATGGCCGCCCCCGGGATCGCTCGGGGGCGGCCATCGGTCTGGAGTAGCCCATGCCTGACCTGATCCTCAGCCCGAACAACTACCTCCGCCTGATGGAGGGACTGGTCGTCACGCTGCAGGTCCTGATCGGGTCGTTCCTGCTCGGGACCGTGCTGTCGATCATCTTCGGGGTCGGGCGACTTTCCTCCCGGGCGTGGGTGCGCCGCCTCTCGTCGGTCTACGTCGAATTCGCCCGGGGAGCCTCGGCCATCATCCTGCTTTTCTGGATGTTCTACGCGTTGCCGATCCTCTTCGGCATCCGCGGATGGTCGGCGATGACCGCAGGGATCCTGGCGCTGGGGCTCAACATGGGCGCGTACGGGGCTGAGATCGTGCGGGGGGCGGTCAAGTCGGTGCCGAAAGGCCAATCCGAAGCCGCCACCGCACTCAATCTGACCAACACCCAGCGTCTGCGCTATGTGGTGCTGCCACAGGCGGTGCCGATCATCCTTCCCCCCTTCGGGAACCTGACCATCGAGATCATGAAGGGCACTTCGTTGGTCTCGCTGATCACCCTGTCCGATCTCGCGTTCGAAGTGCAGAAGTTGCGGGTCAACTCCGTGGTGATCTCGGATTCGGCTACGACGCCAGTGCTGTATCTGAACGTGCTCGTCATCTACTTCCTGCTCGCCTTCGTGATCGACCGGATCTTCATGTTCGCCGAGCGACGTTCGGCGGCGCGCTTCGGGAACATCCCGAAGGGCGGGCGAGTGGCCCGGCCCACGGCAGGTCCGGTGGTGGCACGATGAATCAGGTCGCCAACCGTCCGGTGTGGGACTGGGACTTCGTGTGGGAGGTGTTCCCGCGTATCTGGGGCGGCATGGTCGTCATCATCCAGGCCACCCTGCTTGGCATCAGCATCGCCATGATCCTCGGTTTGTTCATGGCGCTCGGCCGCCGGTCCGAACGGCGCTGGATTTCCTGGCCGTTCGCCGCCTTCATCGACTTCGTGCGGAGCACCCCGCTGCTCATCCAACTGTTCTTCGTGTTCTTCGCCCTGCCGGAGATGGGCGTCGTGCTGAGTGCCTTCACGTCGTTGGTGCTCGGGCTGGGTGTCCACTACGCCACCTACGCCTCGGAGGCGTACCGGGCCGGGATCGACGCGGTGGACCGTGGACAGTGGGAGGCGGCCACCGCGTTGAACCTCGGCCCGACGACGACCTGGAAGAGCGTGATCCTCCCCCAGGCCATCCCCAAGGTGATTCCCGCCTTGGGCAACTTCCTGGTGGCCATGATCAAAGACGCCCCACTCGGCTCTTCCATCGGCGTGGCCGGGGTCCTGTTCGTGGCTCGCTCGATCGGGTCGCAGACCTTCCAGTACGTCGAGACGATGACCATCGCCGGGGTCCTGTTCCTGGCGGTCAGCGTGCCCGCCGCCCTGTTCGTCCAGTTCCTGGAGAGAAAATATGGATACGAAGCAGCCTGAGTCCGAGGTGATGGTCCGTATGCGCGGCGTCACCAAGGCGTTCGGAGACCACGTGGTCCTCCGGGAACTCGACCTCGACGTGAAGCCGGGGGAGAAGGTCGTGATCATCGGTCCGTCCGGTTCCGGCAAGACGACGATCTTGCGAGTGGTGATGACGCTCGAGCGACCCAACGAGGGCACGGTCGAGGTCAACGGCCAGCACCTGTATCACGAGGAGAAGAACGGGCAGCTGGTCCCCGCCTCTGAGAAGCACATCCGCTCGGTGCGCTCGCAGGTTTCGATGGTTTTCCAGCACTTCAACCTGTTTCCTCACATGACGGCACTCGAGAACGTCACGCTCGCCCCCATCAAGGTGTTGGGCAAGACCAAGGAAGAAGCCGAAGCCGATGCCGTCGAACTGCTCAAGTCTGTCGGGCTCGGCGACAAGACCGGGGCCACTCCTTCCCAGCTTTCGGGCGGTCAGAAACAGCGCGTGGCGATCGCCCGCTCGTTGGCCATCAACCCCAAGGTGATGTGCTTCGACGAGGTGACCTCCGCACTCGACCCCGAGCTGGTCGGGGAGGTGCTGGGGGTGTTACGAGAGCTGGCCGAACGCGGCGAGATGACGATGATGCTGGTCACCCACGAAATGGGGTTCGCCTCCGAGATCGCCGACCGCATCCTCATGTTCGATCGAGGCAAGATCCTGGAGGACGGTCCGCCCTCGCAGATCTTCAAAGCGCCCGAGCACGCACGGACGAAGTCGTTCCTGCAAGCGGTCCTGCAGCACTGATGCGCACCGAACTCGAGGCCCCCCTTCCCTTCACGCGCGCCGAATACGCCGATCGCCTGGCCAAGGTGCGGCGGGAGATGGACCGGCGCGGCCTGGAACTCCTGATCTGTCCGGACCCGTCCAACATGTCGTGGCTCACGGGCTACGACGGATGGTCGTTCTACACCCCGCAGGCGGTGCTGGTGACCCATGACTCCGACCCGGTGTGGTGGGGGAGGATCCAGGACGGCAACGGAGCCAAACGAACCGTGTACATGGATCACGACCATGTCTTCGGGTTCCCCGACGAGCTGGTCATGGCGCCTCCCCGCCATCCGTACGAGCACTTGGTGGAGGTGCTGCGGGATCTCGGCTGGGATCGCCGCCGCATCGGGGTGGAGATGGACAACTACTACTACTCGGCCCGCGCGCACGAGGTTCTGCGAGCCGGCCTGTCCGGTACAGAACTCGTCGATGCCACCGGGCTGGTCAACTGGCAGCGAGCGGTCAAGTCGTCCCAAGAGCTGGAGTACATGCGCCGAGCGGCGCGCATCGTCGAGAACATGCACCAGACGATCCTCGAACTGGTCGAACCGGGCATGCGCAAGAACGACCTGGTGGCGGAGATCTATCGAACCGGAATCCGCGGCACCGACCAGTTCGGTGGTGACTATCCGGCGATCGTTCCGATGCTGCCGACCGGCCTGGATGCTTCGGCACCTCATCTGACCTGGAACGACCGGCCGTTCGAGAACGGCTTCGGAACCTTCTTCGAGATCGCCGGATGTCACCGGCGTTATCACGTCCCGCTGTGTCGCACGGTCTTCCTGGGCGAACCCCGCCCCGAGATCCGTACTGCCGAGCGGGCAGTGGTGGAGGGACTCGAGGCGGGGTTGGAGCAGGCCCGAGCGGGTAACCGGGCGAGTGACGTGGCCGAGGCCCTGTACTCGTCGCTTGAGCGCCACGGCGTGGAGAAGGAGGGGCGATGCGGATATCCGATCGGTCTGAGCTATCCCCCCGATTGGGGCGAGCGGACGATCAGCTTCCGCACCACCGACCACACGATCCTCGAGCCTGGAATGACCTTCCATTTCATGCCGGGCCTGTGGATGGAGGAGTGGGGGATCGAGATCACCGAGTCGATCCTCATCACCGAGGACGGTCCGGCGGAGACGTTCTGCGACGTCCCGAGGAGACTGTTCGTCAAGTGATGCGCCGGCGTCGCGCAGCCTCGATCGAACACGGGCTCTGATGGACCTGCGCAACGAGACCATGCTGATCCTGGGCGACCTGATCGGGTTCCCCACCGTCACCTCCGACTCCAATCTCGACCTCATCGCCTACTGCGAAGCACGACTGCGCAGGGTCGGAGCCGAGATCTCGGTCACCCGCCACCCGTCGGAACCGAAGGCGAATCTGCTGGCGACGATCGGCCCCCGGGTGGATGGCGGAGTCGTCCTGTCGGGACACACCGATGTGGTTCCCGCCGACGAGGATTCCTGGACCGGGGCACCGTTCATGGCCATGCGCCGTGAACAGCGGATCTACGGACGGGGGTCGGTGGACATGAAGGGCTTCATCGCCTGTGTCCTGGCTGCGGCTCCCGCTTTCGCGGCGGCCGACCTCCAACGACCGATCCACATCGCCCTCACCTTCGACGAGGAGGTGGGGTGCCGGGGTGCGCCCATCTTGGTGTCCGATCTGGTGCTTACCGGGCCGATGCCGGCGGCGGCGATCGTCGGCGAACCCACTGAGATGCAGATCATCGACGCCCACAAGGGGTGTTACGAGTACACCACCCGGATCACCGGACGTGCCGGTCACGGGTCGGTGCCCGATCTGGGCGTGAACGCCGTGCAGTATGCGGCGCGCTATGTCAGCCGCCTGATGGAACTGGGTCGCTTGCTTTCCGACCGCGCTCGGGTCGACAGCCCATACGATCCTCCACAGACCACGATCAACGTGGGTGTGGTCAACGGAGGCACCGCCCGCAACGTGGTGGCCGGTGAATGCGTCGTGGAGTGGGAGATGCGCCCGGTGACCCGGGCGGATGCCGATTTCGTTCTCGCCGGGGTGCAGGCCATCGAACAGGAACTGATCGCCGAGATGCGGCAGGTGGACCCGGAGGCGGGGATCGTCACCGTGACCGAAGGGGCAGTCGACGGGTTGGAACGTGTCGACCGGTCGCCGGCGGTCGACCTGGCTCGCGCGCTGGTGGGCGATCGGCCGACGCAGGTGGTGTCGTTCGGGACCGAGGCGGGGATCTTCCAGGCCGCCGGCATCCCGACCGTGGTGTGCGGGCCGGGTTCGATCGAGGTGGCGCACCGTCCGGACGAGTACATCGAGATTTCCCAGTTGGAAGCATGCCTCGACATGCTCGCCAACCTCCAAGCCCACCTCTCGGCCTAGGCGCATCGAAACCCTGGGTTCCTGTGGCTGTATAGGGCACTTTCGACGTCTCGGTTCGGCGCCGCTACGAACTGGACTCGAGGGTGGGGAGCCGCAGGAGAGTCGCGGCGGCGAGCGCCGAGGTGATGGCCGCAGTCACCGCCGGACCGGTCATGCCCGCGAGTTCGAACAGCCACGGACCGGCGATGTCGCCGACGATCCGGCCGATCCCGGTAGCGACGGCGAACCAGGCGAGGTAACCGGTCCGATTGCCTGGGTGGATTTCGGTGGCGACCGACATGCCCGACACGATGGTGAACTCGATCATCGTGATGCCGACTGCCAGCACCGCCACCCCCAGCACCAGAGAATGAGCCGCCCAGGTCAGACTGAGGAAGATCGACGCCGCCAGTCCCAATGCCACCGCCAGCGCCAGGCGCTTGTCGACCCGGTCGGTGATGGCGACCACCCCGCCTTCACCGACGAGTTCGGCGATCCCGATGATCGTCCCGACCCCTCCCAGGGCGAGCAGGGCCAACCCGAAGTCACTCTCGAGCCATACGCCGAGATTGACCAGCAGCACTTCGAGCGCAAAGCCGATCATCCCGCCCACCACCAGGAACACCCGTGCGGCTCCCCGTACCTTGGGCTTGTCGCCGATTTCCACCGCGTGATCGCTTCCGTGACCGTCGAGGAGCGCCACCGCCACCATCCCGACCGCGGCGAGGAGACCCAATACCAGGAACGGGGTGTTCCACGATCCACGTTCGATCAACCACCCCGCGGCGGGGGCTCCGACGAGGAGTCCACCCGCCCACGCCACCTCGAGCAGGCCGATGTGACGGCTGCGTTGATGCCATGGCACCCGTTCGGCGACGTGTGCCTGGGCGCCGACGTCGAACAGAGGTTTTGCAAAACCGATGAGGACGAAACCGACCACCGCCCCGGTGAACACACCGAGCCAGGCGGTGACGAGCGAACCGATTGCGAAAATCGCCAAACCGGTCTGCATCAAGGTCCGGCTGGTGGCGCGCCGTCCCGCCAGACCGATCGCCACCGGCGAGGCAAACCCTGCCACCCATCGGGTGGAGACGAGCACGCCCGCCTGGGCCGTGGTGATGTCCAGCCCGCGTGCGATCGCCGGGAGGAACGGATACACCAGCCGTATGGCGGTGTTCAGGACCAGCTTGAGCGCCACGAGGCGCACGGTCCCGATCCGGGTACGGGCGCTCGGGCTCACCCGAGGATCGTAGGACGTGGAGGATCCCGTCGTGTCACTCCCCACTGATACTCTCGCCGACGATGGCTGACACTCCGAGCACCGCACCGGTCGTGGGACGGGTCATCGGTACCGAGGACTCGACTCCGCTCGAGTACTGGGTCGCCGTGGCCGACGGGCAGTACCTGCAGCTCGACGACGTTGTGGCGCTGGAACGGGTGTTGCCGGGCGGCGAGTTGGTGGCCATGTACGGGATGGTCTCCCAGGTCCGGGCGCGTCACGAAGGAGCCCGCTTCGACTCCGACGTGTTCCTGATCACCGACGGCATCCTTCCCGCCGAGGTGTCGGAGTCGGCCAAGGTCTCGGCCACCCGGTTCGAACCCGAGACCTTCGTTCCGCCCCGCCCCGGACAGGCCGTGCGCCGGGCGGAAGGTGCGGAGCGGGAGAAGGCGCTGTTTTTCGACCGGATGGACCAGCGTCTTCCCATCGGTCTCTCCCGTTCCGGCGATCCGTTGTATGTGAACCTCGAGTTCCTCGACGGACGGCGAGGTGCACACGTGAACATCTCCGGCATCTCGGGAGTGGCCACCAAGACCACCTACGCCACGTTCCTCCTCCATTCCATCTTCACCAGCGGCGTCCTCGGCCCCCGAGCGGTGAACACCAAGGCACTGATCTTCAACGTCAAGGGAGAAGATCTGTTGTTCCTCGACCGACCCAACGCATCGTTGGATGCCGACGAGGCCGAGCGATACCGCCGGCTGGGGCTGCCGGCGGAGCCTTTCTCGTCCCTGGCCGTGTATGCCCCTCCCCGCCCCGGGGCTGTAGCGGCACCGGACGTCTACTCCCGCACCGACGGGGTGGTGACGAGCTTTTTTTGGACGCTGGCTGAGTTCTGTGCAGACGACCTCCTCCCGTTCCTGTTCGCCGACGCCGAGGACGACCGGGCCCAGTACACGATGGTGGTCCACAACGTGATGGCCCGACTGCGGAAGGCGGTAGCACTCGACGACGGAGCGGTGTCCATAGAGGGTGAGACCATCCGCACGTTCGCCGACCTCGCCCTCCTGATCCAGCACAAGGTCACCGACGAGGAGACCCGTTACGACTGGGCGGGGCCGGCCATCGGCCAGGGCACCGTCAACGCCTTCGTGCGCCGCCTGCTCGGGGCGGTGCGCCACGTCGAACGGCTGATCCGCGGCGACGTCGCCAATACCACCAAGCACCAGATCGAACTCGACCGGCAGGTCACGGTGGTCGACATCCACAACCTCAACGACCGGGCCAAACGATTCGTGGTCGGCGTGACGGTACGGCGGCAGTTCGAACTGAAGGAGCGGGCGGGTCAGTCCGACGAACTGCTGTTCTTGGTGTTGGACGAGTTGAACAAGTACGCCCCCCGCGACGGGTCGAGTCCCATCAAGGAAATCCTGCTGGATGTCGCCGAACGGGGACGCAGCCTGGGGGTGGTGCTCATCGGGGCGCAGCAGACCGCGTCGGAGATCGAACGGCGAATCATCGCCAACTCGTCGATCCGGGTGGTGGGTCGGCTGGACTCGGCGGAGGCGGCTCGGGAGGAATATGGGTTCCTTCCGACGGTGCAGCGGCAGCGCTCCACCATCATCAAGCCGGGCACCATGATCGTGTCCCAACCGGAACTGCCCGTGCCGCTGGTGTTGGAGTTCCCGTTCCCGGCCTGGGCGACCAGGGCGTCGGAGGCGGTCCCGGAGTCTGACCCGGACGGCCCCGACGATCCGTTCGCCGGTCTGGACGCCCCGCGCTGAGGTTCAGCCGTGGGCACGGCCGTCGGAATCCCGGCCCACCACGAACCAGATGGCATGAACGGGCACATCGCCCTTGTTGAACAGGCGGTGGGGTCGGGTCGAGTCGAAGGCGATGGAGTCGCCCCGCTCGAGGGTGTACTCCTGGAAGCCGATCTGGATGCCGAGCGTTCCGGAGACGATGTAGCCGTATTCCCGACCGTGGTGGCGCATGAGTGATTCGTCCGGGGTCGACGAGCCGCCTACCTCGTAGATGGCCTCGAGGAAGTCGATGCCTTCTTCCGAGGTCGCCGTCAGTTCCTCCCACCGGACGCCCGAGTCGAGGTCGATGCTCTGACGCTCTCCGGGGTGGACCACGGGGGAACGGGTCCCGTTCTCGGCGAGGGCCGGCGGTGGGTTGTCGCCATACTCTTCGCCGCGGATCAACCGGTCGAGTGAGACGTCGAGTTCGGTGACGATGGCATAGAGGGTTCCCACCGACGGCTTGGACAGACCGGCCTCCAGTTGGGAGATCATGCTGGCGGAAAGACCCAAGCGGCGGGCCAATTCTCGCTGGCTCAAGCCGGCCTTCACCCGCTCGTCGCGCAGCCGATCACCGATTCCCTCCAGCGAATCATGGAACTCGGTGGCTCGTTGTCCGTCGGTCACATCAGCATCCAGCCGCCGTCGATGTACAGGTTCACGCCGTTCACGGAGCGGTTCTCGAGGAGGAACACGGTCGCATCGACGACGTCTTGCATCGTCGCCAGACGCTTGGTGGGAGTGCGAGCGACGATGGCGTCCAGCGGCGTGTCCTTCCAATACGGTGAGTCACCGACGATACCGGGATGGAGGGCGTTGAATCGGACAGGAGCGAGTTGGAGCACCAGCGTGTTGATGAGGGTGGCAACACCGCCGTTGACCGTGGTCACCGTCGTCGAGCCTGGATACGGCCGGTCCTTCGCCCGTCCGCCGAAGAGAACCACGGAGGTGTCGTCGTCGAATCGGTCGGAGAGTGCCCGAATCGTCTCGGTGTAGCCCACGAGTTTCATGGTGGTGAGGGAGATCGCCCCGGCGATGTCGTAGTCGTCGAGCGGGTTGTTGTCTCGGGCGATGGCGGACAACACCAGGCGGGAGACCGGGCCGATGCCGGACAGTGAATCGGCGATGGTCTCGGGTCGGGCGAGGTCGAATCCCAGCCCTGTTGCGTTCGGTCCGAGATCTGCTGCGATCTCCGTTGCACGGGAGACGTCGCGACCGGTTACGACCACCTGCCGACCCTCTTCGAGGTAATGGCGAGCGATCTCTCGTCCGATCCCTCCGGTTCCTCCGACGACGATCACGGTGCCCTGTGTCATGAAGCTCCTCCTCGTTCCAGGGCGAGGATATACGGTCCTGGTGAGCGATGTGCAGCGAAACTGAGCATTCCGCCCCAAAACAGAGCAAAAATGGTGCAGATCTCGGCGCGGTTGCCGGAGGTTGTGTAGTCTCACTGAACAGTGACGAGGGAGATCCGCACCGTTGCGATGCTCGGGCTGGGCCGAATGGGCGCCGCCATGGCGCGCCGTTTCGACGCCGCCGGCCACCCACTCGTCGTATGGAATCGGGACCCCGCGAAAGCTGTGGCTGTCGCCTCGAACCTCGGATGCGAGGTGGCGAACTCCCCGGCTCATGCCACCTCCAGTGCCGATGTCGTCGTGACCAGCCTGGCCGATGACGCTGCCGTGCGTGGCGTGTACCTCGGTCCGAACGGAGTGGTGGAAGGCGCGCGTGAGGGCACCGTCGCCGTCGACACCAGCACGATCGACCCGGAGACGGTGCGCGAGGTGAAGGCCGGTCTCGACCGGGTGGGGATGACCTTCCTCGATTGCCCGGTATCCGGGAGCGTCACGACCGTCGATGCGGGAGAACTGGTCGTCATGGCCGGTGGCGAGTCGTCGGCGGTCCGGGCCGTCACGCCGATCCTCGATGCCGTTGCCCGTCGTGTCGTCCACGTCGGGGAGAGCGGTACCGGCTCTGCCTGCAAGCTGGCGGTCAACGCCCTGGTCCACGGTCTCAACACTGCGCTGGCCGAAGCATTGGTTCTCGCCGAGCGAGCCGGAGTCGACCGGGCGGTCGCCTACGACGTCTTCGCATCCGGGGCGGGCGCAGCTCCGTTCGTCCAGTACAAGCGACAGTCCTTCGAACGCCCCGACGACACCGCGGTGGCGTTCAGTCTCGACCTGGTCAGAAAGGACATGGAACTGATCACCGGTCTGGCAGAACGGGTGGGGGTGAGGGCGGACGGTGCCCGCGCCACCCGCGCTCTGGTGTCCGAGGCCGTTGCCGCCGGGATGGGAGAACGGGACATGAGCGCGCTGGCGGTATTCCTGCGCGGGGAGGGAATCTGATGTCGGCCCACATCGTCAAGAAGGCAGACGACCTGGACTACCGCACACCACCGGAGTTCTTCGGTCGCAGTTCCGGGTATCTCGGTGACGACGTGGTCGACGAGTCAGGCGGGTCGGTTCAGACCGGCTTTCGGATCGCTCGGCTGGCTTCGGGAGGGGTGGTCGACACCCATGTGCATTCTTTCGAAGAGTCGGTGTACGTGATCGAGGGCGAACTGGTGCTGGACACGCCCGAGGCAGCGTCGCCATGGGCGCCGGCGACTACGGATTGGTCCCGGTGGGGACGACCCATGCCCTCGAAATCGCAGCGATGCCGAGGTGCGTTTCGCCGAGATGAAAGCACCGATGCCGCGGGCTCGATTCGGCTACGACACCCACTTTCTGTCGCCGATCGCTCGCACCGAACCCCGTCGGGTCGACGTACGGGATCCACGGAACCGCTTCTTCGGCCACATCGACGCCGAGGGGATGGACCCGGCCAACCAGACCCAGGACCGGATGGCGGTGAGCGCCAGCATGCGTACCGCACTCCTCGTCTACAGCGGGATCAGCGTCAAGATGATGGTCGACTCCGATCTCGGCGCCGACCTGTCGACGATGTTCATGGTTCAGTACGAGCAGGGAGGTTTCGCCGGGGCACACGACCATCCGCTGGAGGAGACGTATCTGATCCTCGACGGCGAGGTCGAGGCCACGTTCGACGGTCACTCGTACCACCTCGAGCCCGGGGACGTGGCGTGGGCAGGGGTGGGGTGTGTCCACGAGTTCCGCAACGTCGGGGAGGGTCGGGTTCGCTGGCTCGAAACCCAGGCGCCCATGCCGCCACCCCGGCACTCGTACCGCTTCGCCCGTGACTGGATCTATCTCGAGCACGCACTCGCTGCTGAACAAGGAGAAGCCAATGAATGAGTTTCCCGTCGCCACTACACCGGCCCCCGGCGTGATGGGAGTGGATTGGGAACAGCGTGTCGACTTCGAGCAGCTGCGGCAGTATCGGCTCGGCAGGGTCCGGCAGATGCTGGAGGAGCACGACCTGGGAGCGATCCTCCTGTTCGAGACTTCGAACATCCGTTACGCCACCGCCACCCAGATCGGCTATTGGGCCTTCAACAAGGGGGAGCGGTACGCGCTGGTCACCCGCAGTGGACCTCCGCGGATCTGGGACTTCGGTTCGGCGGCAAAGGCGCATCGTCTGCAGCTCCCACACATGTACGACGCGTCCAACTCGGTCGGAGGCAACACCGGCCTTCAGGGTGCGATCGGGCCGAGCGCGGGACTGCATTCCCGCGCCGCTGCAGAGATCAAGTCGGTGTTGGCTGAACACGGCCTTGCCGGGGAACGGCTCGGGGTCGACATGGCCGAGACCGCGGTCTTCCTGGCGTTGCAGAACGAGGGACTGCGGGTGGTCGACGGCCAGCAGGCGATGATGCGGGCGCGGGAGATCAAGAGTGCGGATGAGGTGATGTTGTTGACCCAGGCGGCGGCGATGGTGGATGGGGTGTATCAGGATATTTTCGAGGCGTTGAAGCCGGGGGTGCGGGAGTCCGACATTGTGGCGTTGGCGCATAAGCGGTTGTTCGAGATGGGGTCGGAGTTCGTGGAGGCGGTCAACTCGATCGCCGGGGAGCGGTGTTCGCCGCATCCGCATGTGTTCAGTGACCGGTTGATCCGTCCTGGTGATCAGGCGTATTTCGACATCATCCATGTGTTCAACGGGTATCGGACGTGTTATTACCGGACGTTTGTGGTGGGGCGGGCGTCGTCTGCGCATCGTGATGCGTTCGGCCAGGCGCGGGAGTGGATGGATGCGGCGATCGATCTGGTTCGTCCTGGTGTGACGACTGATCAGATCGCGCGGGTGTGGCCGGAGGCGCATGAGTTCGGGTTTGAAGATGAGATGGATGCGTTCGGGTTGCAGTTCGGTCATGGGGTGGGGGTTGGGTTGCATGAGCGGCCGATCATTTCCCGGTTGAACTCGTTGGAGGATCCGGTGGAGATCCGGGAGGGGATGGTGTTCGCTCTCGAGACCTACGCCCCGGCGTCTGACGGCCGTTCGGCGGCGAGGATCGAAGAGGAGATCGTGGTGACGGCCGACGGTCCCAAGGTGATCACCCTGTTCCCGTGTGAGGAGCTGATGGTGGCCAATGAGTACTGAGTTCGATCCCACTCTGGTCGACTATTCGAATCGACTGCCACGCACCCCGATCTTCACCGACGAGACGGCCAACGACAGTCTCGACGTCTCTTCGGAAGAGCGTCTTGTCATGTATCGGCGGTTGCAGGAGCTGCGCCAGTTGGAGAAGCGGGCGTATGACTTGTTCTTGCAGAACCTGGTGAAGGGGACGAGTCATCTGTCGTTGGGGATGGAGGCGGTGGCGGCCGGGTTCGGTCAGGCGATGCGGCGGGATGATTACACGTTCGCTACTTATCGGGGTCATGCGCATACGTTGGCCCGGGGGGTTCCGATGGGTCCGGTGCTGGCCGAGCTTCTCGGCCGGGAGAACGGGATTCTCAAGGGGAAGGGCGGGTCGATGCATTTGACATCGGTCGAGCACGGGATGATGGGCTCGTACGCCATCATCGGGGCGCATTTGTGTATTGCGAATGGTGCTGCGTGGTCCGCCCGGATGCGGGGCACCGACCAGGTGGCGGTGTGTTTTTTCGGGGATGGCACCACCAATATCGGGGCGTTCCATGAGGCGTTGAATTTTGCGGTGGTGTGGGATCTGCCGGTGGTGTTCGTGTGTGAGAACAACCTGTACATGGAGTACACGCCGATCGATCTGATCACCGCGGTGCCGCATCCGGCTGCTGATCGTGCCCCCGCCTACGGTCTGGAATCGATCATCGTCGACGGCAACGACGCCGACGCGGTGTACGACGTGGCCCGCACCGCTCTCGCCCGTGCCCGCCGCGGTGAAGGCCCTTCGCTGATCGAGGCGCTTACCTACCGCTCTGGTGGTCATTCCCGGGCCGACCCTGGCAAATACCGTCCGGTCGAAGAAGTCGAGGCGTGGGCGGAACACGATCCGATTCCGCTCTATCACCGGCGGCTGCTGCGGCTGGGAGTTCCCGAATCCGACCTGTCCCGGATCTCCCAAGACGTGGCCCGGCAGGTGGACGAGGCCACCGAGTTCGCCAAGGCCGGTCCGTTTCCGGGTGAAGAGCTGTTGATGTCCGACGTGTGGGCGGATGGGGGTTCGGCATGGCGGAACTGAGCTATCGGGATGCGGTGGCGTATGGGATCGCCCAGGAGATGCGGCGTGACCCGGCGCTGGTGATGTTGGGAGAGGACATCGCCGCCGCCGGTGGAGTGTTCAAGACCACGGTCGGCCTGTTGGACGAGTTCGGTCCGTTACGGGTGCGGGACACTCCGATCTCCGAACAGGCGATCCTGGGAGCGGCGATGGGAGCGGCGATGACCGGGATCCCGGTGATCGCCGAAATCATGTTCTCCGATTTCCTGGCGGTGTGTTGGGACATTTTGGCCAACGAGGCGGCCAAAAGCCGGTACATGACCGGCGGGCAAGTATCGGTGCCGATGGTGGTCCGTACCCACAACGGGGGCGGATCCCGGTTCGGGGCACAGCACTCTCAGAGTGTGGAGAACTGGGCGATGATGATCCCCGGATTGAAAGTGGTCGCCCCATCCACCCCGGCCGACGTGGTGGGACTACTAGCCGCCGCGGTGCGTGACCCCGACCCGGTCATCTTCTTCGAACACAAGTCGCTGCTCGCCACCAAAGGCGAAGTTCCCGAAGGTGAACTGGTCGACCGGCTCGGCACCGCCCGGATCGTGCGGGAAGGGACCGACTGCACCATCGTCGCACTAGCACTCATGGTCCCCCGCGCTCTGGAAGCCGCCGACCGGCTGGCCCAAAACGGGATCTCCGCCGAAGTGATCGACATCCGCACCCTGGTCCCCCTCGACACCCGAACCATCCTCGGATCGGTCGAAAAAACCAGCCGGCTGTTCACCGTGGAAGAAAACCCCCGCCTGTGCGGATGGGGGGCAGAAATCACCTCGATCATCACCGAAGAAGCCTTCTGGAACCTCGACGGGCCAGTCATCCGCATCACCACCCCCCACATCCCCCTCCCCGCCGCCGAAACCCTCGAAGACCTCGCCATCCCCTCCACCGAACGCATCCACCAGACGATCCTCGAATCCCTCGACGTTCGGAGCCCGCTGTGAGCGGTCGCATCGTGATCCGTGGCGGTTGTGTGCTCACGCTGGGTGACCGCACCGCCAACCACCCACAGGCCGACGTGCTCATCGAGGACGGGCGGATCACCGACATCGGCCACCGCATTCGGGCACGAGACGCCGAAGTCGTCGACGCCACCGATGGCATCGTCATGCCGGGATTCGTCGATGCTCATCGGCACAGTTGGACCACGCTGTTCCGCAACAGTGGCGACCATCCGACGCCGGAAATGGTCGGACCCCACCACCAGCCTGAGGACCTGTATGCGGCGACACTGGTGGGATTGTTGGCGTCTGCCCAGGCGGGTGTCACCAGCGTGGTGGATTGGGCAGACGTTTCCCCAGCTGCCGATCACATCGCAGCCATCGCCGAGGCCCACGCCGACTCCGGGCTGCGCACCGTGCTGGTGCAGGCTGCCCCCTCCTGGGATCCCGATGTCGACCCCTTGGCCACCCCCGAACCGAGGATCGGCCGCACCACCGTCAAGGCTTTCGGTTCGGCCGATCCCGACACCGGTCGTCTCGAGAACCTCGTGACCACCTGGGACGTCGCTCGCCGGGCGGGTCTGCGTGTCCACACCCACCTCGGACGCCGACCTAACCAGCCCGGCCTCGGGGTGGAACTGGCTCGCCGGCACGCCCTCGGCACCGATGTCACCCTGGTCCACTGTTCGCTGCTCGACGACGCCGATCTCGACGCGATCGCCGCCGCACGGGCCGCGGTGGTGATCACCCCCTCCACCGAGATGGCCGGGGGACTCGGATCACCGCCCATGCAGCGACTCCTCGACCGCGGCATCCGTCCGGGATTGGGCGTGGACCACACCCGATACGGTCCGGGCGACGTTTTCGCCCAGATGCGGGCGGCGATCTCGATCCAGCATGGGCATCACTTCGACCTGAAGCTGGCCGGCAAGGGCGGGCTACCGAATCTGCTGACCACCCGGGAAGTGATCCGGTATGCCACCGTGGACGGCGCGCGGGCGACCGGACTGACCGAAACCGGGTCGATCGAGGTCGGACGGAGAGCCGACGTGATCGTCCTGCGGACAGACCGTCCCAACATCCATCCGGTCAACGACCCGATCGGTGCAGTCGTGTGGGGAATGGACTCCTCCAACGTCGACTGGGTGATCGTCGACGGCCGGGTGGTGGTCCGCGCCGGAGAACTCGATGCGGATGTCACTGCGGTACGCAAGGGTGCCGAGGACGCGGCGCGGAGGGTCTCACACGCTGCCGGCCTGGTCGCCGGAGGTGTCGGATGAGCGCCTCGTTTGCTCGGTTCTCGTCGGCGTTGACTCGATTCGTCGTTGCCTCCCGCTACATGCCGGTGTATCTGGCTTTGGCCCTGCTGGTCGCCGTCGCGGCCCGGTGGGCGCCGGCCACATTGGGCGGCTCCGCGCTCCGTGCCATCGCTCCGGCCGCCGCCATCCTCGGGATCGTTGCCCTCGGTCAGATGCTGGTCATCATGACCGGCGGCATCGACCTGAGCATCCCCGGCACCTTTTCGTTGGCGGCCGTCATCATGATCGGTGTCGGAAACCAGGCCGAGGGCCAGGTGGTGCGAGCGATCCTCACCGCGGCCGTAGTGGCGGCGGTCATCGGTCTCGTCAACGGGCTGTTGATCGGGGGACTGAAGCTCAACGCCTTGATCGTCACCCTGGCGGTCGGCCAGTTGGTGGCCGGGGCGGTCAACCGATATGGGCGTACCTTCCCGGTTCAGCGTCCCGTGCCTGAGACGTTCTCGGATTGGGCGGCGGGCCGGGTGCTCGGTGTCAGCCCCATCTTCTGGATCGGTGTGGGAATCATGCTGTTGTTCGTCCTCGCCTTCCGGTACACCACCGTCGGTCGCCGTTTCCAGGTCGTGGGTGCCAACCCCCGTGCCGCCCAGGTGGTGGGAGTTCGGATCACCCTCAACCAGGTCGGCGCATACGTGGTGGCGGCGGTGCTGTACGCCATGGGAGGCGTGCTTCTCGCCGGTCTCATCGTCACCCCCGGCGTGTCCGCCGGCGATGCCTATCTCCTCGCTCCGATCGCCGCGGTCGTCATCGGCGGGGCATCGCTCACCGGAGGATTGGCGAGCTCGTTCTCCACGTTCGTGGCCGCCTTCTTCCTCACCGGGCTGAACCGGATGATGTTGATCATGGGCTTGTCGACCGCTTGGCAGTTCGTGGTCTTCGGTGTCGTGATCGTCGCCGGAATGCTCGTGTCCGGGGATCGAATCATCAAAGGCGTGGAACGGCTGTTCCGCGACCGAAAGTCTCGCGACCGACCCTCTACGGCGAGGAGCGGCGCGGGTTGAGAAAGGAGAGCCACCCCGAATGAGACACGACGGAATCAGGGACTGACGAAGTAGCGGAGGAGGAACGTGAAACGACTCAAGACGATCGGCCTCGTCGCTGTGCTCGCCCTCGTGGCGGTTGCCTGCGGCGGAGAAGCCGAAGAAACGACAACCACGGCGGCGGACACGACAACGACTGTCGCCGACACCACAACGACTGCCGGCGACGGCGAGACGACGACCACCGTCACCGACGGTGGGGACGAGAACCCGCTCGCAGACTTCGGCGAGTCCATCGACGCTGACCCTGCCTTGATCGCCAAGGCCCTCGGGCCGGTGGAACCGTCGGACGAGGCGAGCTGGAACATCGTGCTCGCTTCGATCGCGCGTGCCAGCCAGGAGTTGGATCAAGCGACGATCGACAAGGCTCTGGAATGCTGGGCGAACCAGGAATGCGACACCGGCTCGGGCGGCGAACTCGTCATGGGCTACGCCGACGGCGGCGGTAACGACGTCAACGTCTGGCGTTCGGTCTCCAAGATGGAGGCCGTCCTGCAAGCCCTCACCTATCCCGAGATCGGGACGATCGTGGCCACTGCGGCGAACTTCGACCCCGATCCGGCGGTGCACCAGAACGACATCCGGTTCCTGATCAACCGGGGGGTCGACTTCATCGTCGGCTACCCGGACATCGGTGTCGGTCTGGCCGACGTGATCCTCGAGGCAGAGGCGGCGGGTATCCCTTACGTTTCCTTCTCGGCGGGATACGTCGGACTGCCCGATCAGGAGAACGCTCTCGTTCCCGGTGAGGACTACACGTCGGTCGTCGGCGAGGACCTGTGCGCCCTCGGTGAGAGCTTCGCCCAAGTGCTCAACGAAGGGGTCGGCGAAGGGAAGGTCGCCCTGCTGGGCGGTACCCCCGGCAATGCCTTGACCCTCGGGTGGCAGCGCTGCACCATCGACGCCCTGGGAGACTCACTCGAGCTGGTGAATCCGCCGGCCAACCGGGACAGCACAACCGGTGACACCTTCTGGTTCAACCCGGCCATTCCGGCCGTGTTCGAGGGTCTGCTGGCACCGCATCCGGACATCCGGGGCTACGCCTACGAGTACGCCGACGGCATGCTCACCGGACTGCAGGAATACGACCGACAGGGAATCCCGGTGGAGAACCTGACGCTGGCGTTGCGCACCGACGAGCAGAGTCTGTTCTGTGACTGGGTGGAGCGCGGCGAGCCGACCTACAACATCTGGTACTCGGCAGGAGGCAACTTCCAGTCGCGTACCGGTGTGACCGCGGCGATGCTTCATCTGAAGGGAGCCGAGGTTCCCGGCCAGATCATCGTGCCGCACGTCATGCGCCAGGTCACCGAGGCGGACTGCAATCCCGACCGCCCCAATCCGGTGGTGTCCGGCACCTCACTCGTGCCTGACGACGTCCTCCGGTTGATGTTCGGCGGTTGATGAGCACCAACGAGCGCGAACTGGTCCTCGAACTGACGGGCGTGTCCCGTCAGTTCGGGGCCGTTCGCGCCCTCACCGATGTCAGCTTCGAATGTCGGGCGGGCGAAGTTCATGCCCTGGTCGGAGAGAACGGGTCCGGCAAGTCGACGCTGCTCGGAGTCGCCAGCGGCTTCGTGGA
>JBKHXZ010000030.1:0-4343 GCA_046565785.1 Acidimicrobiia bacterium
AGCGGTGAGACGGGCGGCGCGGTCGTCGGACGTCGCCTCGACGTCGGGTCGGCGGAATCTCTCCCGGATTCCCTGCCCCGAACCTATCCGACAAGCGTGGCGAGCACCGTCGCGTAGACGCTGATCGGCCCAACCCCGGCAATCACCCCCGGTCGACCACCAGGCTCGGCCCGCGGACAGGTGGTTCCCCGACTACCCTCCGGGTATACAGCCTGAACGACGCCGTGGGCGAATCGGCCCCTGGCGACTGGCGGACGACTCCATGCTGCTAGTTCTCATCGTTGTACAGACGGCGGATGCCCACAAGCTCATCACCGCGCTCCTAGAGATGGATCTTCGAGTCACGAAGATCGGCGCTACCGGTGGATGGTTGGGGGTGGGCAACGTTGCCTTGTTGCTCGGGATCGACGAGTCGAAATACGACCAGGTCGCGGACGTCGTGGCACGGACCTGTGAGACCCGGCTCGAACATATGAGCACGGCCGCACTGGTTGATCCAACCCTCGGATACGCGACCACGGTGGAAGTCGAGGTGGGCGGGGCAGTGATGTTCGGTCTACCGGTAGAACGGTTCGCTCGCATTCCCGGTGAAACCGATACTCGACCACCCACGGTCGGCTCAAATGTGGAGGAGACGACAATGACGACGCACCGAGACACGAGGACCCGCCGGGAGACCGGGATGAAGCTGGTTGTCGCAGTCGTCAAGGGAGAAGATGCCGATGCGGTGACGGGAGCACTGCTGGACGCGGATATCCGGTTCACCCGCATCAATACGACCGGGGGCTTCTTAAGACGCGGGAACAGCACCCTGCTGATCGGAGTACCCGGAAGTCAGGTCGACGAGGTGATAGGCCTCATCCGTAGGGCGTGCCCAACCGAGGTTGGGGCCTCGCCGGTAGCCAAGGGGCTTCCGATGTACTCGGCGACCGTCTTCGTACTCGACTCGGCGCTATACGAGCGAGTCTGACCCCTTCCGGCTCACAGTCCGAGTTGTGGAGCCGACACGAACATCGTGTGGATCCCATCCGACGCAGAGAGCCGGTAGTGGGCGCTGACGGGCTCGAACCGCCGACCTCCTCCTTGTAAGGGAGGCGCTCTCCCAACTGAGCTAAGCGCCCGTTGTCTGATCTTCCACCGAATCCGCTAGTCGTAGCAGTGGACCGATGAACAGCGAGAACCGATCCGCCGCAGTGTATCGACGACACCTCGTCAGGGATCGGGCGACGGAGCAACCTCGACCTCGGTGAACTCTGCGCGAACTCCGGCTGAACGCCTGTCGGCTTCGAAAGATTCGATTTCACTCAGCCCTGGTCGGGGCCGATACTCGTTGGCGACCAGCAAAAGGGGGGCCATGTCGTCGGCAGAGCTACACCCGCCCGAGCGACCGACTGGGCGGTTGAATACATCGTGGATCGTGGGCACTTCGGTGGCTGCCGGAGCTGCGTTCACAGCGGCGCTGACTGTGGCCTCGAATTTGCCCGCCTTCATCCCGGCCCTGCCGGTGATCTACCTGCTTGCTACCACCGCCAGCCTCATCGCCACCTATCTCCTCGCCGTTCGAGCCGCCGCCACCGACGACGACGCCCAGCGGTGGATGGCATGGGCGTACGGCCTGACCGGGCTGGCGATGGGGATCCAGATCCTGGGGTTCCCCACCATCGCCCCCGACGGTGGGATCTTCGGCACCACCTCGAGTGGCGCCGCCGCCCTGTACGTGTTCTGGCACGTGATCATTGCCGGCTTCGCCGTCCTAGCCGGTCTTCCGGCCTCGCGGGGCAGTCGCTCAGCCCGCAGAGTGGCGGTCGCCGTGTCGATTGGGATGATCGGATACTTCGCCTGGGGCGAAAACCCGCTGCCGGTACTCATCCAAGCTGACGGTGCCTACAGCCCCCTTCTGGAATTCAGTCTCGGGGTCGTCGCTGTGCTCTCCCTGGCAGCAATCGTCGTCTGGACACTGCGAGTCGGACAACGCGCCCTGTGGACACATGCCTGGATCGGCTCCAGCCTGGCTTTCGGGTTCTGGGACGTGGCCATGCACACCTTCGCGCACGAACGATTCACCGTGTTCTGGTGGTCGAGCCTGGCGATGCGCCTCGCCCAGTTCGTCGTGCTCGCTGCGGGTCTCCTCATCGGATTGGTGTCACTGCTCAGGCGGACCACCGAATTCGCCGTCATGGCTGAAGAGTTCGGCCATGAACGGGCCCGGCGTCAGCATCTCGAACAGGCCATTGCCAGCAAGGATCGCTTCCTCGCCTCGTTCGCCCACGAGTTGCGAACCCCATTGACTGCCATCATCGGCCTCTCCCACGAACTCGAAACGGGCTCGGACAACTTCACCGAGACCGACATCTCAGAGTTGCACCACATGATCTGGTCCGAGGGGCATCGCCTTTCCGAACTGATCGATGACCTCCTGGTCGCTGCTCGAATCGAGTCGGAGGCGATCTCCATCACCCCGTCACCTACACCGCTGGATCCGGAGTTGAGCTGGGCACTGGAACGGGCCAGGAACAAGGCGCAGGTGACGTTGTCGGGATCGTTTGCGTCGGAGGTTTCAGTGGACCGCCCCCGCTTCCGCCAGATTCTCCGCATCCTGGTCGACAATGCGGTGATCCATGGCGGCGACCGACTGACGGTCACCGGGTTTCACGACGGAAACGTGGCCTGCATCGAGATAGCGGACAACGGGCGCGGGGTACCGACGGAACTCCTCGACAGTCTCTTCGACGCGCCGATGACCGGCGTCAACCCAGGACAGCCCGACCGCCTTGGCATAGGATTGCGTGTCGCTCGCATTCTCGCCCGCCTCCACGATGGAGACCTGCAGTACAGCCGAACGAACGGGTGGACCAGTTTTCACCTCTGCCTGCCGGCGGCTACCCATCAGGTCTCCTAACCGGCGACGTGACCGGTCGGGGTGATGAGCACATTGATGAACTTCAGGGAGCCTGAACCTCGACCAATTCGTTCACGTACTCGTCCAGTGTGGGATCGTCGTCGGCGAACGCCTTGCCAGATACCGGTACGTCGAATTGCTCGCGGATCAATCCAGTCAGATTGCGCAGCACGACCTCGCCGCCCAGGAGACCGGTTTGCGGGAGAACGATGGCGATCACGTGATGTTCGCCGAGAGCGATGTGGGCGGGATGATCCGATTCTCGGGCGGAACTGTCGATCACCAAGCCGAGGTTGCGGAGCTGGTTTCGATGCCTCTTCCGAGCCCGACCCTCGTGCTCGTCGAGCGTGAACTCGAGGAACACCACCGTGAAGTCGGTCCCATAGCGTCGCACTCGAGATTGCTCACGTTTGAGGCGATCGAGGAGGGATCGATGATTGCCGAGTCCGGTGGCATCGTCGACGTCGTCGACCAGTTCCAGCTTGTTCAGCGACGTAAGGACACGAGCCGCCGCCCATCCCCCGAGTCCTCCGAACGCCAGATATCCGATCGTTCTGCTGGCCAACAGCCCGGCGAGGGGGGCAACCCCCACGTATTCGACTGCCGGCATCCGCATGCCGACATAGGCGATCGATGCTCCGACCCCTAGCGCAAGGCCCACCCAACCGCCGTACAGCACGAGACCGAGATAAATCGGCGCGAACAGCAGCGTGGCGATGATTTCGATCGGGTCGACCTCACGAATCACCATCGACACTGCAATCAGACCGATAACGAGCAGTCCGGACACCAACAACAGATTGCGTATCCGTCGGTAGCGTGGCGGACGGGATGAAAACATGGCTGCGCAGTCTATGCGCGTCGATTCTCGATCCCAGGGTCCATCTTGACAGGCCATCCTTCGCCGCCAAACTCGGGTGCGATGCCGGCCGTTCTCGTCTCTCGTATCGCCATGTATCTTTTCGTGTCGATTTTCCTGATCCCACTCGGATTGTCTTCGCTTCGCGGATTGGGCCACACTCTGACCTGCCGCGCGGCTGTCGAATCGCCCTTCCAGGTCATCCTCGACGAGGACAACGCGCCCGTATTGACGAGCGCCACCGTGCTGTCCGTCGACGAACCTCCCACCCTGTGTGGGGGGCTCCGAGTGAACATCTCGATCGCGATCGACGACGACGGACGGGTGGCCGTCACCCTGCCGATCGAGAACTCTTCGCCGCACGATTGGCACGGGACGGTGCAACTCGACATCGAGGGCACCCGAATCCCTGTCTCGATCGGGCACGTGCCAGCGCAGGAGACCGCCTCCGAAACGATCGAGCTGCGCCTCCCCGAAGGGACGACCGAGTTCGTCGGATCACTTTTGGTGGGACCCTGATGCTCCAACTGGGTTCGACCCGTCCCCGTACGTTGCTCGTGGGCGCCGTCATCGGGATCGCCACAC
>JBKHXZ010000031.1:0-2694 GCA_046565785.1 Acidimicrobiia bacterium
CTATCTGGGGTGGGAGGCCACCCGGTGGCTGGATGAGGCTCTGGCGAGCGAGCTGTCCGATCCGGTTCGCGTTCGGGCGTCGTGGACGGCAGGGTGGGCGGCGTTCGCCCGTTCCGAGTACGACGCGGCGTCCGAACGGTACGAGGAATGCCGTCGGGTGGCCGAGCGAATCGGGGATCGCTGGTATGTGGCGTGGGCGTTGTACGGGCTGAGCCGGGTCGATCAGCCTCGACGTCCGGCTGAGGGTCTGCGTCTGTTGGAGGAGGCCGTCGCCATGTTCGAGGAACTGGGGGATGCTCGGGGGCGTGCCGAATGTCATCTGGCGATCGGATACTCCGCGGCGCTGTCGGGTGACACCGTGGAGGCACCGCGGCTGCTGAATGCGGCTTTGGAGGCGTTGCAGGTCGACGGCCTGCTGCGGTCGATTTCGATCTGCCGCCAGGGGATGTCGATGGTCGGCTGGTACTCCGACGATGCGGAATCGGCCCTGTCCAACGCCGCGGCAGCGGTGGAGTTGGCCCGCCGGTCTGACGATCGTCCGGCGACGTGCGGTGCCCTCGTCCAGCGTGCGGTCGTTCGCTATCGGTGGGGCGACGCCCGGGAGGCCGCCGTCGACCTGTTCGAGGCGATGCGCTTGCTTCCTCCCCGCAACGACGTCGATTCGTGTCTCGTGTTTTCGGCAGCCACGGGGATGTTGATCGATGCCGGGTATTCGCGGCTGGCGTGTCGGGTGATCGATCATGTGGAACGGGTGACGCGAGCCGTCGGTTGGGTGCCGATCGCCGAGTGGATTCCGGCTCTTGCCGAGTTCCGGAAGACGGCCTGCGAGCGTCTCGAAGGCGAACCGGATCCGACCTTGTCGACAACAGTGGCGATCGGCCAGGAGGTGCGGGCCGTGCTCGCCGAACTCGTTCAGTAGTTGTTCAGCGCCCTCTCGTAGGTTGCTTCCAACGGGGCCAGCGCCTGTGCTTGTCGTCGCGGTTCGTCGCTGAGGGGTAGCGCGAACCACCCGAGGGGGGACGGCGACATGGGTTGGCCACTGGGGGTCGTGTGCTGAGAACATGGCGGCGCCGGCATTGTGCGTGGGGGCACATGGGGCACCGGCGTCGCCTTCTCAGCCCTCAAGCTGATATCCGGTTCGGTCGAGCTGCCTCTCTCGGAGGCGATTCGGGACCGGTCAGACCGACCGGAAGTGAGCGATCAGCCTGTCGGTGATGTCCCCGTACAGTTCCGGCGGCAGGTCGTGGCCCATTCCCGGGATCACCCACAGCTGAGCTCCGAGTATGGCGGCTGCCGTGGCCCGCCCGCCGGAGACGTCGATCAGAGGATCCTTCTCGCCGTGGATGACGAGGCTCGGGGATCGGATCGTCTTCAGGTCGGGCGTGCGGTCACCGGAGGCGAGGATGGCGGCGAGCTGACGTCCGGTCCCCTGCGGGTACACCACCCGGTCGAGATTGCGGACGGCTGTCTGGCGGGCTCGATCCTCGTCGAAATAGTCCGCCCAGGCGACTCGGGCGTAGTCGACGGCCGCCTGGATCGCTGCCTCCCGCTCGGTGGGCGGGGCGGTGTAGAGCGACTCGTTCATTTCAGGGGTGGCCTGCCCCGACTCGAGGTCGCCGGGCTTGGACATGATCGAGGTGAGCGTCAGGGTGCGGTCCGGATGACGGAAGGCAAAGGTTTGGGCGATCATCCCGCCCATCGACGAGCCGACGATGTGAGCCGTGTCGATGCCGAGAGCGGTGAGCAACCCGGCTGCGTCGTCTGCCATGTCCGACAGGAGGTAGGGGACATCGGGGATTCCTCCGGACTCCAGAGTCTGGATGACTTTGAAGACATTGACTCGGGCACCGTCGAGATGCGTCGAATATCCGGCATCCCGGTTGTCCATCCGGATCACACAGAATCCAGCGTCGACGATGGGGCGGATCAGCTCAGGTGTCCAGTAGTGCAACTGGCTTCCGAGTCCGGGGATGAAGAGCACCGCGGGGTGCTCGGTTGAACCGTCCATCTCATAGAAGATGTCGAGGCCGTTGGCGTGGGCGGTGGGCATGGCGGCGCAGCCTATCTGGCTGGACTACCTGTTTCGGGTGGCCGGTAGGCTTCCCGCACCAATGGGAGCAGCAGTTACCACCCCCGCGCCTGTCCGCGATCTTCGTTCCTCGATCGGGGCGTACGTGGCTCTGATGAAGCCCCGCATCATCGAGTTGTTGTTGATCACCACTGTTCCGGCGATGGTCCTCGCCGCCCGCGGATGGCCCGGAACCTGGCTGGTGGTCGCCACCCTGATCGGCGGGACTCTGTCGGCCGGAGGCGCCAACGCCCTCAACAACTATTACGACCGGGACATCGACGAGGTGATGAAGCGGACCTCGAAGCGTCCGTTGCCCAACCATCGCCTCGAACCCGAACACGCCCGCAATTTCGGTTGGGGCCTGGGTGCCGCAGGGTTCGTCGTGTTGTGGCTGACTTCCAACCTGCTCGCCGCGGCCATCTCGACCGGAGCGCTCCTGTTCTATGTCTATGTCTACACGTTGCGGCTGAAGCGGACCACCTCGCAGAACATCGTGATCGGCGGCGCGGCCGGAGCAGCTCCGGTACTCGTCGGCTGGGCAGCGGTCACCGGCGATCTGTCGGTGGCGGCCTGGGCGATGTTCGCCGTCGTGTTCGCTTGGACTCCGCCGCATTTCTGGGCGT
>JBKHXZ010000032.1:0-3497 GCA_046565785.1 Acidimicrobiia bacterium
CCAACATCAACAACCTGGCAGGGGTCCCGTCGATCATCTACGGAATGCTCGGTCTGGCGGTGCTGGTCCGGACGCTCGAACCGTTGACCTCCGGGGCGCTGTTCCTGGGCGAAGGGGGCCGGGTGTCGGAGAACGGACGAACCATTCTCTCGGCGGGGCTGACGCTCGGCCTGCTCATCCTTCCCATCATCATCATCTCGGCCCAGGAGGCGCTGCGGGCGGTTCCCCGTTCGTTGCGGCAGGCGGGAATGGCACTCGGTGCCACCAAGTGGCAGACCACCCGCAGTCAGGTGTTGCCGGTGGCACTTCCCGGGATCCTCACCGGGGCGATCCTGGCTGTGGCCCGGGCGATCGGGGAGACCGCGCCGCTGATCGTGGTGGGAGCGTCGACGTTCATCAATGTCGACCCGTCCGGACCGTTCTCCAAGTTCACAGTGCTGCCGATCCAGATCTATCAGTGGACGGCCCGGCCGCAGGACGAGTTCCGCAGCATCGCCGCCGCGGCGATCATCGTGTTGCTCGTCCTGCTGTTGACCCTCAACGCGGCCGCCGTGATACTCCGCAACCGGTATTCGAGGAGGGCCTGATGGCCGAGACCACCGACCTGGAAGAGATGACGATGACCGAAACAGGCACCGACGCCGCAACTGCGGTGGCTACGACCGAACCACCCGTCATGCGTACCGAGGACCTCTCCGTGTACTACGGCGACTTCCTCGCCGTGCGGAACGTGTCGATGGATTTCGCCCGCAACGAGATCACCGCACTGATCGGCCCGTCGGGCTGTGGCAAGTCGACCGTGTTGCGCTGTCTGAACCGGATGAACGACCTCATCCCCACAGCTCGCGTCGAAGGGTCGGTGCTATTCGGCGGGCGGAACATCTACGAGGCAGACATCGATCCGGTGGAGATCCGCCGTCGAATCGGCATGGTTTTCCAGAAGCCCAACCCGTTTCCCAAGTCGATCTACGAGAACGTGGCGTGGGGGGCGCGGATCAACGGCTTCAAGGGTTCCAAGTCGGACCTGGGCGACCACGTGGAACGTGCCCTGCGTCAGGCGGCCCTCTGGGACGAGGTCAAAGACAAGCTCGACGAGTCCGGCTATTCACTCTCCGGTGGACAGCAGCAGCGGCTGTGCATCGCCCGCGCCCTGGCGCCGAGTCCCGACGTACTGTTGATGGACGAGCCCTGTTCGGCGCTGGACCCGATCGCCACCCTACGGATCGAAGAGTTGATGCTTACCCTGAAGACCGACTATTCGATCGTGATCGTCACCCACAACATGCAGCAGGCGGCCCGGGTGTCTGACCGGACGGCGTTCTTTTCGGTGGACGTCAATGACACCGGTCAGCGGACCGGACGTCTGGTCGAGTACGACTCCACAGACCGCATCTTCACCTCGCCCCGAGTGGAAGAAACCGAGCAGTACATCACCGGCCGGTTCGGATGAGGGGGAGCTGATGGTCGACCACCGCAGCCATTTCCACCACGAACTCGAAGCCCTCGAGCAGATGATGCTCGACATCGCCGATCGGGCGGAGGGCATGGTCGGTTCGGCGGTCGAGGCACTGATCACCCACGATTCGGAACTTGCTTCCGCGGTCGTAGACCAAGACGACGAGATCGACCGCACCCACAACGAGATCCACGCGCGCTGGATCAATCTGATGGCACGCCAACAGCCGATGGGAAGTGACCTGCGGCTCATGTCGGCCGTACTGCACCTGAACATGACGCTGGAACGCACCGGAGACCAGTGCGTGAACATCGCCAAACTCGCACGTCTCACCTCGGACCTGCCCAGCAGTGATCGCATCGTGGCCCAGATCCGGGAGATGTCCGATCTCGTCCGACCCATGATCCGCACTGCGGCACAGGCGTTCGTTCGTCGGGACGCGGACGAGGCGCGTCTGTTGCCGGCCATGGACGAACCGGTGGATCGGATCAACCGCTCGATGTACCGCGAGGTCGTGGCGTGCGGACCTGACCCGCGGCTCCTCGAATGGGCGACTCACATGATGATGGCTGCCCGGGCACTGGAACGGATCGGAGATCAGGCGGTCGACATCGGTGAGCAGGTGGTGTTTCTCGTGACCGGAGAGATCCACGACTTCAACGAGGAGGCGTTCGCTCATCGTGCTGGCGAGGACTGAACCCAGACAGCGTGTGCTCCTCGTCGAGGACGAGCCGAGCCTGGTCGAGTCGATCTCGTATGCCCTGGAACTGGAGGGGTTCGAAGTCCTGACTGCGGTCACCGGCCGAGACGGGCTGGAACAAGCACGGATCGGAAATCCGGCGGTGATACTTCTCGACGTCATGTTGCCCGAATCGTCGGGATTGGATGTGTGCCGCCAGATCCGAGCGAGTTCCGACGTGCCGATCATCATGCTCACCGCTCGTGATTCGGAAGCCGACAAGGTGGCCGGACTCGAGCTGGGTGCAGACGACTACGTCACCAAGCCGTTCTCCATGCGCGAACTGATGGCTCGGGTGCGCGCTCAGCTGCGCCGGGCCGGCCGCACCGGAACTTTCGCCGATGCCAACGAAGTCGTACGGGGGGCAGGGGTGGAGATCGACATCGACGCCCACGAGGTGCGAGTGGACGGGGTTTCGGTCGAGTTGCGCCCCAAGGAATTCGACCTGCTCGAGTCGCTCATGCGGCGCAAGAACCGGCTCGCCACCCGCGAGGCGCTCATCGACGAAGTGTGGGGGCCGAGCTACTTCGGGGACACCAAGACCTTGGATGTCCACATCAAGCGCATCCGCCAAAAGATCGAACAGGATCCGTCCGACCCGCGACGGATCGTCACGGTGAGAGGACTCGGCTACAAATTTGTCGATGAGTGAGGCGCGGTCACCCGGGCGGGGATCCTTGTCCGGGCGATTGCTCGCCTCGTACGCCGTCGCCTTCGTCGTCGTCATCGGGTTTCTCACCGTCCTGATCCTCGACGGTGCCTCCGACGTGCTGCGGCGCCAGACGTTCGACGCTCTCGGCAGTGAGGCTCGGGCTGCGCGACTCATCCTCGGTCGGGTCTCGGAGAGCGATTTGCAGCGAGAAGCGTCCGAGTTCGCAGACGTCCTCGACGTCCGGGTCACGATCATCGATGGTGACGGCGTGGTGCTGGCCGACTCCGCGTTCGATCCGGCCGCGATGGAGAACCACGGGTCCCGTCCCGAAGTGGTCACCGCACTGGCGGAGGGGGTGGGAACCGACACCCGTACGTCGGCCACCACGGGGGTCACGCAGAACTATGTGGCGGTGGCATCCCCCGACGGACGGATCTACCGGCTGTCGGTGACCGAAGAACAGTTGGATCGGAGAGTCGGCGAGATCGCCAGCCGGGTCGCGGTCGCAGCCCTGATCGCCGGCAGCCTCGGCGTTCTGATCACGGCGATGGTGGGGCGCAGCATCGCACGGCCGATCCAAGAACTCACCGGAGTGGCCCGCGAGATCTCCGAGGGTCGGCTCGATCTTCGCCCTCGGAGGTCGCGGATTC